>JAZDDV010000076.1:0-10100 GCA_043809425.1 Microcaldota archaeon | reverse complement strand
GTTTTTCCTCGGTTTTCCTTTTTCGTGCTTGCTCCAAGGCCATAAATAAATTAGGTACGGGCAACCTTAAATACCTAAAGGCCAGCAGTGAATGCTTTTAAACCATTTGCTATTAATCAAAAAACCTACAGGAGGTTATCTAATGGCAATCGTTGGAGAAAGGATTAGGGAAGTGTCAGGCAAGAGGAACAACTCTGAGCCGATAAAGGGCCTGAGCATGAACATCAGCGTAGAAGATGTTCGCGTTAGCGGCAAGAATATTGAGTTGGACTACACTTTCATAGCAAACTACGATGAGGCAGTCGGCCAGCTGCAGATTAAGGGAACCTTACTTTCCACAGAAGAAGATACGCTTGCCAAGAAAATAGGTGACGAGTGGAAAAAGAACAAGAAGCTTCCGGAAGAGTACACCACGCTCGTATTGAGCGCGATAAACTACAGCGGAAGCGCAAACGGCACCTTGCTCGCAAGAGTGCTGAATCTCTCGGCTCCGTTCATTCCGCCAAGAATCCAGATGGGCGGCAAGTCCAAGTAATTTTTTTCTTTCCTATTTCTAATTATTCCAGATTATCAGGCACTTTGCATAGTAGACGACATACGCCGGATAGACCTTCGCATCGTAAACCGAGCAGTATTCCAGCGTTTTCCTGACTTTTGCATCGTCATAGAAGCTCATGTTGAAGTTGGTCTTGTCAAACGGAGTCCATTCAGTGAACGGCGTGTTATTCCCTACTGCAACTACTGCCACCTGGATATGAAACGGTTCGGTAACATCTTTCCGCTCAGCTACGCGGAATTCTGCTGCGCGCATGTTTATCGGGAATCTGTCATCTATCAGCACCGCATCATCCGGCACGGTCATCTCAGTGCCGTAGGGCACATCATCTATCATTTTATCCTGGCCTGAAAGCGACCAGGTGTAGACTGACGTTGTGTACTGGCCTGTCGGATTTTCTTTATAGAATTGCGCAGTGAGTTCTCCCATGGCCTTGCCCAGGATGTCTCCGGTCTTCTGCGTATTGCTTACCACTATCGACGCGGTAACAATGCCGATAAGCAGCAGGAAGATAACAAAAATCTCATCTATCTCAAGTTCGCCTTTTTTCATAATTACACCTTAATTTATTTAGACGGCTAATGTTATTAAACCTGCTTTCTCATAAAACAATATTATGAAACTCAGATATATTCCTAAACAAACCGCAGTAGTGCCGCACCAAAAGAAAGCAGGCTTTGCAATGGCCGCAGTTCTAGTAGCAACACTGGCGTCAGGCTGCGACGTTGATGTGCGTAACATCAGCAAGCTGTCGACCTGCCAGGGCGCGTCCATATGCGTGATAACTGTGCGCAAGGGAGAGCAGCTGCACTCCATGCAGATTGGCCAGGGGCCTGGCTCAAGAAAAAGCGAGATAAAAATAGCAGACGTCACCAAAAACGGCGTCATAGTGGAAGTTTCCAGCGAAATTTACTCAGCCGAATGCTCAAAGGCAAAATTCACGCTTAATTATGACGGCAGCATAGGAGATGCACAGACAGAAGGCGAGGAGCTGAAGAACAGGAAGTTCAGGCCCCTTGCAGTGCTGAAATCTTTTCTTGGTGTAAATGAAATAAAAGTGACGCCGACTGAGAATCCGGAAGAGGCAAAAGTAAGCTTGTCAATGCAGTAGCTTCAAAATGCCTAATGAAAATACTAAATCTGTGGGCAGCACCGGGCAAATCACTAGTCTGGCTGTTGCCGCGACCTATCGTATATCACCCTGCGGACAAGCTCATCCTTTTTTCTCAGCTCCTGCGAAGTATTGCCGCTTTCAATCATTTTCCTGAGTTTCAGCGCAAGTGTTAGCAGCTCTGACCAGGTTATGCGTTTCAGCTTGCCTTCGGTTATGGTTGCAAGGTATTCGTCCTGCTTCAGCTTTTCAAGGACCTTGTCCCCCACAGTTTTAATCTCATTTTTTCCCTGTACATTTTCCTGCGCACGGACAACCTTTTTTTGTCTCATCTGCCTTCACCCTCGGTTGTATTATTAAATACTTTCAACCATAAAATAACATTATGAGCATAGTCTATAGCCACAAACTACATTTAAAGCAGCAGACCTGCGAGCCGCACAGGCTTCGTAAAAAAGCCGGCATAGCAGTAGCTGTTCTTGTTGCCGGATTGCTGACAACTTCCTGCGTTACCGAAAAATCTGCTTGCCACCAGCTCTATGACCAGAATACAAACAAGGTAATTTCGGTAACCTGCGAATTCAGGCTGTGGAAAGGCAAGAATGTCGAGTACAACCGGCTAAATGAGACTATTTATAGTCATACGATAATCCATGTTGCCGGCGTCACTGCCAGCGGCATAGATGTTGAATGTATCAATTTTAAACGCAGTTTCGTTGTGAAGTCAGAACACGAGGCTGAAACAAAAAACGTGGAGTCAAGGTTTGAATTAAGGCTTAATTACGACGGTACGGGCAAGGTCAGGACAAATAAGGCAGATGGCGAAGCAACAGTCGATCCGCTGCAGCTGTTGAAATCATTTATTGGAGCAAAAAGCATAACGGTGGAGCCGACTGAAAATCCGCAGGAAGCAAGGCTTACGGTTATCATGAATTAGCTTAGCTCAGCGCTTCCCTTTAGCATGAAAAACATTGCCACGCCAAGCGGCAGCTCTGCTTTCTGCGCAACAGCAAAAGGACCGAACGTTTCATTGAGCAGCGAAAGCTGCGGTACTTCTTCGGTGAAGCGTATGGCAACAGCCGGCCCGTTTATCACCGCATGCTTTAGCGGGTCAAAGCTGTTCAGGTCAGTTACGATTTTCGCCACAAAGCCAGTATCGCCGTGAATGGTGTTTGGCACGCGGATCAGTTTGCTCATATCGTAAGTGACAGCAGGGTCTGCGTTGATAGTTTGCACTGCCAGCCGGCTTTGCAATTTGCTAAATCGTTCAGGCAGCGATTCCAGCTTCATAGTAGTCCTGCTCCAGTTGCCTTCGTTTATGCCTGATATGAAGAAATTGCGCTTTTCTTCCTTTGCAAATATGCGCGAGATTGCAGTAGGCTCATTCTGCAGTACGGTTATGGCAAGCCGGGCAAGCCTGCCGCGGTAGCCGCCATCTGTCGGCTTTGGCCCGATAAGCTTCTGCTGCTTGCCCACCTGCTCCCAGGAAAAGAACTGGTTGATGCGCAGGCCTTCGCCGCGCACGTAATTGGTAATCTCCTTCCTTTCGTCCCCATCCAAAATCGCAAAATCGTCATTGTGCACATGTACGTGATAACCCCTATTGCCTGAAAAGGCGATAAGCAGCTCTTCTTTTTTCAGGCCAAAGTCTTTCAGCAGGAATTCTTCCACCAGCTGCGTAAGCTCTTCTTTCATCTCAGGCAGCCGGCTGTAAACCGCATACTTGCCTTCAGCATGCATGTCCAAATCAAATATCAGATCCGCGCCTAATCTGCCTTTCTTCTCAATTGGCGTAGCCGCAGGAAATCTATAATAGGCGGCAGAGTGCGAAACGAACCGAGGCGTATTGCTTACCAGGAACGTGCGGAATGCATCAGTTGTCGGGAATGCAAGATGCCTTGCATCTATTTTCTTGATGTTGCCAATGCCGAATTCGCGCTGGTCAATGCGCAGGATGTCAAACTGAGCCTGCTGGTAGTAGCGGGCAAACATTTTCCTGCAGAACTCCTCTTTCATCGCTTTCCCCTCCACGCCGCAGGCGATTTTATGCCGCAGTCAGCGCGGCAAAGGCCGTAGGAAACAACCGTAGCGCAAGTCGGAATCGAGTACTCCTGCTTGCGCGCATGCGTAACCTGGTAGCGGGTTATCTTCTCCTGGAAATCAGGCAGATTGGAAAATATGGAGATAATATCCTCATCGCTCATGCCTATATGTATCATATACACCGCAAGGAACCAGCGGGCCTGGTGCGGCAGGTTATGGTGCTTCTTTACCTCATCCAGCAGCCACAATATGCAGGGCGGGTAATCGCCTGGCTTGACATTGATCTTCCGCTCTTCCTGCTTTGGCAGCTGCTGCTCGAGCCGCTCTATAACCTGCTTTATCTTGTCTGACGGGTCTTTCAATAGCGGTATATTATCCACGTGCTTGCGCACTGCCTCTTCAATCATCCTGTTGCGCTCAGCGTCGTTTATCCTCACCCAGCCTGCTGAGAACTCCCGGTTAAGCAAGGTGTAGTGCTGGTCATGGGGCGTGAACCGCAGGTAATCTATAAGATATACCTCGTCGCTGTCCTTGCCGCGCCGTATCCTTATGTTGAATTCAGTTAGCAGCTGCTTCAGCCCGCTTTCGCTTTCCGAGTTTATGTAGCGCCTGGTGCGCTTGGATACGGCAACTGCGAATTTGCCAGTGATATACCTGTTGCGCATGGCGCCGAGAATCATCCTGGCCATGGCATAGGCTGCGATATCTTCTTTCTTTTCCTCGTCTTCTGCGTAAACGCGCGTCTGCAGCTGCCCTGTCATGGATGAAAGAATTAGCGCCAATGCCCTTTCCATCAGCTCGTCCGTTGCCTGCCTGTCGGCTATGGCTTCCTTTGCCTGCTGCGAGAATGGATACTTAACAGCAAAGTCAATGTCCGTCATAAAACCACATTCATTCCTGCGCCAAATAATTTAAAGCAGCAGGTTGATATATGTCCATGCCTGCAATCGTGGAAGCGGAGAATATAACAAAGACCTACCCAAATAAGGTCACGCTCTACAATTTTTCAATTGTCATCAACGAAGGGGAGATTCTGGGCCTGCTTGGCCCGAATGGCGCAGGCAAAAGCACATTCATCAGGATTCTTACAGGCCTGGAAAAGCCGGATTCAGGCAGGCTGCAGCTTTTTGGCAAGCCGCCTAGTGCCGAAACAAGGCGATTTATAGGCGTAGCTCCGCAGGATAACGCAATCTATCCGTTGCTCACCTGCACGGAAAACCTGCTTTACTTCGGTTCGCTCTACAACGTAGGCGGCGAAAAGGCAAAAAAACAGGCGGAAAAACTGCTTGTTGAATTAGGATTGATAGAAAAAAAGGACGTGCCTGCTGCCTATCTAAGCGGCGGCATGAAGCGCCGGCTTAATCTTGCCTGCGCCTTGATGCATGAGCCAAAGCTGATTATCCTTGACGAGCCGACAACCGGGCTGGACCCGTCAACGCGCATAAACATGTGGAAAACAGTTGTGCGCGTAGTAAGGGAAAACAAGGCATCATTGCTGCTGACGACTCATTACATGGAAGAGGCAGAAGTGTTGTGCGACCGCATCGCATTCATCAATGCAGGCCAGGTTGCTGCCGAGGGAACGCCTGCTGTGCTGAAAAAGCTGGCAGGCAAGGAAATCGCGAAAGTGCGTAGCATTCCAGGCGATTATGCCAAGCTGCAACAGCAGCTGCAGAAGCTCAAAGGTGTTGACAGTTTGACTGTAACTGAGCATGGCATGGTGATTGAAGCAGAGGACATGGCGCCGAAGATAAACCAGATAACTGATATTTTTGAAAAGAACAAGGAAAGCATAGTGGAATTTGCCGTATCAAAGCCGAGCCTGGAGGACGTTTTTCTCAAGCTTACAGGCGCGCAGCTGAAAGGGGGTGCAAAAGTTGAACCTGCTAAATGAGCTGGAAAAGGATTCCAAACAGTTCTTCCGCGAGCGGCGCACCCTGCTGCTGCTGGTGATTGCGCCGCTGCTAGTGCTATTTCTGCTGGGCCTTATTTTCGGTAACACCACGACGGAAATTAGCAAGACCACCTTGGGCGTGTGCGATTTTGACCACAGCAATGTTTCCAAGCTTTTTGTTTCAGGCATGGCAGCCAATGCCAAGATCATAGATTACAGCGGTCTGCTTTACTGTAGTCCAATTGTTGATAAGGAAGTGCGCGAAGGCAGGCTTCCTGCAGCTATCATCATTCCGCATGGTTTTCAGGCAGGCATAGAACGCGGCAACACGCAAAATGTTACTGTACTAGTGGACAATTCGCGGGTGCAGGTAGCGCCCAGCGTTGAAGCATTTGTGAAAGCGGCAGTGCAGGAAACCGGCCAGCAGGTTGGCATTGTTTTCATCGGTACAGTATGGGATAAGCTGGACCAGGCCGCTGCCAGGCTTGACAATCTTACTAACAATCTTAACGAAACGCGGCAGCGTACTGCCGTTATGAAGGCGCGGCTGGAGCAGACCACTGCTTCGCTGCAGGCGATTAACTCAAGCCGGATAAACAACGAGATAGACGCGGCAAACGGCACCATTGATTCGGCCTTAGGCTATCTTGCTTCGGCTGATAGCAATCTCACGCAGATAGAAGCTGATTTGGTGGACTATGACAGCGAGCTTAACCAGACTGAAGCTGACCTGGTGCAGATAAACAGCACGCTGCGCAACGTTACTGATTATATCAACATTTCCAGGTCAGGCGTAAACTGCAGCCAGCCTGTTTTTGTAGCGTACTGCGCACAGCTGGATACCATAAACAAGACAGTTGCCGACATGCAGCAATCAATAGAGCAACGGATAGGCAAAGTGCAGAATGCCCGGGTGAAGCTTGCGCAGACTAATATAACTATTCAGGAGTTCCGGGGCACTATTGCAGACGCTACTGCCAGCTCTGCAGAAGCAGGCCAGCGCATAGCGAATATGCGCCAGTTTGCAGCAGATTTGGAAAGCAATAAGCAGGCTGCGCTGGACACCATCGCAGAAGTTAACCGCTCGCTTGATGAGATAACCGACAAGAGCTACGAGCTGGAGAGCATAATCACAGATAGCAGGAACCAGCTGAAAGAGATTACTTCGCGCACTCCGCAATCAGTAGTTTCCCCGATAATCCTTTCCACCAACTATCTTTTCAAGCAAAGGACATTCTTTGATTTCCTTCTGCCGAGTTTATTGCCCACTATAGTAATGTTCATTTCACTGTTTCTCGCATCCACTTCTCTGGTTCGCGAGAAAAGCAATGGGACGATGGCACGCATAGTCATCTCCCAGATAAACCCCTATGCCTATGCTGCAATTAAGGTAGTTAGCTATAGTTTAGTGCTGCTGCCCATGGCATTGCTGCTTGCGCTGATGTCATCGCTGCTCTATGGCGCGTTCCCGCTTTTTGACCTGGCAACATGGTTTTTCGTGCTGCAGGCTCTTGCACTGCTGCTATTCGTTTTCGTGGCAGGCGGCGTGCTGATTGCAATCTACTCAGAATCTGAAGCTACAGCATTTCTCGCATCGCTCGTAATCGGGTTACCGCTGCTCTTCATGAGCGGTTTATTATTCCCCGCCGAGTTCATGCCGCAGCTGATGGCAGCTGCCAGCCAGGCATCTCCGCTGACGCAATCGGTTTTCATAATGCAGTCTGTGATTCTCTACCATGCGCCCCAGGCCGGCGGCTTCGGCGTGCTTCTGCTTTACGGATTAGTGCTTACCTTACTTTGCGGCCTTTCGCTTAGGCGCGCTGCCAGCTAGTTTTTTCCCTGCTTTGCTGCTCATGTATTTGCCGAGTAGTAAATAGCCGATATCAAATAGGAATATGCCTGCTGCGTAATCCCATCTGCCGATAAGCAGCAGCAACAGTGCACCTAGCTCAAGAATCGGCCGGTGGCCTTCAAACAGCGAGAAGCGTGCGCCGAATGCATCTTCATCCATGAAAGCCAGCAGGAAGAAGTAGGCTATGAACAGTAGGCTGGCAGGCGGGAAGCCGAAGAATGGCAGCGCAAGCACGGCAACTGCAAAGCCAAGCATATGCGCTTTTGTGTCTACCTTTCTTGCGAATACCTGCGCAAGCAATGCGCCCAGGAATGCTTCGCCAAAGCTTGAGGTGCTGATAAGATAGCCGATAAGCAGGCCGTAGGCCAGGGCAAGAACATATTTCAGCGGCGATTTGCTCTTTTCATCATCATCAAGCCAGTCTACCCATTTGACTAGGAGGCCGGCGAAAAAAGCAAGAACAAATGCAATAAAGTTTATCATATCATTCCCTCAACAGTGCGTAGGCAACAGGCAGTGTAATGGTCACATCGCCGTAAACAGTTACGTGGTTCGCAATTTCCTTTATTTTTCCCCAGGATATCGCTTCGTTTGTTCTTGCTCCTGAAAGTGAGCCGTCCCACGGAGAGGACGTAGTGAAATAGACTGCATAGTCAAATCCATCGCGCAGAATGTTAACTCCAATGGCATGATGCTTGGAAATTCCGCCGCCAAGTACTATACCGCCTGTTTTTTCCGCTTCCAGCGTAAGCGACGCAAGCTTTTGCATGTCTGCAGTTACGTCAATGCCAAAGTCTTTTCTTTTTTGCTTGTAGAAATAGACCTGCAGGCCTATTGCCGAATCAGTTATGCCTGGGCAGAAAACCGGTATGTCATTCTTCGCGCACCAGTAGAGAAACGAATTCTTGTCTTTGATGCTTTGGCCCATGGCTAGTGCAATCTCAGACGGGCTGACAATCTTTTTCTTTTTGTAAAGAGATTCAAAAATCTGCTGCATGCGCTTTTCCAGGAGTATGTAGCGGTCATTCGGCACCAGTATGTTGCCAATGCGGTTGGTGCCTTTTTTATGCAGGGCTTTGTCGTCTGCTGCAAAGTCGCCTAGCAGGTAGGGCTTCTCTGCTTTTATCAGGTCATGGTCCAGGCTGCCGCCTGTTGTTATTATTACATCAACTAATTTGCGGCGGCACATGTCTGCGATTATGCCTCGCAGGCCTGACGCCACCATGTTTGCCGTAAAAGTAAGATAGACAGTTGCCTTCTGCTGCTTCATTTTCTTTATTAGCTCGACTGCGTTGCCAAGTTCTGTTGCCTGGAAGCCCACAGTTCTAAGATTAGCCAGCGGTTTTTCCGGATTAATATCCTCCACATTCATGAGCTGCCTTACTCACGGATTTATTAAAAAGCCTGCCGTTTAGTTTGCGGTTGCGACAGTTGGTTTTGCTTTCTCATGCTGGCGCAGCAGGCGTTTCGCGTTGCGTAGCATTTCCGAAACCTCAGGGGGAAGCGTCAGGCTTGAGGAGCCGGCTTCATCATCAGCTGCCTTGTAGCACTACATCGCCATTCCTATTTTCTTGCCGCTCTCATAATCGCGGCCTGCAAGAAGATACTGGGTCACGGCAGCTGACTTCAGGCCCAAATGGGAAAACCGCTCACCCATCTGCAGGCGTTTCTCTGCGGCCTTGTCCCATTCCTGTTTTTCTTCATGTTCTCTAACTCCAAGCTCCTGTTCGTGATTGGCCATCCTTGAATATTTCTCGAATTCCTTGAATTTGCCGCGCTGCTGCCATATCCTGCTGACCTTTTCATAATTTCTAGCAGCGCCGTCGTGGTCAGCTATTTTTGCGCAGGATTTTGCAGCAAGCTCGTACTCGCCGAGCACATGGCTTTCCTGTTTGAGTTGTTCATACGCTTCTACAGAAAGCTCGTGCAAATTCGCGATCTCCTTGTACTGCTCCCTTGCCTTTTGCCGGTTTTCCTCCCTACAGTCCTCGACTATCAGTTCCCTTTGCATCATCGCTTTCTTGTAATAAGTGAGAGCAAGTTCAGTCTTTCCGGCTGCAAAATAGTTTTTTCCTGCAAGCGTATTCTGCTTTGCAGCCCGTTCAGGCTCACCTGCAATAAGGAATTGGGTCGCGCTCTTCGCATGCACATCTGCTGCTTTTTCCGGGTTCTTGTCTTTTGTATGCTGGTTTGCTTCCATGAAGTAGTGGCTTGCCAGCTCCTTCCTTCGCGTATTTCTGTCTTTTACCAGATGTAGTGCCAGTTGTAAGCGTAAAATTCCTGTTCCCATATTGTTATTATATATGTAAAAAGGTATTTAAACATGCGCACCTGCGGTTCCTGCCAGCAATTAAAGAACAGCGTTCGGCTGGTGTTACAGCGTTTTATAAATCTTTTCGCACCTAAATAACATTACAAAACAAACTACGTGAGGTGAAACATATGAAAGGAAATATCGAGGTGAGTCGACCAATGGGCTACAGCGTGGTTTGTCTTTGGCGCAGGCGAATCTAATTCTGCCAAGCCGGGCAAAAAGAAAATAATGGATGAGCGTAAGCTCCGCGTCCTGCTGCAACTGGTTTTAGAACAAAGGCGTAGCGTACGCGCTGCAGCTAATGCACTGGGCGTTTCGCACATGACTGCC
>JAZDDV010000075.1:0-11191 GCA_043809425.1 Microcaldota archaeon | reverse complement strand
GTACTCGCACCGACGCCGGTATGCGAAAAAATCCTGCTCGTCATCAGAATGAATGCCCTTAAAGATCCTACTTCGATTCCCGCATCCATCGACAGTATTGACGCGCTGGATAGGGATTTCCTTCCATGGCGGGATAATGGTCTTGGTCGCGTGAGAGTAATGAAAGACCTGAGCAAGCTTGATGCTAAAAAACGTGAAAGGCTCGCCGCGATTATTTCTGAATTCTTTTCCGGGTCATTAGCCGGAACCTGCAGTCTGCAGATCGCGGATGACTTCCTCGTACCGACCACTGATACTAGCAGGGGCAACTGGGCGCTGAAAGATCCGCCTGAAAAGCTCCTGGAGACGATAAAAGATTTGATAACCGCCATGCCGGACATAGGTACTGACGACCTCCTGGAAGAGCTCAGGGAGCAGCACCGCCATAACAGCATATCACGCACCCATTTGGTACACCTGATCTCGCAGACATATTTCAAATATCCCGGCCTGACGACTCTGAGAAAAAACGCTCAGGAAAAAGCAAGGAAAATTAAGGCGCAGAACCCAGACGAGGAAGAAGAGGCGGATGGAGCCCCTCAGGAAGCAGATAAAGGAGAAGCCACGGTTGACAAGCAAGAGCTGACCGGCCTGAAAGATATGGCCATTGCGATTCTGGAAAGGCACAGTAAGATAACTAAAGTAGGGCTTTGGAGAGAGCTTCGTGCTGCATTTCCTGGAAGAGAAATAAGCAGGAATGCTTTGTACTGGACTATAAGGGTCGTCCGAAAGACTGAAGCCGCGCTTGCAACAAGACTTGTAGATGGGAAGCTACCCAAAAGAAGGGGCGAAACGCGTGCAGAAGCTGAACGAAACGAAGAAAATGAAACAAAAGAGGCTGCGGTAGAGACTGATAGGCCGCCTGCAGCAGTGGCTGATGCAAATAAGGGAGCCGCGGCGAGTGAAGAGAAGGACGTGACACTGGGCGACCTTATCGAAAAGTCGAAGGAAATTCTACGGACGCATGTCGGGACTGTGACCACTGCAGAACTGATCGCTGAGCTTGACAAGCATTTCGAGGGCGTCACAATCAGCAAAAACAGCATGAAGATCATAGCGCTTAACATCAGGCGGGCTGGCGGCATGTTGGCGCAGAAACTTGTGGAAAAAAGAGCTTCTTCGGAAAGAGCCACGCGCACCTACGCTCAGAGAGAGCCAGAAGCAGAAAAACCCAAAGGCTCGATACCTGATGAAATCTTTGAGGCGGCGCATGTCCTTATTAAAGTGAATCATGGGATTACAGCCGAAGATCTTCATGCAAAGTTTTCCGAGGAGTATCCCCAACACACGCTATCCCTCTCTGACGTCACCGAGCGTATCATCCCCCGCGTGTGCCGGAACGACCCGACGCTGGGAGAAGAGAGGGTACGAAGCATAAGGGCGCAGCGGCGGATGGAAAAGACAACTATTCCACCCGTGGTAGAGCCAGAACCCCTTGCAAGTAGGATGGAAATCAGAACTGAACCTCCAAGAAGGGCTGCACCTGAGCCGGCAGTAAACCGGATAAGAGAGGCAGCAAGGGACGAAATCGCCGAATCTCCCAGAGAAGAACCGCGGGTTAGAACGCCACGCGCAGCAATCGTCCCGGAGATGAGAGGCCGGGACATCAGGGACGAAGTAATTGCAGAAGATACCGCAGCAGACACTTCGGAAGAACAACCGCAACCCGTACAAAGAAAAGCTACAAAGTCCGCGCGTTCCATGGGCTCCAAATCAAAGATGGATGTTTACGTGCAGCAGATACGCGACCTGTTATCAACGAATCTGCTGCTGACAAACCAGGAGCTAGCGGACAAGCTCGGATTGTCGGTAAAGACCGTAGGCGGAAACGTACTGGCGGCCTTTTACGCGCGGTATCCTACGATGAGAACGAAAAGAGTGGAAGCCAGAAGGAAAGCAGGTAACGAACAGACTTTGAAAACCGCTAAGAGCAGGAAAAGGAGGCCGAGCCTTGTCGAAGTAGCAGGCAAGAAAGGCGCGATCATCGAAACGGCATATGACATCCTGCAGGCCGAACCTGGGATGACTGCCAACGACCTTTATGCCGAACTCGTGAAGAAGTTACCCGGCAAGAAACCCAGTAAAAAATACATAACCAACAATCTCATAACGTGCATATTCAGGAACCATCCTGGATTCAAGCGCATAAGACAAAAGGCAGTGCTAAACAGGAGAGAAAGTGAAACAAGTGCCGGCGTTCCAGTCAAACCGCAACCTGTGCGAAGAGCTGCAAAGCCAGAAAAAGCCGGAGAAAATATCATCGAAACAGCGTATAATATTCTGAAAGCCGACCCGGGCATGTCCTATGCTGATCTTTACGCAAGACTTTTGGAAAGCCTGCCAGGGGAGAAGCCAAGTAGGAAATATATCGAGCACACTATCATGTACCGGCTATTCAAAAAATATCCTGAGTTGAAGCGCGCGAGGGAAAATTCAGGCGTCATGAGGGCATCCCGCGATGAGGTAGCAAAAACGGCATATCGCCTGTTAAAAGAAAAATTAGACATGAGCAATGAAGAATTGACGGTACTGCTCGTGAATAAATTCCCCGGGAACAAAATGACGCCTGAGAATGTCAAAGGCCCGGTTCTTGGTGCGGTTTACAAAAAACATCCGAAGCTGAAAGAACTTAGGCGAAAAGCGAGAATAAAAGAGGCATACCTGCGGACTGCGAAGGTACCTCAGAAAGAGATCCAGAAAGCAGCCTACCAAATCATGAATAGTAATCTGTCCCTGACAAACCAGGAACTTGTGCTCTCGCTTAAGGCTAAATTTCCAAAAAACCCGATAACTAAACATTATCTGAATAGCGCCATAATTCCTACTGTTTACAGATCCTATCCAGAATTAAAAGAACTGAGAAAAAAGGCCAGGATGGAAAAACCCGAACCGGTGCCGGCGAAGGCATCAATCAATGAAATCGTTAAAGCAACCTACGCACTGATGAAGCGCAGCCCTGAGCTGACAAACCTGGAGCTGGCAGAGCAGCTTAAGCCGAAATTCCCGGGAAATCCTATTTCTGAAAGCTATCTTAGTGGCTGTATAATCGCTAAGGTATACAAGGCCCATCCAAGAATCAGGATTATAAGAAAACGCGCAAGGAAATCAGAAGCCGCAGAGATAAAAATTGAAAAACCGAACGTGGCCGGGCCGATCAGGCAAACTGCTGTTAGTGAAATAGACGGAGTGGCTGCAAGAATCGCGGCAAGAAGGCTCAGCAGAAAAGCCACCATGAAGGACGTTGTCTCAGCAGTGGATGATCTCACAACAGTGCTGCTCGAAGGCATCAGAACCAGCATAGGCAAAAAGTAAAATTAGAATCATTTCCTAGCGAAAATAAGATAGGCAGTGTGCACCAGGCCAACGTGTTTTGGCCTTACCCCTCTTTCATCAACTTCGTAGTCCCGCACCATCGTATCAATCATCTGCACGTACTCGCAGTATTTCTGGCATTCCACGGCAAGTGCCTTTGCCTGCTCCACATGCAGACAATGCGCTGCAATGAATCCGCCTTTTTTCAATGCAGCCAGGGCAGCAGGAACTATTTTCTCTGCTTCTGCGATGTCGCACATCACCAGATCAAAATCGCCGTCTTTTTCGTCTATGCCGCCAGTTAGCACATCACGCAGCTTGAAAGTTACGTTATTGAATCCAACGCGTTTGATATTGGATTCAGCAATCTTCAGGAACTCATCGCGCTTTTCATAAGAAATTATTTCCTTTGCGATATTCGCAAGCTGCACCGTAAGGAAACCTGAGCCGCTGCCTAATTCTATTACGCGACTTTCCTTTCCCAGGCTAGTATACGCAATAATCATTCCTGCATCCTTCGGAATAGTAACTGCAGGTCCGCGCTTCAGCTTGCCCAGTAGCGGTGAAAGATAGGGAACTACGTGCGTTGGTTTTGTCATTTCTTCGACCTTGTATCCTGTAGTTTCTTTGCCAATGAAGAATCCTTGACTGCCAAAATCTCAATTGCCAGCAAAGCTGCGTTTTTTCCATTGTCTATGCCAACTGTAGCAACGGGAATTCCAGGTGGCATCTGCATTATGGAAAGCAATGCATCCAGGCCATCAAGCTTCACGCCAACAGGCACACCGATAACCGGCTTCACAGTCTTGCTTGCAACAACTCCCGGCAAAGCAGCACTCAAGCCGGCTATTGCAATAATTACGTCTGCTTTTGTGTTTTTCACAAGCTCGTCAACCTTGTCCGGATTCCGGTGGGCCGATGCAACTTCGTATTTGTAGTCAACGCCGAACTCAGCAAGCGTGTCCATTGCCTTTTTTGCAATCTCCTCATCGCTCTTGCTTCCGCAAATAATCAAAACTTTTTCCATAGAATCACGTTATATCTTTTCTAGATAGACATCCATCTCGGCGTTATTCTTAAAAGATATCATCTTCCCTTCTTTAACTTCTTTTTGAATGTTCTTTATCAAACGGATAAAGCTGTTTCGAAAACTGCTGTTTTTCATGTTAATCCTCACATTATTATCGGTGCCATTATTTTAAAACTTCGTATGCAAGTTTATAACAGGTGAAACATTTGACAAAAGCTCACGCGCCAAGAAGAAGGCACATTCTTTTCGAAGTAAAGGGCAGCGTTAGCGAAGAAGAGCTGAAAGCAGCAATCTACCGCGAAGCCCTGAAATTCTTCGGAGAATACGGCTGCTCCTACGCACAGCTCAAGCTTACGGAATACAATGCCGTGGAAAAAACCGGCATCCTCACCTGCAGCCGCGACTACGCGGATAAGGTTCCGGGTTTCCTTGCGCTAATCCAGATTCCGAGAATAGTAACAAAAAGGACAAGCGGGACAATAAAGAAACTGAAAGAAAAGGAAAAACAAATGGCCGTGCGGACTGAGTAAAATTCATTTATTGCGAGCCGCAGAATCGTTTAATAACTTTGTGCACCACAATAATAAACATGCAAAAACAATTCTTCAGTCCAAAACGAGAACTAACACCGATACAAGGTGCCCATGGTTTTTGGACAAGAACAAACATACGCAAAGTCGAAGGCGGCGCGTTCTCAGGCAAAATATGGAAAACCGTTTCGCCTCCATTTCATGAGGGTACGGCAGGCAAGCTGGTGAATGCAGTTAACGAATATCAGCAAGAGTTGAAGAAGGCGGGCGTTGCGGTAGAAGAAGCGAAAGTCATTACTACTGGAAATGGTCATCGGACCATTCATTTTGTCCAGACTGAATTGCCGGCACAGCAACTTGCCCACACGATTGTTAGAAATGCTGACGTGGAACAAGTACGAATGCTTTTCAGGCATTTCCTTGAACTAGACAGACGAATACGCATGCACAATGATACTGCGTCTCCCAGGCTTGACTTGGACTTCAAGCCAAGTAATTATGCAATTACCGCAGATGGCCCGGTAATGTTTGATTTTTTTCCGCCCAACATAAATCGCATGCGCATACCCCTTCCATTAAGCGCCATTCACATCAAGATGCGTCTTTTCATAAAAAACAACGTCCGAACAAGACTTTTTTCCAGTAAAGCCAAGGGACTTGTGGAAATCACTGGGCATTTTGCCGTAAGGCGGCCTAGTCTGATCCCATTATTCTTTGAAGAAGCGCGCAGCTATTCCGATAGAGAAGGAATCATGACCGCGCTGGATGAACGGCTATTCAAAATAATGCAGTCAGTATTCAGCCTGTTGTTCAGAAATAATCGCCTAATGAATGGGCAATTTGCGTCAAGTTTTCTTAAGAACTAAGTTGTATGCCCATGAAGTGTGTAAACCCATCGACGATCCATATATCCTCACTTCGCCGAAAGGATTTTTAATTCCCAAGCCGCTTCGCGGTTCGGTCTTCGACCGAAGGAAAATAAAAACCGTTTCGGCTCGTTTCAAGTTCTATTTTCTTGGATTTTATTTGCCCTACCCCTTATTGTCTGAATTGTACCTCATCGCTTTCCTGCTCCAAAAAGGGGGTAGGAGCGGAAAGCTCAGAGGTTGATAATATGTCGGAAATCGAAAGAGATTTAAGGATGAAAACCATTGTCTTAAACATGGTGGACAAGGAGAAACGAGGCGGAAGTGTCGAAACATTTAAAGTCCTCGAATTAGAACGTACAACTCCGAAGAACATCAAATCTTGTTTCTATGTTAGAGGAGAAAGGCTAAGGCAAATATTGGATGAGCTGATTAGCGATATTTGCAAAAAAAGAAAGATGAAAAAGCATGATTTATGCAAAGAACTCACATCTGAGTTAGGCTGCGATGAAACGACAATAGAGAAGTTCATCTATAACAAGAATTATTTCCCGGTTTATTTAATACGGATTTTGCTGAGAAAAATATCAAAACGCCGAGTTTATCCCTATTCCGTTAAGATTCAAAAGAATGTGGATTTGTTTAAGTCCGGGTCAAGAGGGAAGTGGGCCAAATTCCCAAAAAGATTGGATCGAGAAATAGCATGGCTTTGTGGTGCAATTGCTGCGGATGGTTGCATAAGTAGAGAAAAAGGGGGAAAAGAACGAATAACGATAGTAGATCAAAACATCAGTGCACTCGAAATAGCACGTAAAAATTTTGAAAAGATATTCTACGTCAACACTCCAATAAAAAGAAGCAAAACCCTTGACTGTTCTCTTTTGATTGTAGATTGTAAGGCAATTTCTAAGTTTTTCACAACGTTCTTAGGATTTAATTACGGCCGAAAAATAGAAACTGTCTGCGAGCCAGATATAATAAAAAAATCCCACTATCGACTTGATTTTGCTAGAGGGGTTATGACATTTGATGGTTCTGTTGAATTGGACTGCACGGCTTCGCTAGGTGTAAAAAGTTTAAGACTCATCCAAGATTTATATGATATACTCAGAGAAAACGGATTTGAGTTTAATTACTCTAGAACGAATCCAAATCTTTTCTATATTAGATCCCCGCATCTATCAAGACACAAAGATAGTAAAAAATGGATCTCTTTATTCGGTTTGAACACTACGAAGGGAAATAGATTAGATTTTTTGATAAACGGAGCTGGTAAAAAAGTCGATTCAGAAGAAGAAGCTCTCAGAGCTTTAGAAATATTTGTAAGGAAAAAACCGACATCTAGTGTTTCGATAACCGATGTTTTTAACTTTGCTAAAGAGAACCAGAGATTTACCAAACATCAATTAATGGAAAAATTTAAAATTGCTCATGCAACTTTTTGGAAATATGTTTTGGTATTAAGAAAGGCAAACATTCTGTATTGCGAAGGAAAAATCGGTGGAGGGAAACCTTACTACTACTCATTCAATCCCCGTCTAGAACGATGGAATGTTCCTATCACGGTTTCTTAAAAAAGAGTTCTACAATATCACGATTTTTTAGGAGATGGTCTTTACCATGAGGAAGTTTAGTTCTTACGTCTATTGCTTTGATGAATCCCTTACCCATATCGGTATGTAACACAAAAGCAAAATCTAATGCAGTTGAATTGGGTGGCAGAAGAAAAACGTCAGGAAGAATATTTCCGGCGCTGTCACTGAGCTTATTCACACCGCCCGGGAAAATCGCAATATAATGAAGGAAATCAAATACGGCGGCGTTCAATGCTTTTTGTACGCCGGTACTGTTGGCAGTTTTAATGTAGTTGCGTAAAAACTCCATTGCCTTTTTCTGCTGGTCGTCCAGCTGCCCGGTAATCTCAAAGTCCGTATCGCCTGGAATATATTTTATGAATTCTTTTTTTGCAGCGCTTTTCAAAGCAATCTCTGCTTCTGAAGAACATGGAATAATCACATATTCCGGAAACTCCTTTACCATCCGCTCATAATTCTTGTAAGCGCCAGGCAAATCGCATTTGTTTGCTGCAATTAGAATCGGCTTGCCGATGACGCGCATTTTTCTTGAGAATGCAAACTTATCCTCTTCAGTCCACTGGTCAATTGACTTCTCCTTAAGATTCAACTCGTTAAGTGTTCTGCTCACTGCTGTTCTTCCTATGCCTAAACCAGTGAACTGATCAAAAAGCACTTGCTCATTGCCTAATTTTTTGCTGTCTTTTACAAGCTTGCCCCAGTTGTTGTCAAGAATGCCTTTCAGCCAGTAGTCAAGCTCTACCTCAAGGAATCTTATGTCAGTTGCCGGGTCATGGCTGCCCATGGCAACTTTCTCACCATTTTCATTAGTTGAGCCGCTTGCATCAACTATATGTATAAGTGCATGCGCTTGCCTTAGGTCATCAAGAAACTTGTTGCCCAAGCCCTTGCCTTCATGTGCGCCAGGTACGAGCCCAGCCACGTCAAGCAATTCAACTGGCACGAATCTTCTTGAATTAATGCAGTAGCCGGTTCGTGGATTGCACTTTACGCCAAATTCCTTGTCAACGCATTCAACTTCAACATAGCCAACTGCATGATTTGGTTTTATCGTAGTAAATGGTCTTGCAGAGCGTTCAACTGCTACGCTGGTTGCTGCCATGAAAAAGCTTGATTTGCCGCTGCTAGGTTTACCACACAAACCAATTAACATTAGATCACAATATTGCTAGATTTATTGCCGCTTCCTTAAAATAACTACGCTTTCGCTTGTTTGCCACCATTCCAGGAAAAACAAGTTTATTTAAGATTTAAGGTGGATTCTATTTCATGGTTTATCAAGCGCCGGTATTAACTACTGAAGAAAAACATGCTCTTGAAGAAACCAAGGAAGATATAAAAAACAAAAGAAAGGAGAAATTCGTTAGCGCGGATAATCTCTGATTCCTATTTTTTCTTTAAAATAACATCGCTTTCGCGAGTCTGCACGCGCTGCGGCCTGACGTCTGCGATGCGGTAGGCGCCTATTGCTATCTCGGCTTCCATACCATACCGCTCTGCCATAGCCGCGATTATCTCGTCTGAAATAACCTGCTCGTTAAAAATTACTGAATTGGAAATTACTATATGTGCAGTGCCACCTGGCTTCAGTACGCGCTTCATCTCCAACACTGCTTTCTCCATGTCTGCGAAGAATTCGCCGATGACCGGAATGCGTGCTGCCTGTTCTTGCACTTCTTCCGGATAGTCTACTGCAGTTGGTTTCTTTTTTATGAATGAATGCAGCAGCCGCTCGCGCGTCTTTTGCCCTTCTGTCTTATCCAGATACAGCAGGCTCAGTTCCAGCCCGTATATCTTGGAATAATCTATATTATTCAGATAGGGCGGAGATGTGATGATGCAGTCAAAGGATTCATCTTCATAGGGCAGTTGCCTTGCATCGCCTAATTGCACGTCAACAGTCGGCCCCTGCTGCGGTGCCTCAGCAATCATCCGTTTTATCTTCCGGCGGAAAATGTCCCGCGCAGGAGCTGCCCTTTTGCGGCGGTCAATCTTCAGCACGCCGCCGTCTTTGATAATGACACTTGCCTGAGGCAAAACAGAAAGCAGGCCAAGCAAAAGAAAATCATGCATCTTTTCATTTTCAACAGTCTCAATTGCAGCGCGGATGGAAAGCAGGTCGCCGATATTCCGTTTTGGAAATGCAGCTCTTACGTCGAACAGCTCAAAATCCCAGCGCGGCAGCTGCTTTGCTTCAGGAATATTGCGGATAAATTCTGCAGCTTGCTGCAATTCGCTTTCTTCATAATTTTGCGTTTTCACTTTGCTTGCAAGCACGGCAAGTTCAGACGCATCAACGCCTGCTGCCTGCAGCCCCTGCTGCTTTGCTTCCAGTAATGTAGTGCCGACTCCGCAAAATGTATCAAGTACTTTCTTAGGCTTATTCAGATTCAGTGCCCAGCGTACGAACTCAGGCGAATAGCCTTCCTTGTAGTAAAACCAGGAGTGCACTGGCAGCAGCTTGCTTTCTTCGAAAGTAAAACTGCCGCCTAATGCCAATTGCTCAGTTATACGCATAGTAAACACTGTTTGCCGTCTTTCTTGTCTTTCTCATGGCCTTTTATCGCAGCCTTGGATAATTCATCTGCCTCTTCATTCTTTTCGCGCCGTACGTGCTGCACCTTGACTTTCATGCCTGTCAGCAAACTGTCAACTCTTGCGTTCAGCAGCTTGAGTTTCCTGTCTTTTACCCGGTACTCGCCGTTAATCTGCTTGGCCAGTAGCTCGCTGTCAGTGTGTATCAATGCTTCTTTCTCACCCAACTCCTCCATTATCTCTAACGCTCTGATGAGCGCAGTATACTCTGCTATGTTATTCGTTCCATGGCCGATGTACTCGCTGAGCTCGCGTATCTTTTTTTTGCCCTTATAAATTACTATGCCAATACCCATCGGTCCCGGGTTTCCGAAGCACGCCCCGTCTGTGTGAATGGTAATCATGAGTTAGAATCTCTGCATGTGTTTAAAACGGTTACGACGTGCGGCCACGAAATGTTTATATACCTTAACTCAGTCGTATTTTCAGTCGTAAGAGGCAAAGAATGCAGACCAGGCTTACAGCAGTTGCCATAATGCTTCTCATATGCGCCAGTGTTACTTTTGCAACGCCAGCCATAACCTTTGTCTCACCAACACCAGACAACCATACGGCTATCACTAGCACAGGTATCTATGTCAATACCACCACAACAAATAGCAGCGCGGCATTCATAGACTGGAACCGCATGCTTGTTGGCTACTGGGCATTCGAGGAAAGCAGTACCACATCAACAGTTTACGATAATTCCACCTGGGCCAATGATGGCAAACTCATTGGCGCGACGAGGATCAGTTCTGGTAAGTTCGGCAAAGCAGTGGTCCTTGACGGCTTAGCTGGTTATGTAGACGTTCCCAAATCAGATAGTCTAAATTTTAATGAGGCAACTGAATTTACTGCTGAGATGTGGGTTAAGGTAGATACATACAACCCGCTCGCAGACTCTACGCTTATATCAAAGGGAAAAGGTGACAAGCCTAGCTTCTTAAGATGGTCGCTGGGCACTTCAAACGGGGATTATCATATCCGCTTGAATGGCGATGGCGACTGGGATAGCATTGTCGTTACCAAGAAAATTACCGTTGGCACCTGGCACCATTGCGCCATTGTGTTCAATGGTTCTGAACAAAAAATATACAGCTATTTGGACGGCGTGCTCATTGCAACTAACAACTCAGTAAATAAAAAGCTAAAGGACGCAACCACAAATCCTGATAATATACGGTTTGGCACGCAAAGCATTGGTGGGGATTATCTTGATGGAACAATAGATGAGGTAAGAAT
>JAZDDV010000074.1:0-3316 GCA_043809425.1 Microcaldota archaeon | reverse complement strand
TTTTCCCAGCTTTTTTATAAAATCCACAAGCCTATTCGAGTAGCCGTACTCATTGTCGTACCAGGCTGAAACTTTCACAAGCGTATCCAATACTTTGGTTAGCTGCCCGTCAACTATGGATGAGTGCGGATTGCCGATTATGTCGCTTGAGACAATTGGCTCTTCAGTGTATTCCAAAATGCCTTTCAGCTCGTCATGGCTTGCCCGCATCAGTTCATCGTTTATCTCCTTTACCGAAGCTGCTTTTTTCAAAACAAGTGTCATGTCATTCATGGAGCCATCTGGCACTGGCACGCGGAATGCGACGCCGTCCATCTTGCCAATAAGCTGCGGAAGCACCTCGCCGATTGCCTTGGCCGCTCCGGTGCTTGTCGGAATGATGTTTATCGCTCCTGCGCGTGCGCGCCTCCAGTCTTTTTCATGGCTGCCGTCCAGAATGCGCTGATCATTGGTGTAAGCATGCACAGTGCTAAGGAATCCGCGCTCTATGCCGAATTTGCCATCAAGCACCTTCAATACCGGCGCAAGGCAGTTCGTAGTGCAGGAGGCAAGCGATACTATCTTCATGGTTTTTGCATCGAAAAGATGGTCATTCACGCCTAATACGATAGTTGCATCAACGCCCTTGCCAGGCGCTGAAAGTAAAACATAATTTGCGCCTGCCTTAAGATGCCTTTCTGCCTCTTCGCGCTTGGTGAATTCGCCTGTGCTTTCCAGCACCAGGTCAACGCCCATCTCCTTCCACGGAAGCTTCAACGGGTCAGTTTCCCTGATCCATTTTATCGGATAGCCATTGACAACGAAATTGCCTTCTTTTTGCTCTACTTTTCCTTCGAACTTGCCAAATACTGAATCATACTTGAAAAGATGCAAATGCATGTCCATGGCGCTGCGCGTGTTTATGGCTACAATATCAAAATCCCTGCCTAATGCGCCCTGGGCAACTGCTGCTCTTAGAAACATTTTTCCTATTCTGCCAAATCCGCTTATTGCAACTTTCATCTTAATCACCTTAATCACCGCAAGAAAACCATAACTTAGGCTTTGCCAAGTTATGGAGGAATTGTGGAGTTCCACAATCTTTTTTAACTCTTGCAAATATAATAATAGCTGTATGATGAAAACCATCCAGACGGCGGTTGAGGAAACTCCTGAACAAAGAGCCGTTCTTAATGATAATCTCCTGTGCATGGTGGATGCTCAAAATTTTGTTGTTTCTTCCTGCTATGAACATAAGGAGACCAATACCTTCAGAATGCACCATTTCAATTATTCTATTCTTCGTGAGAGATTTGGTCTTCCTGCTCAACTGGCTGTCGTTGCTAACAAATACGCCTGTGCTGCTGTCAAGACCGCATCGAGAAAGAAAAGAAGCAGACAGCCTAAATTCTCTGGAACATCCATCCACTATGATAAACGAAGTAGTACTGTCAATCTTAACAAAGGTATTGTCAGTCTTCTGACTAAAAACGGCAGAATCAAACTCACAGTCTCTATTCCAAAATATTTTCAGAGATATATTGACTGGAATATCAAGGAAAGTAATCTCATTAAATGTAGGGATGGAAAATTCCGTTTGATGATCTCCGTAGAGAAGCCTACTATCAGATCCAGCAAAAAAGGAAAGATTCTTGGAATAGATAGAGGTATCAATAATCTTATAGCCACTTCTGACGGTTGGCTTTATGATAGTTCTCACGTTTTTTCTGTCAAAAAAAGATACGTCGGTTTGAGAAGCAGGTTGCAAAGCAAAGGCACTCGGTCTGCCAATAGACATCTTAGTAAGGTGCGGGGCAGGGAGCAACGGTTTATGCGTGATGTCAACCATGTTATCAGCCGAAGATTGATTGATAGTGTAGGAAAGGATGGAGTAATCGTTTTGGAAAAACTCAAAGGCATCAGGGAAGCCAGGCATAGAAGAAAACAGAACTGGCGTTTCTCCAATTGGGCTTTTTACCAGTTGGAGCAATTTCTTCTCTACAAAGGAGAAGAGATTGGCGTTGCCATTGAGCTCGTCAGGGCTAAGGATACTTCCAGAACATGCTCCATCTGCGGGAATCTGGCTAGAGGACAACGGCAAGGCTCTACCTTCGTCTGCAAGGCATGTGGAGTTATTCTCCATGCCGATCTCAATGCCTCCAAGAATATCCTGCATAAATATACCTTAACGGGCTGTTGTCAACCAGCCTATTGCTCCTCAAATGAGTCGAGCAAGCTTCTCCCTGAACTTGTTAGGGAGAACTAGTTGACATCTCCCACCTGTTAAAATTCAGTTCTAAAACTGCTATCGTAAAAAAGGTTTAAATTGATTGGCTTTGCGCGCGGCAAGCATTAAATATTCTTTCTGCGTCTTTGATTCATGGCACTTTCCGATGTGGATATCAAGAAGGCGATGAAGCAGGGGCGGATAAAGATAATTCCGTTCAAACCAGAGCAGCTTGGCGCAGGAAGCGTTGATTTGACGCTTAGCAACGAGTGGTGGTTCTTCAAACCGCAGTATCTTGACAAGATAGTTGATTTGAGCAAAGTCAGCTTCCAGCAGGCGCATAGACTTGTTAAAGCAGAGGCCGTATTGCTGTTGCCAGGCGAGATGTGCCTTGGCCGCACAGTAGAGAAGATAACGCTTTCATCAGATTTAATCGGCAAGCTGGAAGGCCGCAGCCGCTATGCACGCATGGGCCTGTCAATCCACATTACTTCAGCCATAGTGCAGCCTGGAAGCAATAATCATCAGGTGCTGGAAATCGTTAATCTAGCGCCTTTTCCAATTGTATTGCACAAGGGCATGCGCGTGTCGCAGGTAATGTTCCACGAGCTGGTTAGCCCATCGTCAAAACCCTACGCGCGCTTTGGCAAGATTGCGAGGGTACAGTAATGCTTGACGACATTAAGCTTGGTTTACTGGCATTTATCGTACTATTAGCAATAGGGCTTATTTTCATCAGGATAGAGCCGCCCCAGATAGAGCCGCAAATGGTGTACGCAGAGTCAATATTGCATAAAAACAAAGATTTTTCACTTCCTTCAGGCATGGTTGTCTACCTGGTAAATTCCTCTGATGGCGCCTACAATGCGACCTTTGGAGTTTCAAAAGGTTTGGATTGCACCTTACTGTATCCAATAGACGGCGAGCCTATTTCATGCGTAAAAGCAGATGGGACAGATGAAAACCGCTCCAATGTGACTTTAATGGACCGGGGTGTGTTTTTCTTCAGGCCCTGGATGCTTGCGCTTAATGACAGCTGGAGCTGGCAGGCGCGAGGTTGCTATGTGATAAACAAGCGTTTGAGTTGTGACTTAGATATAAAATACAAGG
>JAZDDV010000073.1:0-5394 GCA_043809425.1 Microcaldota archaeon | reverse complement strand
CAGGCAAGGGCCTGCGGAATAGGCGGCTTTTACGGCATAGTAACCATCAATCAAATCATCGGGACCGTGGATACCAAGGGAACGATCTATGAGCGGTTGAAGCAGGATAGCCGGTTTTACTTCGGTTGAGTCGGATGCTGTGGGATTAACACAGCGCAACAGCATATAAGCGTTTATAAACTTTGTTGTTCATTATAAAATCAACTTTTTCTCCCAATGTGATATTATGGACGAAAATAATGCAGAAAAAATGAAAATTGAAGCTAAGAAGACTGGTACCACTACCGTAGGCTTGGTATGCAAAGACGGCGTAGTGCTCGCATCAGACAAGCGCGCCACCATGGGCTACTTCATAGCAAGCAAAGATATTGACAAGGTTTATCCGATAGCTGACAATATAGGAATGACAATCGCAGGAAGCGTGGGCGACGCACAAACGCTCATCCGCTGGATGAAATCCGAGCTGAAAATTTATCAGCTGCGCACCGGCAGACAGCCGACAGTGGAAGCTGCATCGACCTTGCTTGCAAACATACTCGCACAATCAAAGTACTATCCGTTCTTCGTGCAATTGCTCGTGGGCGGCGTTGACGAGAGGCCAAGGCTGTTCAGCATTGACATGCTGGGCGGGGTAACTGAAGAAAAAATGATATCCACCGGCAGCGGCTCGCCGATTGCCATGGGTGTCATAGAGGACCGCTACGTCGAAGAAAAAGGCGTTGAAGAAAACCTAAAAATAGCTGCGCGCGCGGTTTCCATGGCGATGAAACGCGATGCAGGCAGCGGCGAACGAGTAGATTTAGTAGTAATTACCAAGGATGGATTCAAGCGAATCCCGAAGGAAGAAGTCAAAAAATACATGTAATTCTTCCTACTCGAGCGGGGAAGAATAAGCTACAGAACTGACTTCCATATATACCCAAGTTAAGACATATTTATGAGGTGTTTATTTGCACTATAAAGATATAGCAAAAAAAGTTGAAGAGCTGATGCCAAAAACATGCGGTGTCACCAAAGTGGAGCCGGAAGGCCTGGCAATTGTAATTTACATAAAAGACGTTAACGCATTTTACAATAATACATCGCTCATCAAAGAGCTGGCGAATTCGATAAAAAAGAAGGTGCTTATCCGCGTTGACCCAAAGCACCTGGTCACCATTGATTTGGCCAAGGCAGAAATAGAAAAACTCATTCCGGCAGAGGCAGGAGTGAAAAAGATAACATTTGTCCCGGAAATGTCCGAAGTCCGCATAGAAGCGATAAAATCAGGACTGGTAATCGGCAAGGGCGGTTCGCTGCTCAAGGAGATAATGACGCGCACCGGCTGGGCTCCGATTGTGCTGCGCGCACCAACCATGCCTTCGGTAACGCTTGAAGGAGTTAGACGAATAAATGCAGAAGGCGCAGAAGAACGCAAGAAATTCCTGACTGATATCGGCAAGAAGATCTGCCATCCGCCGCCTTCCAGTGACTGGATACGGGCTGTTACGCTGGGCGGCTTCAACGAAGTCGGCCGCTCCTGCCTGCTGGTGCAGACGCCGCACAGCAAGGTGCTTATCGATGTTGGCGTAAACACGGCGACAAACGATCCGACCAGGGCGTATCCGTACCTTAACATGCTTGGCTTTTCGCTAAGCGAACTTGATGCAGTGGTCATCAGCCACAGCCATATGGACCATATGGGATTTTTGCCCTACCTCTATGCCTACGGCTATGAGGGACCGGTTTACTGCACTGCGCCGACACGCGACACTATGGTACTGCTGCAGCAGGATTACATTAATTTATGCAAAGGCGCATTCGGCGTTGAGCCAGTGTACACGAAAAAAGACATCCAGAAAGAACTGAAGAAAACGATTACCGTCGACTACGGCGAAGTTGTTGATATCACACCGGAAATGAAGATGACGCTCTATAACGCAGGCCATATTCTTGGCAGCGCATCAGTGCATCTGCACATCGGCGAAGGGGCGCACAACCTGGTGTACAGCGGAGATATCAAATTCGGATTCACTAGATTATTCGATCCGGCGACGACGAAATTTCCGCGCGTTGAAACGCTGTTCGTGGAAAGCACCTACGGCGGCAGAAATGATATAACGATCAACCGGTTTGACAGTGAAAAGCGCCTGATGGATATCATCATGCAGACATTGGAGAAGCGCGGAAAGGTGCTTATCCCTGTGTTCGCAGTGGGCAGAAGCCAGGAAATCCTGCTGGTGCTGGAAGAGTTCAGCAGAAGGCACCCCGAGTTCAACGTTCCTATTTACATAGACGGCATGATTCTGGAGGCATCGGCCATTCATACGGCCTATCCGGAATTCATGCGGGAACAGGTGCAGCGTAGAGTGCTTTCGGACCGCAGCCCGTTTGAATCGCCGCTTATCAAGGTGGCAAAAGGCGTGGATCGGTCATCCATAGCAACTGACGGCGAACCTGCAGTCATTCTCGCTCCGTCAGGCATGCTTGCCGGCGGACCATCGCTGGAATACCTGAAGATGATGTCTGACGAGGCGCGCAATACGCTCATATTCGTCGGTTACCAAAGCGCTTTATCGCTTGGTTACAAGATCCAAAGCGGCTCCAAGGAAGTGCCGACCATCGGCGACGATGGCAGAACCAAGCTCATGAAAATAAACATGCGCGTAGAGACTGCAGAAGGCTTTTCCGGCCACAGCGACCGCGCGCAGCTCATGGCCTATGTGCGCAACCTGAGACCGACACCGGAGCGCATAATTACCATGCACGGAGACCTGGGCAAGACTGAAGATTTCTCGCGCTCTGCTGGCATGATGCTCAGGAAGGAATCCTGGGCCATGGCAAACTTGGAAGCTGTTAGACTGAGGTGAACACGTGCTGGACCTATTCCTGCGAAAAAAACCGTGCAAAATGCTTGTTCTGCTTAAAGACAGCCAGGAACCCAAATATATTTCTGAGATTGCCAAGGAAAGCGGCGCGACCTACGTGCACGCGACCAAGCTGATAAAGAAACTGGAAAAATCAGGCGTGGTGGTACTGGAGAAAGTAGGCAAAAAACGCATGGTCAGGCTTACTGATGACGGCTTAAAAATAGCCACCGCCTTATCCGAGGCAATGGTCCGGCTGAACAGCCAGCAGGCCGTACAACCTCCTGCACTGCCGAAATAAAGCTGGCCACCTTATTTATAAACCGTTTTACCCAGTATTATTAGTGGTAATAAGGCTATGACAGTGAGATTAAAGCATGCTTGTGCAGGGATTCTTCTTGTTGGTGCAACCTCAGGACTATTTGGCTGCACCTTGAATTACGCAGTAAGGCCAAGGGCAGCCATGAGTGAGAACATCAGGAGAGACGTTCCTCAAAAGAAAAGCGAACTTAATTTTCTTAAGGACGCAATTGAGACGAAACAGAGCTTTGAACAATTCAAAATGGCGATAAAAGACGAAGCCTATCAGCAGAAGCTTGCCGAAGGCCTTAGGAATGAGGGCGGCAGACTGCTTGAGATTCACAAGGCAACGAATATTCCTATACCTGAGCTTGAATCGCCGCTGAAAGAGATACTTGATGATGGAGAGCTGCGGGATAGACTAAGATGGGTCATGGAAAGCAAGCTAGGCAAGAAGCTGCTGCGCCAGGTGGTCAGCACAACTGAAGGCGATTTCCTGGCATTGGGCTACTTACTGAATACAGGCGGCGGCCAACGGCTCATCATGCGAATGTTCCTTTCAAAAGAAGGCAGGGAAAGCATGGCGACGATCATAGCCAGCGCCTGCCTTGCTACGCCAGATTCATTTTTCATTCCTGTGCCAGAACCCTATGAAAAGACCGAGCGCGGAGATGAGTTCGCCGAACAGATGGCAAGCGATGAAGGAGTTGAAAAGCTGAAAAAGCAGCTTAGAACAAAAACCAGTAGAGAAAATCTTGCTGAACTTTTCAAGAACAACAAGAAAGAAGTAATTGGCATCATAAAGCAGGTACTAACTAGCGACGAAGGCGTAGAGCGCATGCGCGCAGTAATGTCAAGCGATGGCGGGCAGAAATTCCTGCAGAAAATCGGCAAGACAGATTTCGGGAAAGAACTGATTGTAGTATTCTGGCTTACAGAAGGCGGCAGAATGCTAACCAGGAGAATGTTAGGGACAGAAGAAGGCACTGCAGCCATCTTTGCCATGGTAACAGGACTTGCCACAGGCTCTTCAGTGATAAACCTATTGCTGCCGATAAAAGAAGAGATAAGGGAAAACCCGAAGTAACTACACTACGCGGACTCTAGTCTTGTTTTTCTGATAATTCAAAACCTTGTCGTAGCCGATGTAGTGGGCGAAAACAGTATAGCCGACTTCATACTCGCCTGCGCCGGTTTGCGTGCCTGCCCAGATAGGGATTGCAGCCGTAACCGTGTCGCCTGGTTTGAGTTCTCCAACGCGCTTCTCATAGGCCTTGTTGATGCACGATGGCTCGAAACCCATGTAGGCGTTCTTCGGCAGCAGCACGTCCACTGAGACGAGCTGCGGGTCGTCGGTGACATTCTTCACCGTAACATTAAGATTTACGAAATTGCTCTTGCGCGCGGTAAGCCTGAGCGGAGTAAAAGAAGTAATGATGTAAAACGGCTTTGCCAGTATCCTCTGCGTTGGCTTGAATTCCGGTGCGTCCTGCTTCTGGCCTGCTGCCTTGCGTTCAGTTTTTCCTTCGTTTTTGCTTTCTCCGAGTAACCAATCTAGAGCTCCCATTAAAATCACGATTAACATATTCTCTAACTAAATAAAAAGATATCGTTTTTCAAGGCTTTGTGGTCTGCTCCTATTCTAATGACGGCGATAGTCATTCAACATAACTTTATAGAAAATCACTCAACAACTGATGAAGTTCCTTCTGAAAGAGCAGGAGTTAATTTTGAATTAGGGGAGAATAGATGGTTAGACTTAATTAAACTTAGTTCATCCTAAAACTGCTTGCTCTAAGAATCCAAATTTATTTCTGCTTGAATCTAACTCAACTTTAATCCCCAATGGAATAGTTATTATTGGATCTGTATGTCCAATATCAACATTATATAAAATTGGGAGGTTATAATCTCTTGTATTGTACAAGATAATTTCCTTTAATTTCTTAATTTGTTCCTCTGTGTATCCAAACCCCCTACCAAAAACAACACCTTTAACTTGTTTGAATACCCCTAAGTTTCTCAAATCCCCCAAGGCAGAATCTACATTAGCTAAACTCTCACCCTTTCTAAAATCTTCTCCTTCAGGAGTTTCTAATAATAAGATTTTATCTTTAAAATTAGGCCAATATTTTGTTCCAGCTAAATGTAATATCACAGGCAAACATCCACCGAGAATTTTGCCTTCTGCCTTTCCTTCTCTTAACCATTCATATCCATTATTTTCCTTATATTTTCTTTTTTTCTT
>JAZDDV010000072.1:0-22684 GCA_043809425.1 Microcaldota archaeon | reverse complement strand
GCGCCGCCATTTATCTTCACAGTTATCTGTCTGTTCTTCTTGGTTTCTGCTTTTTTAGTTTCGGTCTTTGTGGCATCCACGGTAAGCGAGGCCTGGGCAACGCCCGTATTGCCTGCTGCGTCTTTGCACGAAACTGAAATGGTATGCACGCCCGTAGCCAGGTTAGTCGTGTATTGTTTCGAGTAGTCTCCGCCCGGGAAGCTGTCCACTGAGTTACCGTCGATGTAAACCTGGCAGGTTTTCACTCCGGAAAGCGAATCGCTTGTCTGGGTTTCTATGGCAACGGAAGATTTTGAGCCGGATGCGCTTAGCGTTACTTCAGGTGCCGTAGTGTCCAGCGTTATACTGGCAGTTACTATCTCTGATTCCTTATCCCCGTTCTTGCACTGGTAGGAAACGGTTTTTGCGTCGTCGCCTGCAGTGAGTTGCCAGTAGCTTTCAACTTCGTAGAGTTCGTAATTGCTCCAGCTGCCGTCTTCATTTGCGTAGCGGCATTGCTCGGCGTTTCTTGCGAAAAGCGAAAGCGTCACTGATTGGCTGTTGGTGTAGGGTGCCTCAAGAATGTCTAGGGAAAGCAGCGTCGGCTTTGTTGCCGTTTTAGTTGCATTCGCTGCTGCTCCTGTTGCTGCGCCTGCGGCGTTCTTTCCTGCGTTTGCATCAGTTGAGCCTGCGAACAGTTTGCTTAACGAAGGCTTGCCCAGCAGGTCTTTGCCTGTTGCCGTCCCGCTTAGGGCCGGCAGTACGAATACGGCCGTGGCTGCTGCCAGGAGCATGAATACGGCAATGGCTGCAAAAATAAAATATTTGTGCCTTGCGAAAAAGTCTTCGTTTTCGCCGCTGCCGCTGGTGCTGGCAATGGGCTCTTCCTCATAAGCCGGATAGTCCTCAATATCATTTTCTTCACGTGCTTTTCTCCTCATACGACCCACCAAGAATATAGTACTATTATATTACCAACCAGAAGTTATTCTATCACAAAGTGTTTTTAAATATAACCGTTTTGTTAACTAAAATCACACATCGAATTCTTTTTTAATAGAGGCGCGCAAATAGGATTGTGATAAAATGTTCAAAGCAGAAAAATTCATTCCACAGGCAGTTGCTGATATAGCCAAAACCATCGGCAAGGAGAAAGCAGTTACCGCATTATCCGGCGGTGTCGATTCGTTTGTTGCAGCTGCATTGGCAGCTAAAGCAGCGCCTAACCAGCTTTACGTATACTATATAGATACGGGTTTGATGCGCAAGGGCGAAACCGAGCAGGTAAAAGCAGCTGCCGCAAGCGTCGGTATGAAACTTTCAGTGGTAGACGCGCGCAGCAGATTTTTCACCGCACTTAAGGGCATAATAGAGCCGGAAGCCAAGCGCAAGGCTATAGGCGAGATGTTTGTCCGGGTCTTTGAGGAAGAGGCGAAAAAATACAATGCCACATTTCTAATTCAAGGCACTATCGCGCCTGATTGGATCGAAAGTGGGGGTCTCGGCAGGGATACTATTAAGAGCCATCACAACGTCGGCGGTTTGCCGGAAAAAATGCATTTGAAGCTTTGCGAGCCGCTGCGCGAGCTGTATAAACATGAAGTGCGCGCAGTTGCGCGCGAGCTTGGCTTGCCTGAGGCAATTGCTGAAAGGCAACCGTTCCCAGGTCCTGCACTTGCGATTCGCGTTGTTGGCGAAGTTACTGAGGAAAAAGCAGATATAGTGCGTGAGGTCTGTGCAATCGTTGAAGAGGAGATTGAGCGCGCATGGCATGCAAAGCAGATTGAAAGGCCGTGGCAGTACTTCGGTGCGCTGCTGCCTGTAAAGATCGTTGGGGTGCGCGGAGACGAGCGCGCGTACCAGTATGCAGTGGCCGTACGCGCTGTGACGAGTTTAGATGGCATGACTGCGAATTTCTCGCACCTGCCGCCTGCATTGCTTGAACGGATTTCTACGCGCATAACAAATGAAGTGCGCAGCGTAGGCCGCGTTTTCTACGACGTTACGAATAAGCCTCCTGGCACGATAGAAATGGAATAGTTATTTGTAGATGTTCTTGCGGTGCCCGATTTTCAGCACATTAATCTCTTTTTTCTTCTCGTCGATATCTAAAATTATGCGGTGGTCGCCAACGCGCATTTTCCAGCAGTTGGTTTCCACAAGCCTCTCTACGAAATGATACGGAGCCAGCCGTAGCCCTTCTACTTTCAGAATAATGCGCCGGGCCAGGTCTGGCGCAAGACTTTTCAGGCCATCTTTTGATTTAGGAGACCAGACAATAGCATATGCCATCTAAAGACCCAGTTCTTCCATTAACTTTTTTGTGTTGATTCCTTTTCCTTCCTTTATCTGTTGTCTTGCTGTCTCTATCTCTTTTTTTGTTGCATCAGTTAACTTTCCTTCCTCATGCAATTTTTCGTAGATGGTGATCAGCTTGTTTATCACTTCCTCATAGCTCTCTTTGCCGTATTCTCTCAGATTAGCCAGTCTTTCGCGCGTCTCTTTGTGGACAAGTATTGTTGTATATCCTGACATAGTATCACATATATAGTATATATACACAACTATATAAGTCTTTCTGAACCCCGTGAATACGTCTCTTGGCACGATAGAAATGGAATAGCTGCCGCTTGGTTTTTTGTTTTACTTCTTATTACTTAAAATTAGCGGAATTTAAACTAAATAAAAATAGAAAAATAAAAAAGAAAAATTACTAGTCAGAACCAGTTGCATCAGTTGGGCCAACGTCTGTTGCTGCATCTCCAAAGCCTGCGTCAGCTGGCTGCGGAGGCTGCCTCTTGATGAAAGTGTAGCCGACAACTGCGTTTACGTCGTTTACTGCAGTCTGCACCTGGAAGTCGTATTCTACGCCATCCTGCACCAGCGGTTCCACATTATCGCTCTTCACGTTGGTGACTCCGGTAAGCACGGCAACTTTTACGCTTGTTGCATTCACCGGGTAAACCTTCACGAAGTGGCCTGGCAGGTTCTTTAATTCAACTGGCTGGCCGTTTGTCATCGGCGAAAGAATTTCGTTCTTGCCTGTTACGCCGTTGTAGAATGTAAGCCACACTGTCTGGTTAACCGAGCCGGTTATGCCGGTAAGCTCCAGATAGGCCGCATCCGGGTTCAGCGGATCAAACGGCAGCACTTTGTTTACGCCGCTGAGTATGCCGGAAAGCATCACATCACCATAGGTCATTTCGCTCGGGCTGAGCTTGGTGATTGTCCTGCCTGGCTGGCCTAATACGGTCAGTGAAAACAGGTTGGCTGCGAAAAGTTTCTGGTTTGTCGCGTCAATCGAGCCGGAAAAGCCAGTTGCCTCTCTAGTCATCTCTTGCTTCGGTGCGCAGTTCGGCTCCACCTCTGTTGCAGTGATTGTATCAACTACTGTCTCTGCGTAGATGGTTCCGCCTACGGTGAAAAGTTCTGCATAAACCGGCGGCTCTTCAGTTTCAATTGGTCCCTTGCACTGCACGCCTGCATCAACGTTGCTTGCATCCACTGGTCCGACATCGGAAGTTGCATCTGCCAGCTCGCCGCCGTCAACGCTTCCATCAACCACGCTGCCATCGGCAACAACGCCTCCGTCTATTTCCGGAACGTCTGCCATCGGGCCGTCAGTTGTCTGGCCAGCATCTACTTGGTCTGTGTCTGGAACAACAATGCCGCCGTCAGCTTCAACTTCTGCGTCAGTTACAACGCCCGCATCGGTTTCGCCAGCGTCAGTTTCCACAGTGCCGTCGGTTGTTTGGCCAGCGTCTGCTACAACGCCGCCGTCAACTTCTGCGCCGGTGTCAGCAACGCCGCTGTCTGCTTCAACTTCTGCGCCAGTGTCAGTAACGCCTGTATCAACTTCGCCAGCATCCGGTACGCCTGTATCCGGAACTTCTGCGTCAACTACGCTTGCATCCTGCGTACCTGCATCTGGTTTCTTAACATCCAGCTGGTTGCTTGAGCCTATAGTAACATAGCCGTCTTTTGGTGCCACATCGCAGGCTGACATTTGCGTCTTGGCGAGTGTGATTGTTTCGTCTTCCTGCACTTCCGGCATTTCAACGTTCTTGGTTTCACCCTCGTTGATGGTGAACACCAATTGCCTTTCGCCCTTGCTGTTGTAGCCCCAGAGCTTTACGTAGTCAATTACCGTGACAACTTTCTGGTCTTCTGTAACTACTTCTTTTCCATCCTTGTCCAGCTTGAGCTGGTCGATCTTGAAAACTTCGAACGTGTGTTCCACGCCGTCGTCCATTGCAACGCCGAACGTTTCGCCGACCATTCTGGTGACCTGCCTTGCAACGCTCGGGTCACTACATAAATCAAGTTTGCCGCCGTCCAGTTCTCCGCCATCAACTGAGCCGTCAACTGCTGCATCTGCTGGGCCGCCGTCAATTTCTGCGTCCAATCCGCCGTCCATTTCCGCGTCAGCGCTGCCATCAACTTCTGCGTCCTGGCTTCCGTCTTCAACTGCTGCGTCCTTGCCGCCGTCTAAGACTTTGCCTGCGTCAACACCAGCATCTCTGCGTGGCGTGTACTGGCCGCTAGTATCTGTAGGCTCGTCACTGCATGAAGCCAATGCGCCTACTGCTATCATAGCGCCTGCCACGAATGGTGCAGCGCGTTTAAAAGTAACTGTCCATCCTTTCCTTTCTTTCTCCTGCCTTTCAGCAGTTCTCTTGTCGTCGTTGGTTTTCTCTCTCCTCGCGTTTTCGTATTTCAAGTTATTCATTTTTACACCCCAATAATTGTTTTATTATCATAAATTTGCGGCGCTAAGTTTCTGCAGAATTGCACTAAAAAGAAACCCGCCAAAGATACACTCACATTGAGATTTAGCAACAAAAGTATTTTAAATATTGTTGTTTATGTATTCTAGTGAATTTTTCCCCTTCCGACGTCTAGGCAGGCGCTATCATTTTAAACGCTTGCGGCTAAATCACTTTTAGGAGGTGCGTTTGTGTTTATCAATAGGGCCATCACTATCGCTTCACTTTTAGGCGGTTTTATCGCCATCGTGCTTGCAGTAATATTCGGAAATGCATTGTTCGCCATCGTGGCAAGCATATTCTTCGTAGCAAGCATAGGCATCTGGAAGTACGGCTATCTGTTCATTCCGGTTATAACGCAGGCGACGAATATCGTCGAGCTGCGCGACGGCTACGAAGTTCCGCCATCGCGCGACTATATAATAAAGAAGAAGCCCGAGGGCTACTACTGCACCAAATTCATGGAAGTGCGATTCTACGAAAGCTCCATGGACAAGGGCGAAGGCGAAAAACGGCTGATTTTCGAGGCCTTTGAAAAAGCCGTAAGCACCTTAAAATACGTGGTTAAGATATCAATGCTTGTTTCCGCAATTGATATTTCCAAGCACATCGATGATATCAAGACGCGCAGAAGCAATATCGAAACCAAGCGCTCTGCCGAGGACAAGCTTAATCCGGGCGACATGATCCGCTATGACCGGGAGATAGCAATGCTTAACAGATTGTTAGATAGGTTCGGCAAAGGCGAACGGCCAGTAGAAGTAATCGCATTCGCTTCAACCACTTCGTTCGGCTTGACGCGCGACGAGGCAGTTGCCCACGTAAGCCGCCAGTCAAAAGAGCTGAAAACGATTCTTTCCAGCGCATTGGGCTGCGACATTCGCGAGCTGCGTGACTTGGAGATGCTGAAATGCTTTGACTGGGAAATGTTCTACCCGACAACCGAAGAGGAGATGCGGGATGAGGTGTTCTGATTGAAGCTATCCTACATGCTGTCCAAGGACCTGGCAACACGCATGCCATTTACCCATCCGCCGGAACCGCGGAAGGAAATGCTCATGTCCAGGCCGTTTGAGGGCGTGTACATAGGCAAGACGCGGTTCATGCGCGTGCCTGTGTTTTGGAATCCGCACAAGCTTATCAATCCGCATATAGGCATAATCGGCATTACCGGCAGCGGCAAATCTTATACAGTGAAATCATTCCTCACGCGCGCTTCGCTTATCTGGAATACCAATGCGATTATCCTTGACTGGGTGGGCGAATACGATAAGTGGGTGAGGCAGGCAGGAGGCCGCGTAATTGACTTGTCAACAGAGCGGTTGAATATCCTTGATTTAGTCGGCCTGCCAAAGCACAACCGCATAAAGCAGATCATGTCTGCTTTGGACATTCTTGCTAATCTGCATCAATTTCCGAATGAGCGAGACGAGATAGAAGATGCCATAGAAAACGTTTACGAGAAAACGAAAAAACCAGTGCTGGCCGACGTTATCCGCTATCTGGAAAAGAACAGGGGAAAGAAGGCTGCGCGCATGCTTAAGCGGTTCGCATCCGAGGGCAGCGATTTTTTCGCAGGCCATACGACACTGGACCTGAAGAAGATGACTACTTCAGGCCTGGTATGCATTGATCTGCATAATCTGCCTACTGAGGAGATTCGCAGTCTGGCCGGGCTTACGCTGCTACAGTACATAAAAGAGCTGATGCGCTCAGAAGGAATGAAAGAGGATAAGAAAATTCGTTTGTTCGTCGTTCTGGACGAAGCCTGGAAGATAGCCCAGGACGAGCGCAGCGATGTCATTGCCATTGTCCGCGAAGGGCGTAAATATAACTTTTCACTTATCATCGCAACGCAAAACCCAAGCGATATCCATAAGACGATATTCAGCAACATGGGCACGTTTTTCGTATTACGGCTTATCCTGAAAGAGTACCGCGACTTTGTGCGCGAATCCATCGGCTATTCCAATTTCATCGATTCGGAAATTTCAAAATTCGGCGTAGGCGACGCCGCAGTCAACATGATATTCGCAGAACGGCAGGACAAGTCCATGACATTCCTGCTGGACAAAATCGACGGGGAAGACCCGTTGTTCATCTACAAAATCAGGGGTGGGAAAATGGATATTGAAATCGAACGCGAACAATTCATCCGGATGCTTTACGAAATGGGCATGTCCGAAGGCCAGCTGGAGATAGTGAAAAAGGAATTCGAGAAGAAAGACGGCCTGCTGGACGGCGAAGCGTTTGTAGAGATACTGGAGCGCTTCGGCTATTCGCGCTCATCCATCATTTCGTTCCTGCGCCAGCTTGGTTTCGAGGAGAAGAACCTTATCCGCATCTTCTCGCTGGTGAAAATGCGCAAGGCGAACAAGGGCATCGTAAACGTGGTAATGGAGGATTAGCATGTCGGAAAAGCTCACGATTAAGGCAGAACAGAAAAAGGGCATTCATCATCTGGCAACGCTCATGGGCAATCTTGGGTTTACCAAAATTTCCTACCTGAAGAACACGCTTACCGTGGAGCGCGTTTTCGGCTATGACATGAAGGGCAATCCGGAGCTGGACTACCGCGTTACTTTCGCTCCGCAAGACGTTACGCTGGAATATGAAATCGGCAAGACGAAAAACAAAAAGGCGCGGCTGCTGAGCGTGCTGCCTATTTTCCTCAACGTGCTGCAGCTTGCCGAGGATTACTACGATATCAAGCCGTCTGCGATTTATTTTGATATTAATGCGGCATTGGGCGAAGCGGTAAAGCTTGTGGGCAAAGACGTCGTTGACTTGTCCACGGAGCTGAGCGAGCTTAAATCAAAATACCGCAGCCTCACGGCGAAGTACGACGGCCTGCTGAAATCAAGCGAGGCGAATGCGCGCGTTCTGCTGGAGTGCGAGCGGAAGCGCGACGAACTGGCGCGCAAGGTGGAGCGGCTGATGAAGTACGAGGATGAAGTGCTCAAGGAAATGCTCTACGAATGGATAAAGCTCCACGGCGGCAAGATAAATTTACTTGAATTCTCCAAGATAAACCGGGTGCCTGTACCGCGTATAGAAGAAGGCCTTGGCCTGCTGGTTAACGAGGGCTACGTGAAACGGAGGTTTGACTGATGGAAGATACTATTGAATTCTCTCTGGTTAAGCACTATCCGGTGGAGCGTCGCTACATCCTGCTCAAGCCGATGGCGAAGTCCATCTTCGGCACATTGGCGCAGAATCTTTTCAAGCGGACGAAATGAGGTGAAAATTATGAAAGTGCTGCTGGTGGGCAATGGTGCGCGCGAGCACATCATAGCCGAGTGCATTGCAAAGGATGCGGATCTCTACGTCGTAATGTCCAGGAAAAATCCGGCCATTGCCAAACTGGCAAAACAGTTCTGGATTGCCGATACTAATTCTGCTGAGGCAGTAGCCGCAGCAGTTGCCGGAGAGAAATTCGACGTGTGCTTTGTCAGCCCTGATGCGTCATTGGCAGCAGGCGTTTCCGATGCGCTACTGGCAGTCGGTCCAGTCGCATCGCCGCTGAAGGCAGCAGCGCGCATCGAATGGGACAAGGCATTTGCCCGCGAGCTTTTCACTAAATATAACATTCCCGGCTCACCGCAGCTGTACGTAGTCGACAGTGTAGAAGAGGCGAAGCTGGCAATCGCGCGGCTTGGCGAAGCAGTGGTTAAGCCGCTTGGGCTTACCGGCGGCAAAGGCGTGCGCGTTAGTGGCGAGCACTTCAATAATTTCAGTGAAGTTGAACCGTATATTCATGAGCTGTTCAGCAAGAACCGCTGGATTCTCATAGAAGAAAAGCTTATAGGCGAAGAATTTACTTTGCAGGCATTCAGCGATGGCAAGAATCTTGCATTCATGCCTCCGGTGCAGGATCATAAGAGAGCATTTGAAAACGACCGCGGACCGAATACGGGTGGCATGGGAAGCTACTCCACAGGCGAAGAACTGCCGTTCCTGCAGGACAAGGATTTGGACCAGGCAGAGGCCATAATGAAAAAGGCAATTGATGCCATGGCAAAAGAAGGCGCGCCGTTCAAAGGCGTGCTGTATGGCCAGTTCATGGCAACTGCAGTAGGCGTCCACGTAATCGAATTCAATGCACGCTTTGGCGATCCCGAAGCAATGAACGTGCTTGCGCTGCTGCGCAGCTCATTCAGCGACATATTGCAGAAAATCGCAGAAGGCAAGCTTGACGGCGTTGATTTCGCGGAAAAATGCACCGTGCTGAAATATCTTGTGCCAGACGGCTATCCGGACAAGCCAAAAGCAGATGCGGAAGTGGAGATAGATGAGAAGGCAATCGCAGCGGCAGGCGCAAAAGTCTACTATGCATCGGTTTATGAAAAAGACGGAAAGATATTCACTACTGCATCTCGCGCATTTGGCATGCTTGGCATTGCAGCCACGATAGAAGAGGCAGAAAAGACTGCGGAAAACGCATGCAGCTTTGTTAAAGGCCCGCTATGGCACAGGAAAGACATAGGCACGCGCCGGCTGCTGGACAGCCGAGTGGAGCATATGCGGCAATTGCGGGGTAAAAAATGAAACGCGCGTTACTGCTGCTTCTTTTAATTTCAATTTCTTTCTGCACTCCTTTTGGAAATGCGACTGTTGCCATAGAGCGCCAGTGGGTGCTTACCGGCGAGCCTACAGAGATAAATTTCACAGGCATGCTGGTGCTTAATAATCCCAATCAGCAGGTGCTTGAGGCAGTGGCAGACCAGCCACTGGAGCTGCGCAGCGAAGGCGACAAGATTTTTGTCGTCTATAACGGCCCTTTTGACGGCAATATGAGCTACAAAGCGCATGCAGTTGTGCGGATTGACTATAATACTAATATAACTAGGGACGAACCGCTTCCTACGGAGCCAATCGTCGGTACTGACTTGGTAAAGTGGGATGACAGCATTCATGCTGCCGCATTAGGCGCAGCAGACAGCCAGTCTTCGCTAAAAACCATTGCTGCAGTTTCCAATTGGGTAAGCAATTATCTTACCTATGACCTGAGCTATTTTGGACTTTCAAAAAGTGCAATTGAAACGATGCAGGAAAAACGCGGCGTCTGCGTAGAGCATACGCACTTGCTCATAGCCATGCTCAATTCGCTTGGCTTCAAAACGCGCTACGTTGGCGGCTATGCCATGTCAACTGAGTGGCAGCCGCACAGCTGGGCCGAAGTTTACATCGATAATCAATGGGTACCGGTCGATGCCACTTTCCGGGAGGCTGGCATAATGGACAGCAATCACGTGGCGCTTTCCTATGGCAATGATGCCAGCGACATTTACGAAAAAGTGATGACCTACCGGGATACGAAGATAAACGCAGATACGCAGCTAACTGTGCTTGATGAAAGCGAAAATGCAAAAGGAATAGAGACGACTGCAGCTTTCGATACAGGTACGAATACGGCAACCGTGTTGATAAGCAATACGCGGTCAGATTACGTTTTTGGCAGCTATCTGCTGCTGGTGCCGCCGGAGTACGGCGGAGAGAAAAGGCAGGTGCTGCTGCTGCAGCCGTACGGAAGCTACAAAGACTACGTTGTTTTCCCGTTGAGTTTGTTCAAAGAGGGCTACAGCTACAGTATTCCGCTGCAGGCTTCATTCAACGATGCCACTGCCATTGAGAGCATAGAAATAACGCGCCAGAAACAGAACGAAGACGTGAAGAACTGCAATTCATCTGCCGTAATGCTGATAGTTGCACTCGCTGCTTTTGCTTTTTCCAAATTCTAAAATGCAGATAAAATAATTGCAGGGAGCAGGATTTGAACCTGCGAAGACGCTTGGTCAACAGATTTCCCATCGCATATTTGCGAAAAGAACAGATTGATCTTGAGTCTGCCGCGTTTGACCGCTCCGCCATCCCTGCGGGAAAGAGGATGGGCCCACCCGGGATCGAACCGGGAGTCTTTACCGTTCCGAGACCTTTTTCCGTGAACGCTTTTCGCGAAGCGGAAAAGGGTTCTGTCAGGGTAACGTCTTAACCATTCGACTATGAGCCCATAAATTCGCAGAAACATAGTTATTAGCTATATTTTTTAAACTATTATAGTCGTGCTCTTCCGTTTTTCAATATATGCCCATTCAGCAAGCTTCTTCAGGTTTGAAATATCCGCAGCATTGTACCGCACCAGCTTGTCCAGCGCCTTTTCATCGCCATGCTTCTGATAGCGTTGCCACAGCAGCACCGCGCCATAGCCGTTCATACCACGCAAATCAGATTCACGCTCAAAACCGAATTGCTTTTCAATATTCTTCAGTCCGCCGTACAATCCAAGCGAATTAAGCACGAACCGCAAATCCATATGCAGCGCAGGTATCTTCACACCCGGCATGGCTGCCTGCAGGAATGGAACATCGAAAACCGAGCCGTTGAATGTGACCACCATGTCAAATGGCTTGATGTCTTTCTTGAAATCATCCAGGTTGCGGCCGCGTATGTAGCTGTGCACCTTCTTACCGTCAAAAAGCCCGATTACCGTCAGGTCATTGTCTTCTTTTGAAATGCCCGTAGTCTCAATATCCAGGTAGGCTATGCGGCTGAAGTGCGGGTATGCGCGCCAGTGCTGTTTGCGCGGCAGCATTTCTGCGAAGAAGGTTGCATCGCCCTGCTGCAGTTTGCTGCGTGAGGTCTCAAGCACAGCACAGTTGCGTTTATGCATCGCTGCACCGCTGAACCGCGCAAGGAATTCGTCCCAATCCTTTACGCCTGCGTGCCACAGGCTTCGCTCCCGCCGTTCAGTGAAATCAGGAAGATGAATAAACGTATTCGGAAGCATAGGCCGATTTGGCAGAAGACGTTTTATAAAGATTAACTGCCCTACCCAACTAAGGTTTTATTATGAAATACTTGTTCGTGTTGTTCGGACTTTTGATTTTGGCGTCTGCTGCATTCGCAATTCCGCAGCAATGCTTTGATCAGGAAGCAACTTGCCTGCGTACATGCTGTGCGGCAGCAGGCGGCACTGTCCAGGATGTCAATAGCGCCAACGTGGAATGCGAGAATCCGACAGATGCGGCATCAGCCCAGTTCTTTTCTTGTGCCAATTCTCAGTGCAGGCCGACAGTTATCTCGTGTGCAGTTCCCACCGGAACGTGCACGCAGCAATTCCAGTCGTGCGTGGCAGCATGCAGCGACAATTCGTGCAAGGATTCATGCTACATCGGCGCAGGCAACTGCATTAACCAGTACGAATCGCAGCCAAACACAGAGACCGGCAGCCCAACAGGCTATACTCCTGATAATTCATCATCGGATAGCTGCTGCGGTTCGGCATTCGTGCTGCTAGGCGTGCTTAGCGTTGCTGTTTTCAGCAGGCAATAGTTTAGCTTTCTATTTTGTTGAACAGGTAGGTGCCGAGCAGTGTGCAAACCGCAGTGAGTTCGCCGAATTTTTTTGTTAATTCTTTTGTTTCAATTACGTTCATACGTGCACCACTTGCTATAGGATATAATTCAATAGTATGTACGCCAGCGCGAATGGCATAAAAAAGAACAGCCATACGGCCACATTCCAGCGGAATATGTTTGTTCCGGACATGGGCGCAATCGGTATCATGTCCAGCAGCGCGATGAATGACAGGATGCTGAAAAGCATCTGGAAAACGACATTGGGCAGCAGGAAATTTATTCCGGCAAAGAAAATGGCAAGCGCAAGGCAAAGAAGCGCCGGCAGCAGGTTAACCATTCCCAGGCTTTCCTTGAGGGCCTTTTCCTCTGCTTCGCTCTTTGGTTTTGCATTTACCTCTGCCGGGTTGTAGAGAAAACCGGCAAGGCCAAACGGGCTGCCAAGTACTGCTGAGAAAAGCGTAAGCGCCGCGCCTTCCCTCCAGAAAACGAATTCCGCATCCAGCTTGTACAGCTTTGCCACCACCAGCTGCACCAGGTCATGGAAGAAATAGGTTCCCATGCAGATGATTATGTTAAGCACGAAAAGCGGCAGGAAATCGCCTATCTGCGGGCCGGTAAAAGTATAGGTAATAGCCGCTGCAAGTATGCACGCTGCTCCGAATCCGGCAGCCATTTGCCTTAATTTAATGCCAAATATCCTTTTAGGATTTGGAGAAAGCTTCACCTGGTTTATTCCCCAGCCCTGCAGGCTTTTTTCTATAAAAGCACTTACAAAAGGCGCTATTGCATTAAGCAGGAGCATCAAAAATGCGGTAATGGATACGGAAGCAACAGGTACGATTATCTGCGCATAGGGCTTCAGTTCCTTGGGCAATGCCATGGCGATAGGTGAGTACTGCAGTGATTTGCGGGCCACATTGTCATATCCTTTGTTGTCTGAAATTACAATCACCGTATTGCCGCTTTTGGTGGTTCCGCGCTGCACTGAGAATGTGCCAATGCTACTTCTGTCTGTTTGTATAAGCCCGCGGTCAAGGGATTCTTTCATCAGGTCGTTTTGTGACGGCCCGCCGATGAATATCACCGGGCCAGGTGCGTTTTCGATTTTGCCAATGTTCGCGACGTCGTCTTCAACGAATTTAAGCTGGCTCATTTCCGGGTACTGGGCTCTGGCTGCAGCCCAGGCTGCCTGCTCTGAGGCATCTGCCCTCGCACCGATGACTACTGTGGTGTTGCGTGCAATCTGCTCCAGCTCGGCAGGCGTTTTATTCTCGTATTCCTTTGAAATGTCGCCTAGTGCGCCACTAATTGTATCTATGCCTAGGCTCTTCGCCGCTGCCAGCAGTTCTTCCTTTGAGTAATCCGCTGCGTGCACTGCGCCAAGCAAGATAAAAACCACGAATAGTCCGAAAATTAACTTCCCAGAATTCATATTACTCCTCTCGCGACTGGATAGTTATCCACTAGTTCGCTTTTTATTATTATTCTTCGATAGCCAACCATGCGCAAGGAGATAAAAACGGCAGTGGTGGACATTTCCTCCCTGAAAGTCCAAGGTGCGAGAAACGTGGCAAAGGCGGCAGTGCAGGCATTGATGCTGCAAGCCGAGTTATCCAGCGCTACTAATGCGCATTCGCTGGCAAAGGAGCTGGCGCAATTGAAGGCGGTTCTTGCACATACGCGGCCCACTGAGCCGATGATGCGGAATCTGCTAGACGACGCAGCTGCATTCGTCGCAGAAGAAGCAAAAAGAGCAAAATCCGCCAGGGCGCTTCGCGCTGCTTTTATCGCAAGGGAAACGCAGGTGCTGGAGAAGATGGACAAGGATGCGCACAAATTATACGAATACGGCGCGAAACTCATTCCGAAGAATGCAACAGTGCTTACGCACTGCCATAGTTCTACGGTGACAGGCATACTAAAAGTAGCGCACAAGACCAATCGCGGTTTGCGCGTAATCGCCTGTGAAACCAGGCCCAGGTTCCAGGGCAGAATAACTGCTGCTGAGCTGGTCGCCGCAGGCATTGACACAACCTTTGTCGTTGATGGAGCAGCAAACATGTTCATGAAACAGGCAGACCTGGTGCTGGTCGGTGCAGATTCAGTAACAAGCCGCGGAGACCTTATCAACAAAGTAGGCACATCCATGCTTGCGCACATTGCCAGGATGCATGATATTTCATTCTACTCAGCTGCCGAATTAGGAAAGTACAGTACTTCGACTTTTTACGGCGAGCTTGAGAAGATTGAAGAAAGGGCAGCAGTAGAAGTGTGGGACAAACCGCCGAAAAAATTGCATGTGCGCAATCCGGCATTCGATGTCACTGCTGCAAAATACATCAATGGGTTTGTCACTGAAGTTGGCGTGATTCCGCCGCAGTCATTCTTTGCTCTTGCAACTGAGAAGCTGAAATTGAAAATATTCAAATGATGATTATTGGTGATCCTATGGCTGAAAAAAACAATAAAAAGAACGATAAGAAAAATAACAAATCAAATAACCACACTTTCGTCGAGAAAGAAACCAAAAAAGTGGACGTTTGGCGATTGAAAAAATATATCTGCAAGGTCAAGAACATCGGCATACTCACAGGAAAAAACATCATCGTGCTTAACCGCACCGAAGCCATCGGCCACGATATCTACGAGGGCTACCGCACTGCAGTCCACAAAGGCAAGGAAGAGATAATCGCATTGGTGGATTTGAGCGAACAGATAGTAAAGCCGGGTGAGGTCGGCGTTTACTCAGAAATTGCAAAAGAATTTAATCTGAAAGAAGGGGACAAGGTAGAAATCGTCCACATGGACCGGCCTGATTCAATCACCTTCATCAAGAAAAAACTTGACAAGGGCACACTTACAGAAGAAGAAATCAAAGTCATCGTTGAAGAAATTATGGACAATGAGCTAAGCGAAATAGAAATCTCAGCCTGGATTTCCGCAGCCTACATCAACGGCTTGTCAGACAGTGAGGTCGTTGCCTTGGCAAACTGCACAGTGAATTCAGGAGAGAAGCTTGATCTGGGCAAGAAGCCGATAGTGGACAAACATTGCATCGGTGGCGTTGCAGGCAACAGAACAACAATGGTAATAACGCCGATAATCGCAGCAGCCGGCTTGTACATACCGAAAACCTCATCACGCTCCATTACCAGCGCATCAGGCACAGCAGATACCATGGAAGTGCTTTGTAATGTTACTTTCAGCATGGAAGAGCTGCGCCGCATGGTGCTGAAGATAAAGGGTGCAATCGTCTGGGGCGGCGGCATGAAGCTGGCACCTGTTGACGATAAGCTGATACGCATAAGGCATCCGCTTAGCCTGGACCCAGAAGGCATGCTGCTGGCAAGCATTCTTGGCAAGAAAAAGGCAGTGGGCGCAGAATATGTCATAGTTGACATCCCGGTTGGCCGCGGCGTGAAAGTGCCATTCTATCAACGTGGCGAAGAACTGGGCAAGCATTTCCTACGCATTGGCAGCAGCCTTGGCATGAAAGTGGAAGCACTCATAACAGACGGTGCAGAGCCAGTAGGCAGCGGCATTGGCCCGGCATTAGAATGCGTAGATGTGCTGAAAGTGCTTTCCGGCGAAGGGCCAGAAGACCTGAGACACAAATCCATTCTCATGGCTGGAAAGCTGCTGGAGCTTTCTGGCAAAGCACGCAAAGACCAGGGTTACAAGATTGCAGAAGAGCTGCTGCTTTCAGGCAAGGCGCTGAACAAGTTCAAGCAGATAATCGAGGAGCAGGGCGGCAATCCGAATGTCAAGATCTCTGATCTCCCAATAGGCCAATACACTCACACGGTAAAGGCAGAAACCAAAGGAACTATCTATCACATTGACAATCACACCATGGCAAAAATCGCAAGAATCGCAGGTGCGCCGAGAGCAAAAGGCGCCGGTGTGCTGCTGCACAGGATGCGCGGCGAGCACATCGTGCCAGGCGATCCGCTGTTCACGATTTATGCGGAAAGCGAGCAGATGCTTGACTATGCGATAAAGGCACTGGAAAAGCTTGAGCCGATTGAACTGAGGAAGATGCTGCTTGGCTCCATGGTGTAATCTTTAAAAACCGTTGGTGCAGTAATTCTTTCCTATTAACCCGACGTAGCTCAAAGCACATAGCATGGATCATGCGGTGCCGAGTAATGGTAGAGCGGCCGGCTGTAGTCTGATTGTCTCCGTTTGGAGCATATAGCCGCTTTGCGGATACCGGCAGGTTCCTGGTTCGAGTCCGGGCGTCGGGATTTTTCTTTCCCCCTACTATTATAAAAAGAACTTGTCCAATTCTGTTTGGCGTGTTCCATGGAGCTGAAAACAGAAGAAATTGATTTGAAAAAGCTCGTTAGCGAGCTGAATTTTTTTGCCAAAGCACCGCTTCGTGGCCTGCTAACGCCAAAAGGCAGGGAATATCTGGATGCGCTGTTGAGCTTTGCACAGAAATTCAAAGACGCTCCTATTGATGAGAGGTGTCCCCTGATTCTGTCTGCCACTGATATATTATCCTACTTGGATACAAAACGTCGTAGCGGATTTCTAGCTGAAGATATGACATTGGATCGGCTCGCAGCGCTACCGGATAGCGAAAGGAGCGACGAGGAAATACAACCAATCCGCGAATTTCGCGATGCCATGCGCAATCTTGCCGTAAACCGGAAAGAAGTCAGCGCATCTTTGCTCTACGAAAAAACATTGAATGTACTGATAAGTCTGGGAGCAGAAGAATACTACCTGGACAGGTTGAAAAACGGAGACCTGCGCGTTATCTACCCGCTGAATCAAATCTGCGATTCCTGCAGCGAAAAAATAGTGGGTCCATTGGCTAAGGTTGCGCTATACACTGATCCTGAAACAAAGAATTACTTCAAACGCTATCTGGATGAGGCGAAGAAATTCGTTGCTGAGTTTAATGAACGCCTCGTGGAATTAGATAAAAAGACGAAATACGGCCATCCTCTGGAGACGCAGGCTAGTCTCTTTGGGCTTCCCGGTTTGCAGATTCAGATGAAACCCGGCGAAGATAAAAAAGACAAGACGATCATACACGCCGTCTCGTTTTTCCCAAAGGAATACATCTTTGCCATGCGTGAAGCAGCGGTGCAGACCCTTGCGAAAGTTGGAAACGAAGAGGCAGAAAAGGTAATTGCCAAAACGCTTGATTCCTCTGGAAAAAGCAGCGAGGAAAAAAGGCTTGCATTTGCTTCCATAGTAGCATTGGGTCGGGTCGGCTCAGGATCTTCAGTTGCTTCACTGAAAAATGCGCGGGGTAAATATCCGGAATATTTCAATAATATAACTATGGCCATTGGGATGACTAATAGCAAAGAAGGTGAAGAAGCTCTTCTTGATTTGCTGCGGCCAACTTACCGTACTCTCGCCACAACCAACGACGTTGAAGCAAGAAAGCAGGCAGAAAAGGAATTCCCGGTGCTTTTGGAAGCGCTTCAGGAATCAGGAACTGCGGAATCCATGAAATTTCTACAATCCCTGTTGAACGCTCCGCCCTATGGTGCGGGTTTCAGAGACCACCTAGAATCTACCGAGGAACTAATACAAAAAAGAATCCTAAAATCGAAATTGGATTTGGCTGAACCTTCGTTTACGATAAAAAAAGCCCTGCCCGGAACCAAATCCGGTAAATAAATGTATTTTTTGCTCCCGCCTGACTGCAGTCTTCCTTATTAATTTTCCTTGCAAAACCAACGTATGAAGAATAAGCTGCCGCTTATCATCGCAATCGTCATCCTACTCGCCGGATTCACTATTCTGCTTCTCAATGCTCTAACGCCTCCAGCAAATCCAGTCTCCGTCCCACCTGATTGTGGGCAACTGCGAATCTATGTTATCAACGTCAGCCAGGCCGATGCGATTCTTATTATTACGCCGAAGAACAAGACCATTTTGATAGATGCCGGCTCGGAAATGAAACCGCATTCTGCTGATGCTGCCATTGTTTTTCTCAAGCAGCATAATATCAGCCATTTGGATGCGGTCATCGCAACGCATTATCATGAGGACCATATCGGTGGCATGCCTGCTGCTTTTAACGCGTTTACCATTGCTTCGGTTTATGACAATGGCAACTGCGGGAATTACAGCAGCAATGTGCAGAAAAGTTTCCAGCAATACGCAGCGCTGCACCAACACGTCGTAGTGCAGCACGACATGGATCTGTCTATTGATTCATGCATCCAGGCAAAGCTAATCGCACCCTACGACCGGCCAGAAGGCTGCTGGAATTCGGCTAAAACCACTGCCAATGAGAATGAAAACTCAGTTGTGCTGCATATTACCTATGGCAATACTTCGTTTTTGCTGGCAGGCGACTGTGAGCAGCACTGCGAGCAGATTCTTGCAGCCCGCAGCGACATAAGGTCGGATTTCCTTAAGATAGACCACCATGGGAGTGCGACCTCGTCAACAATGCCTTTCTTGCAGGCTGTAGATGCAAAATATTTCGCAGTTTCAACAAGCATGAACCGCAGCGTTACAGACGGTTATTTCCATCCGCGCCAGGCTGCGCTGGAAAATATCTACGCTGCAGGCGGCCGCGAAGGCAATTTCTTCCGCACTGACCTTAATGGAGATGTTGCCGTAGTGTCTGACGGCAGCAGAATAATAGTGACGCCACAGGCCGGAACAGATGAATGCAGCCTGTTCAGCGGTTATTCTTCTACAGACGTCTCAAGCTACAAATCAGTTATTCCAGAATGCGGTTAGTGCCTGAAGTGCCTTGTGCCGGTGAAGACCATGACGATGTTATGCTCATCCGCTGCGGCAATGACTTCCGCATCTTTAACAGAGCCGCCTGGCTGGATTATGGCAGTAACTCCGAGGGTTGCGGCAAAGTCGATTCCATCCCTGAACGGGAAGAAAGCGTCTGAAGCCATGGCACAGCCTTTCAAATTCTCGCCGAATTCCTTGGCAATCATGGAGCCGATTTTCGCCGCATCTATCCGTTTCATCTGGCCTGCACCAATGCCCACTGCCCTGTCCTCGCGCGCGAATATCACTGCGTTAGAACGTACATATTTCGCAATCTTCCAAGCGTATATCATGGCTTTCATTTCCTGCTCTGTAGGCTTCCGCTTGGTGACAACGCGCAGCTCCTTGTAGCTCTCCACATCAGCATCCTGCACCAGCAGCCCGCCAACAACTGAGCGGTAGGTGCGGTAAAGATGGGTGCTGCCTTTTATCGGCAGTTCCATTACGCGCATGTTCTTTTTTGCAGCGAAAATTTCCAATGCATCTTTGTCATACTCAGGCGCCAGCACCACTTCCACAAAGCGGACTATTATTTCTTGCGCCAACTGTTTGGTAACTTTTCTGTTGACTGTGACTATGCCGCCGAATGCAGCTTCCGGATCTACTGCCCGCGCCGTCTTGTATGCTTCAAGTATATCTTTTGCAGATGCCACACCGCACGGATTATTATGCTTGACTATGATGGCAGTAGGCTCGTCAAACTGCGTAAGCAGCCTGTAGGCAGAATTCAAATCAAGTATGTTATTATAGGAAAGCATTTTTCCCTGGTGCTGTTTTGCATTCATAACAGATACGTTCTTTTCATGCGGGTCGTAGTAGAGCGCCGCAGTCTGATGCGGATTCTCGCCGTAGCGCAAATCCTGCTTTTTCCTGAAAGTGAGGTTAAGATATTCCGGATAATCAAACGGATTGTCCAGCTTCTCGCGGAAATAGTGCTCTATCACCGCGTCGTAGTGGGCCACATGCTCCCACGCTGCAACAGCAAGCTTCTGCCGCAGCTCCAGTGATACGCTGCCCTTTTTGTTTAGGTCATCAATCACTTTTGCATAATCAGCCGTGTCGCAGATAACCGTGACGTGCAGGTAGTTTTTTGCAGCTGCCCTCACCAGCGTCGGGCCGCCGATATCAACGTTTTCTATGGCGTCCTTGAGCGTTGGCTTTTTCAGCACGGTCTCTTCAAAAGGATAAAGGTTCACGGCAACAATGTCAATAGGCGCGATATTGTTTTTGTTTGCTTCTGCCACGTGCTGCGGATTGTTTCTATCCATTAAGATTCCGCCGTGGATTTTAGGATGTAAAGTCTTGACGCGGCCGTCCATCATTTCAGGCGAGCCGGTGAATTCTGAAACGTCTATTACTGCAATCTTGGCAGCCTTAAGCTCTTTTGCAGTGCCCCCGCTGGAGATAATTTTGTAGCCTGCGGCCTGGAGCTGCATGGCGAATTCCACGATGCCGTCCTTCCGGTAAACGCTTAACAATGCGTACTTCTCTACCGCCATTTCCAATACCGTTTATTACTTGGTGCAGTAAGAATTTATAAACTATCGTGGCCTAGATTTCCCATGGTCGAAAAACTAAAGCAACAACTCAGAGCCAAGCTTAGTCCGGATAATGTAATACTCGCCCTTGAAGAAAAAGGGTTCTGCGTAACACAGCTCAAGGACGGCACAGTCACGCGCAATGAAGCGCGGAATATCGAAGATTTGGCGAAATTCGTCAACGGTTCTTCCATCGCCTGGGCAGACTACGTGATTGAGGATATGGAGAATGATGCGCCAAAAGCGGCGGCGGCATTCGGCTTCAGCGAAACGCTGATAAAAACGCTGCTGAAGGAAAAGCGCAGCGGCTACGAAGACCTGGAAAGCGAAATGGGCATAATGCTGCCAGCTATTTTAGTCACCGGGTTTAGCGTCAATCTCAATCCGCTGCTGATTCTGCTGAATAAAAACCTGATTCTTACGCTGCATACTACCGAAGTAAAGCGGTTCTTCAGGCTGCGCCGCTACGGCGAGCCGATGATGCGCAAACTGCCGCGCAAAGCGCTGTTGAAAGACAAGCTTACCATGGTGCTTATCCGCATTCTTGACGAGAATAACAGCCGCAACTTTGACCACCTGCGGGAGATAGAAGAGCATGGCGACAAGCTAAGCGCAGAGCTGGCAGACCCGAAAACCCGCCGCGAGTTGCTTGGCCAGAAAATCTACGAGATGAAGCACACGCTTATTCTCTATCTGGACGGCCTGTGGGCCACCATTGACGCGCTTAATTCGCTTCGCTACGGAGATGCGGATATCCTCACTGACAATGCGAAGCTGCTGAATAGAATCAACGCGCTGGTGGGCGAAGTACAGTCACAGATCGGCCTGGCAGAGCACCTGAGCGAAGTGCTGGCAAGCGGTTTGGAAGTCGTCCAGTCAATTTACAATAACCAGCTGCAAGTGCTAAACAATAAGCTGGCGCTGCTCGTCGGTTATTTGACCATAATCGGTACCGCATTAATCGTGCCAAACACCATAGCGACGGCGCTGAGCAACCCTGCCTTTAGTCTGACTCCAAAAGACGTGTGGTGGTATAGTGCAGTTCTTGTAGGTTCCACCATTCTATCCACTCTTGTCGCCTGGTGGTGGGTAAAACAACAGGGTTTCCTGCCAAAAAGCTACGATGATACGGAATAGCTATTTGCGTGTAGCATTTGGTTTTTGCGGTTTGCCAGGAATTACTTCTGATGCGTAGAACAGCTGCTTGCCCGGATTTGCCATTACTACGCTTGATGCGCGGAAGGCAACTGGCTGGAGCTGATGGTGAGTCCAGCTTCTGTTTATCGCATAAACTTCTTTTGTCGGCATTTTGCGCGGACCGACACGTTTCATGTAGTGGAAATTTCCTAGAATTGGGTTTTTCCAGCTGATATAAGGCCTAAGATAGTCTGGTACTCTGCCGTTACCTTTGTATGGTGCGACTACTCTTGCTTGCTGCAGTCTTGCCATTGACAGTGTTTTAACTACCATCCATAAACCCCATTATGCCATTGTCACGCTGCTTTTTAAATATTTACCCTGGCGTCTACGTCATTTGCCTAATTCTTGGCCCAGTGCAAGCAGGAAATCGTCTAGCGTCGCAGCGGCTATAGCCGCTCCGGCAGCCATCCGGTGGCCTCCGCCGACGCCTTTTACTGCTGCCGAGGCTGCTTTCATTGCTTGGCCAAGGTTTACTCCCTTGCCGCGGCCAGATAGCTTTAATTGACCGTTTTCGCCGTTTGCCACGCCTACTATTGGCTTTTTCCAGCTGTTTTGCTGCACCATGCCGCACACTATGCCTACTATACCTTCGTCGATGACTCCGCGGCCGTCAAGCAGGAAGAATGCTCCCAGGTCCTGGATGTTTTTCATCGCAAATTCAATGCCGTCGCGCAGCATCTTTCGGTGTTGCAGCAACAGGCTGCGCGCCTCATCAAAGTATTCTTCCTGGCCCAGTGCCACGCCCACTGCTACGTCGTCCTTGTCATGGCGGCCGCAGGCATTGAGCAGCGTTGCGAATTCGCTTGCTTCGTAGGTTTCGTCCATAGCCCGCTTCGGGAAAACGTAGCTTTCGCCGATTAATTCGGCAGCTGATTTAATTTTATTCCGCTCCACAAGAATGTCTGCCAATGCGGAAACCAGCTTTTTCTTTTCTGCCGCATCCAGATCAGCGTATTTTCTCCATTTTCCATCGCTTTTGCTTTCTATGCCAAGCGATTGCAGCAATGCAATCGCCTTGTCTTCCCGGTAGGAAATACCTGGAATATACGGGTCGTCTGAGTATTCAAGGAACTGCACC
>JAZDDV010000071.1:0-9388 GCA_043809425.1 Microcaldota archaeon | reverse complement strand
ATCCAACAGCGTTCTTTTCAGTGCTACGTATTTCTCCCGCGGCAACTGCAGGTTGCCTATGCAATTTCTCTTTCCCCATTGGTTGAAACAGAAGATGCAGTCAGAACAGCCGTGCAGGCTGTAGGCGAAATAGCAGTCGCTGCTGGTTTCGCACCTCCAGAATTCAAAGCACCTGGCGCAATTGAAGATTGACGGGCCGCGTATGCAGTGGTTCGAATACCCTATGAGATAGGAGCCGAAGATATTCTCGCTGAAACGCGTTAGGGTGGAAAAGGCAACGCCTTTTGAGCTTTCGCAGGTGTGCGAACCGTAAACGTAAAAACTATCAAGTACGCAGGTGCCTTTTTCCACGAATTTTGAGTTGCCAAGTACTACGTCGCCGCAGAAGTACAGCCTTTCCTGGACTGCTTCCAGGATTGAGTCCATATCCTTGACTTCATTTATGTTCAATGGTTCGAATCTTTTGCTGAAATCAACCTCATCCATCCCGGCGAACGCGGCGTTCTTCGGGTAGTTTGGAGTTGACAGTGCAATGGTTTTCCCGGAAACGCCTGATTTGGCATAGGTGACCGGCTCACCTAGCTCGCCAAGCCAGTCCTCGAAGTCAGTGAGCTCGCCTACCTCTCCGCCCAGCAGGATTTCGCAGGTCTTCTTCCATCTCCTGTTCAGCTCTTCGTAGACCGCTCCATGGCTAGCGCTAGGAGTTGTTTCTTGCATCTCATCACCGTAGATATTTCACGGTTCTTATATTTATAGGAGCGTGGTGAATTTTTCACCACAACGTTTATATTCGAAGCCTGAGAGAATGATTGCATGGACGCGCGTTCGGTTCTTGAGAAGACTGGTCTTTCGGAGAAAGAGGCAAGGACGTATATTTCCCTTCTGGAGCTCGGTGAGGCTAGCGGCGGAGAAGTCGCACAACGCTGCGGTTTCCACCGGAGAACTGCCTATGACGTGCTGGAAAATTTGCTAAAAAAGGGCCTTGCCAGCTATTCAGTGAAGAAATTCACCCGCGTTTATAGGGCTGCAGATCCGAAGACACTAATCATGCGCCTGGAGGAGAGAAAAGAACTGCTGCAGGCAGTGCTTCCGGCACTTGAAAAGCTCGTTGAGACAGAGGAGGGGCCGCTGGTAAATGTTTACGTTGGAAAAGAAGGCCTGAAGACCATTCTGAACGACCATCTCTCGCTCCGGCAGACACTCTACATCTATGCTGGCGCGATGCAGATTGTTGAGACGCTTGATTCGTTCCACAAGCGCTATACCGCAGAGCGCAAGCGCCTGGGGATAAAAAACCGCGGTATAATGGTGGACACACCATACGTGAGACGGGTGCTCTCCCAGATGCCCCTCTTTGAATACAAATTCCTGCCGCCGCACGTCTCCTCGCCGGTAATCTGGTGGGTCTATGCAGACCGCGTCGTCTTCATCTACTGGAGGGAAGAACCCTTCGCCATCCAGGTGCAGAGCAAGTCCTTCGCCACTTCCTTCAAGCAGTATTTCGACTATGCTTGGAAGGAGGAGACGGCGACCTATCGCGGGCTTGACGGCATGCGTGCGATAATGGAGGACACCCTAAACTACCCGGAGACGCTATTCATCGGCGCCGGCGGGCAGGCCGTGGAACACTACCCAGAATATTTCTGGAAGGACTACCTGCCGCGCGCAAAGGCGATGAACCACAAGTGGAAAGGCATCGCCTGGCCTGAAGTGCGGCATAAGGCAGTGATGAAAGCGCCGATTACGAACTTCCGCTTCTTCAGCAAGGGCGTGCGCAATCCAAACGTCGTCTGGATTTACGGCGACAAGGTCGTCAATGTGCTGTGGGGCGGGAAGAAAACCGTTGCTTTCGTCGTCGAGAACAAGGAAGTCAGCAGGGCTTACCGCAAGTACTTCAAGCAGCTCTGGCAGCAGGCAAGGGAATAGTTCGATTAGGGTCTTACTCCGATATTATAAATGTTCCACTTCAGGTTCTTTTTGCCATCGAGTTCATCCCAAATCTGTTGCATTATTATTAATTTTATTTTTTTGTAGTCATCCGGTGCTAGAGTAGTATTCCCGATTGCGTGATTCAGGTTCTTGGTATTGAAACAAAACATCGAATCGTGGATATTCTCGCAGTTATGCGAGAAATACGAGTCAGAGCAATTCCTCGAAGCATCAAGCTCAAAACAGCGGCTGAGTTTTACCGAGTGATAACACTTGATACAAAAATTCGAGTCAAAAAGCCGGTCAAAGCCAAAACAGTATTCTGAACTTCTTGGCCACATACCATAGGCGCAGTATTTAGCGTAAACCGTAGCCGAGGCCCGGTAGCAGTTAAGCGCATCCGCCGCCATGGTGCACTCTTCCAGATTTTTATTCACGCCTGTCCTCAGTTCAACATTGAAAAATGCCAGCTTGCCTATCTTCTCGTGGGCGTTCCTTAGGCTGATCCCTTCTGCATCCTGCTGGCTAAGTTTAGTATGTTCGCCTAGTTGCTCAGCTTCTTCCAGCGTTATAAGCCGTTCCCTCGGCAGATCCTGCTTGGCGATGATAAATGGGACAATCGGTATCTTTCTTCCGCTTATGGCAGATGTTCCTTCCTGGATTTTATGCGTGTGCCGTGTAAGCCAGTCTGCGTAGTCGTCAATTCCAGCCAGTTTCTTGCCCAGAATTATTCCGCTTGTCTTTGAAAATTCAGTTTCTATGATTTTCTTGGCCGAACCCTCAGCCGCGGCCTTGACTTCTGCCAACTGCGGTTTCTCGTATTTGCTTCTGTTCACGATGTCAAGCAGGGATGGCAGCCGTTTCTTCTGCCTTAACTCATCAGCTAGCTCTGCCAATAGCTTCTTTTTCGTTTGTTCGTATTTATCCTTGTTGAGTTCCAGGTTTCCTATACAATTCCTCTTGTTTTTGACGTTGAATGAAAAGAGGCAATTTGTGCAGTTATGGACGTTATATACGTAATAGCAATCTGAACAATTCCAACTCATCCAAAGCTCGAAAGACCGTTTGTCGCGGTAGGTCTGCGCGCACCTTATGCAGAATGAGGTTTCTCCGATTGCATAGCTGCCGAAACAGTATTCGTCAACCCTGCCGATGAAGCAGTGGTCTAGATATTTCGAATCGCCAAGCAGCATGGTGTCCCGCATGTAGAAACTGTCGTTTATACTGGAGCTTCTTTCCACCTGCCCTGAATTTCCAAGCACGATATTTCCTGCGTAGTATGCCGTGTCTGCAATGGCCTCACGGATGGAGTCTATGTCCTTTATTTCATTTATGTCCAGCGGCTTGAATTTCCTATTTGATTCTACTTCATCAAAACTTATCCATTTTGATTTCTCATCGTATTCAGTAACAGCATAGGTAACGTCCCTGTTTGATACGCTTGATTTTCTGTGAATTCCCGGCATTGTAAATTCGGCAAGCCACGGTTCATAGGCGTCCAGTTCCCCGACATCTTCTCCAAAGACTACCGAGCAGGTTTTCTTCCATGCGTTATTCAATGAAATATAAGCCGGCGTTTTCATGCCTTGGCGCACCCGATATTGTAGATGTCCCACTTCAGTTCTTTGGTTCTAAGGATCTCATCGGCCATCTGTTCCACGAGCCCATCCCTTATTTTCCTGTACTGCTCTGTCGGCAGCTCCCTGTTGCCTATCGCACAATGCTTGGCCTTGACATTCCAGCAGAACATCGCATCGATCAGACCCTCACAGTTATGGGCAAAGTAGGTATCCGAACAGTTTGTGCAGCTGTCAAGCTCAAAACACCTGCCTAACCTTAGGGAATTATGGCAGTTGATACTGAACTGGGATTCCAGTATCCTGGAGCTGCCAAACGCATACTTGCTGTTTAGTGCCATATTGTCGATGGCGCAGTTTTCCGCGTTTGTCGCATCATTCACCCCATATATGTTCATGGAATTTATTACGAAATAGGCTCTTTCATAATTGTAAAAATTTCCTTCCCTGAACTGGCCAACGAAAAATGCGTTTTTCCATAAGTTTTCTTTTATTTGCCTGAAACCGGAGATTTCAGCCTCATTTAATGGCGTTTTGGCAAATTCGTACGCCTCCTCCAACGATACAATCCTTTTTTCAGGATAGGGCCGGTAGGGTTCGTTTGGCTGGTATACCTTTATCCCAGCCGGAGAAATCAGCTCCTTAATCGGTTTGATGTACCGTGATAGGTATTTTTCATAGTCCTTGATGCTTCCTAGTTCCTTCTTGAATATGACCTTGGCGGTGGCAGAGAATGCCTTTTCTATCGGTGCCATGTCGAATTTTTCTTCGGTTTTTTTAATGGCAGCTACGTGCTCCGGTTTTTCATTTTTGCATAGGTCCAGCAGGCTCGGCAGTTTTTTCTCCCTTTTCAGTTCCTCCCTCATTTCAGCCAACAATTTCTTTTTCAATTCGGAATATTTTCCCGTGGGCAGTTGCAGATTGCCGATGTAGTTCCTCTTGCTCTTCAGATTAAAACAGAACATCAGGTCGCTGCTATCATTGCAGTTATACGCGAAGTACAGGTCGCTGGAATTCACGTTGAATAATGTTTCGAGCCCACGTTTGACATTCATATTCGCACCGCGAATCAGAAACTCGTTGAGCAGGCCGATAGCTCCAAAACAGTATTTGCTCTGTTTTCTTGCCATTGTTGAATAGGCGATATAGGAGGAATCAGAGACGTCGTAGGAATCGTAGACATAACTGGAATTGGTTATCAGGGAACTCTTGTCCACGAATTGGGAATTACCAAGAATTATATTCCCAGTGTACTCCCATTTTTCGGCTACCGCCTCAACGATGCTGTCGACATCCTTTATCTCGTTAATCGTCAACGGCTTGATTGCGTTCTCCTTCAGTTCATCTGCTGAGACAAACCTTGCATTCTTGCAATAATTCCTGGAGCCACCGATGGAAGCAAGAACCACTTCTTTTCCGGACAGGTGTGATTTTTGGGTAATTCCTCCTTTGTAGGCGTCCTTCAGCCATCCCTCATAATCCTTCAACTCGCCAATCTCTTCGCCAAGGAGAATCCTGCACGTGGATTTCCAACTCTTATTCAAAACGTCATAAACTTCAGAAGCCATCTTCACACCTTTCCACAGCCTAGGTTATAGATGTCCCAGCGTATGTTCTTTTTCTTCTCCAGCTCGCCTGCAACCTGTTCCAGGAGAGCTGCCTTGGTTGTTCTATATTTTTCTACTGGAAGCGGCGCGTTGCCTATTGCATAGCGCAGGTTCTTCTCATTGAAACAGAACATGGAATCATGAACATTCTCACAATTATGGGAAAAGTAGATGTCAGTGCAGCTTTCGCAGCTATCTACCTCAAAAGCCCTTGCGACTTTTTTGGAGTAAAACGACTTCATACAGAAGGATGATTCCAGGATATTTGTCGAACCAAATATGTATTCTGATTCTCTTGGCCAGAAGCAATAGGCGCATTTTTTGGAATGGACGAAGGCAGAGCCGTTGTAGCAGCTTTCTGCGTTTATCTGCTCTACACACTTCAGGACGTTTACGTTGTTGCCTTCCCTGATGTCAAATGTCGTATAGGCTATTTTACTCAAAATTTTGGAAAGATTCTCCTGGTCTGCGTCAATCTTTTCCACATCATTCTTATCTATGCTTATTCTTCCAATCTGTTTGATCTCGTCTTCGCTTACGATTCTGTTTTTCACGTCGTAGGAGCTGAACACCCTGGATGCAAAACTTAGTATGCCTACCTGCCGTCCGCTCACTGCTGATTTCAGGAAAATGTTCTTTGGAACGTGCTTCTCAAGGAAAGCCGCGTAATTATCTATATTCTCCAGCTCTTTTTTCAGAATCACTGAGCTGGTCTTGGAAAATGCCTGTTCAATTACTTTCTTGTCGAAACTTTTCTCTTTTTCCTTGTCTTCTAAGGTCAGTTTGTCTCCGTAGGTTGCTGCTCCGGAGATTACGTCAAGCAAAGAGAATATCCTTTTTTCTTTTTTTAGTGCTTCCCTGATTTCATCCAGTAGCTTTGTCTTTATTTGCAGATATTTATCCCTTGGCAGCTCCAGATTGCCTATCGCATGCGTCTTGTTCTCTGCGCCAAAGCAGAAAAGGCAGTCCCTGCAGTTGAGAAGCTTGGCCACGTAGTAGCAGTCAGAGCAGCCCATGGTAAAGTAGCATTCAAAGCTCCTCTTGTTGTTAGTGCTTATGCAGCCTTTCATAGTATAGCCGGAATTGGCCGCGCCCTTAAAGCCGAATACGTTTTCAGATCCTCTCACAGTATCGCAAAAGCCGATATTCTTGGAATTCGAGACGATTATGCTTTCATAGACGTAAAAACTGTCTATCACGTTGCTGCAATTTTCCACGAATTTCGAATTGCCCAGGATTATGTTGCCGGTGTAGCCAGCTCTTTCCTGCAGGCTTTCGACTATGCTATCCACGTCTTTCATCTGGTTGATATTCAATGGCTCGAATTTTTTGCCAGTGACTACCTCATCAAAACTCAGGAATTTGGCACCTTGGCAATAGTCGCTTGTAAGCAGATTCACCTGTTTTCCTGAAATGCTGGATTTTTCCATGCGCATGGGCGTCTTATAGTGCTGCAGCCATTCCTCATAGTCCTTTAGCTCCCCTATTTCGCCGCCAAGCAGAATCCTGCAGGTGCTTTTCCACTCCTTGTTCATTACATCATAGACTTGGTTTGAGCTCGTCATGATTTTTCGCACCCGATGTTGTATATGTTCCATTTTAGGTTTTTCTTGTCTTCAAGCTCTTCGGCAATCTGTTCCAACAACGCCTGCTTAATACCTTTATACTTAGTTGGCTCTAGCTGAGCATTCCCTAGGGCGTGCTTCGCGTTCTTTGTATTAAAGCAGAACATGGAATCATGTACATTCTCGCAATTATGGGAGAAATAGGAATCAGAGCAGTTTCTGCAGGCGTCCAACTCAAAGCAGCGGCTGAGTTTCACTGAATGATAGCAGTTTATGCAGAATGAGGAGTCGAAAAGCGTATCAAAACCAAAACAGTTGGTGGAATCTTTTGGCCACATGCCACATCCGCAATCTTTTGAACTGACAATGGCCGATGCCCTATAACAATTCGAGGAAGCATAGGCGACTGAACAATCAACAAGATTGCTGCATTCTCCTATCCTAAAATCAACGTTGACATAGGCCAGTTTACCTATGCTTTCATGGACATTTTTCAAAGTCATGGCCTCTGCTTCTGCAGGACTTACCTTAAATTTCTCGCCTATGACAATAGCTTCCTCCGCCGTTACGATGCGATTAGCTAGCGATTCGTCTGCCATGACCAAAGCCGTTATGTATGGCAGGAAAAGTATTTTTTTACCTGAAATAACTGATCTACGCTCCAGCATTTTGTGTGAATGAGCCGTCAGCCATTTTTCATAATCATCCATCCCAGAAAGTTTTTTCCCAAAAAGAATTCGGGTAGTACCAGAGAATCCTTTTTCCACAATAGTTTTGTCTAGTTTTTCTTCCCTTTGCCCTTGAAAATCCAATTTTAGAGCGTCGTGTTTGCTCTTTTTCATAATGTCAAGAAGAGACGGCAGCGATTTGTGCTTTTTCAGCTCTTCTACCAGTTCGCTCGAGAGTTTGTTTTTTATTTTAAGATATTTGTCCCGGTCAAGTTCCAGATTGCCAATGCAGTAATTTTTGTTCCTTAGGTGAAAAGAAAAAAGACAGTTGGAGCAGCTATCCAAATCGTATACGTAATAACAATCAGAGCAGTTCTGCCTTACCCATAGTTCAAAGGAGCGTTTGACGTTAAATGTCTGGGTGCACCGTATGCAAAAGTCCGTGTCCCCGGGTCCATGCACCCCAAAACAATAACTGCTGTCCCGGCCTACGGTGCAGAATGCGATGTATTTGGAATTTGTGTATTGAGCAGAATCAGAAGCATAGAAGCAATCTGTCAGATTAGAGCACCTTTCTATGTAGGCTGAGTTTCCAAGTATTATGTTGCCGCAGTAGTAATTTCTATCAGAAATAGCTTCTACTATTGAATCCATGTCCTTTATCTCGTTTATATTCAAGGGTTCGAATTTTTTATTAAAGTCGATTTCGTCGAAACTTATCCATTTTGAATCTGGGGCGTATTCTTTAACTGAAAAGGCAACATTCTTACCTGAAATGCTCGACTTCTTTATCATGTTGGTGTCAATCAAGCCGGAAAGCCACGTGGAATATCCTTCAAGATCACCGATATCTTCTCCGAATAGTAGCGTGCAGGTCTTTTTCCACGCATGGTTCAAGGCGTCGGATGTTTGCGGTCCTGCGTTCATGTCTTAGCACACCCGATGTTGTATATGTTCCATTTGAGGTCTTTTTTGCTTTCCAGCTCGCTTACAACCTGCTTCAGGACAATTTCCTTTATTTTCCTGTACTTCTCCTGCGGAAGCACGACATTGGCCACTGCGTACCTGAGGTTCTTGACATTGAAACAAAACATGCAGTCGTGAACATTTTCACAATTATGGCAGAACAACGAATCAGTGCAGTTGCTGCAGTCGCTCAGTTCAAAGCAGCGGACCAGACCTTCCGAGTTATAGCATTTTATGCAGAATTGGGAAGAAAATACGTAATAGCAGCCAACTATGTACTCAGACTGCCTTGGCCAGAACGAGCATAAACAGTATTTTGATCGGTTGAGTGCCACGCACTTGTAACCGTGGTGGGACGTATAGTAAAAATCACAGTCTATCAGGTCGCTGTTTTCACCATACTTGGTATTCGGCGTTGTGGTCGATAATTTCTGCAGCAATTTCTTTGCATTTGAAAATGAAAGCGAATCCAGTTCGGCAGAAGAAAGCTGTTTTTTGCCCTGGGTATCATAGGCTTCTTCAATGGTGAGGATATTGTGTTTGATATCCCGGTAAAAGTCAAATGGCGGCAGATAGATCTTCTCCCCGCTTATCAAAGACTTGCCGTAGTCACCGGTTGTCACGTTTTTAGCCAGCCAGGTTTCGTAATCCTTGTAGCCGACCAGTTTTTTGCCTAAGATGATTGAAGTAATTGTCTGAAAGGCCTTCTCCAGTTCATCCATTCCACTCACCTTTCCCGCTGATGATTTCAATTACCGAAGGAATCGTTTTCTTTGCCTTGAACGTCTGGGCGATTTCACCGATCAGCTTTGCTTTTAGTCCGGCATACTTCTCCTTGGTCAGCTGCACATTGCCGATAAGATAATGCTTGTTCCGCTGGTTAAAGGAGAACATACAGTTGCTGGAATCCTCCAGGCTTCCGGAGTAATAGCTGTCTGCTGCCACATTGCAGTGGAAGGTTTCCATGCATCTTGTCTGCTTGTACGGATCCAAAACCTTTATGCAGAACTGAATATCGCCGCCAAAGCAAGAGCCGAACGAATATTCAGGGCTTCTTATCGAAGTCGTGAAAGCAA
>JAZDDV010000070.1:0-54029 GCA_043809425.1 Microcaldota archaeon | reverse complement strand
CGAATATTGTTGCGTCAGCAGACTTGGGCATGGAACTGGATCTTTTCCAGCTGGCGGCGAAAATCAAGGGCATTGAGTACGAGCCGGAACAGTTTCCCGGAGCCATACTGAAGTTTGAAGAACCCAAGGCATCGCTGCTGCTTTTCAAGAACGGCAAGATAGTCTGTGTGGGCTGCAAGCGACGCTCCCTGGTGGAGAAAACAGTTGAGAAGACACGAAAACTGCTGCTTCCCTACGCAAAGAAAATACACAGCACCAAAAAGGTGAAGATCGAGATTACCAATATCGTGGCGGCTGCAGAACTTGGCCTTACGCTTGATTTGTATAAGATAGCCTACAAGTTGGACAACGTGGAGTACGAACCGGAACAGTTTCCCGGTGCTATTCTCAAGTTCAAAAAGCCAAAGGTTTCACTACTGCTCTTCAAGAATGGCAAGGTAATCTGCGCAGGCGCAAAGACTGAAGACGACATAAGAACAGTGCTGCGCATGGCAAAGCGCCTGCTGAAAGCCTATGCAGAAAAGGGTCATTGATGAGACGGTTGCTGGTTTTCGGTATCCTGCTTGCAGTTTTCCTACTGGCCGGATGCTACGGCGCAGATGCACAGAATGCAGAGCAATGCGATTCCATGCTTAACGTGGAGCGGCAAATGGAATGCTACCACCAGGCAGCAGTATTTTCCGCCTACATGAGAGGTGATGACGCGCATTCCACATTCTACTGCTATCAAATCCAGAAGATGGGCGAGTACTACGGACAACGAACTGGCAATTGGGATGTGCAGCAAAAATCCCTGGTGCTGAAGAACCGCTGCTTTTATGATATTGCGACCATACTTGCAACGACTAATCCGACTGGAGTTAACTCTGCAAAGATCTGCGAGAATATAGGGAAAGGCGATCCGACTGTGACTGCATTCACCAGTACGCTTACCGGCACGCCGGTAACAAAACAGGTGTGTATTGACCAGGTCAATAGAACGATGAAAATAAGTCCGCAAAATTATTATGATACCAAGGACCCGAAAAATACCAACATCTGCACGTTGACAACTGGAGTGGCCGGACTGGTGCTCTTATTCTTATTTACAAGGGGCGTCCATAAGCTCTAGCGCTTTTTTTACGCTCATGCCTTCGCGAATGCCCAGGTTCTCAGCCCAGGTGGTGACTGAACGGATTTTGGCCTTCTTGAAATCCTCCACAGTTTTGACGCCGGCAACGAATGCTGCGATGTCACCGACTTTTTCTGCGGTCTCCTTGTCTATGTAGCTGCAGGCCACATAGCCGGATTTTGCCTTGATGACAATCAGTGGAAGATTTCCCATTTTCTGCTGCATGGCCGCGTAACTCTTTCCTTCGAATGCCACTTCAAATGCCTGTTCAGAACGTCGAGCCATAGCGATTTTCCCTCCTCCTTTGAGCTTGCTGTTTTTTCTTCTCAAAGATTCCGCGATGTTTACCGCAGCTGATGCAGTAGGAGACTTCAACGAAATCGCTAAAAGAAACATTTTCTGCGCCTTTTTCTTTCAAATCAGTAGAATAGGACCTTCTTTTCATATCATTAACACACTTGTCGCGCGGCATCTGCCTTCCGCAACCAGAACAGCGGACAAGCCGTTCCCTTCCTCTTCGTTTTTTTCCCATAGGATCACTCTGTTTTGATGTCGCCTAATTTACCCAACAGGGTTCCGTCCAACGAGAATAGTAATGCAGCGTTGAGTTTAAATAGGTTATTATTAAGGACCGGCCCGAGGTGCTCATTTTGTCTCAACGACGAGCCGACGAGCGGATTAAATGCGGGCATTAAAATCAGCTGGGATTTTTTGTTGAAACTTTCATAGTGCTTTGCAATTTCTTCGGCGTCCGCCTGGGCAACAACCCACACCGGCTGGAAATGCCTTTTGCCCGAGCGGTCGCGGAATTCAACCTGCGGATGCTGGTGCGCGGAAAGCAGCTGCTTGCACTGCAGCACCTCTTCGCCGGGCCAGGAATGGCCGTGGAAGATGCCGACTCCGTAGTAGGAAAAACCGTCTGCCGGAACTACGGTCGCGCCGGTCGCTTCAATGCCGCCATCATGGTTACCTTTCACAATGATTAGCTCCTCAACGGCGTCCTGCAGCCGCTGCAGCATGGCAACAGTTATGTCGTCTACGCCGCCAATCTGATCTTTTACGTCGCCTGCAATAATAAGTTTTTTCGCCTTTGTTTTTTTCAGCAGCTGCTCGATGTGCTGCACCACACGTTCGCTAAAAGTACGCTCGTGTATTCCCTTCTGCCGCAGTTTGTACTCCATGCCAAAGTGAGTGTCGCCGATCAGCAGCGCGTTCCTGTGAAGTGCAGCGGGCTCATTGTAAAGAAACTGCATGCAGGCTTATGCGCAAACCCTTTAATAAATTCTATACAAAATTTCGCTGTGGCAGATTTTTTATTCAGGCACGATGCGCCTAGAAAATTCCAGCTTGGTTTGATGCAGGACATCCACTCAGCCATAGCTGCAGGCAACAACATCCTGCTGCATGCGCCCACGGGCAGCGGCAAAACCGACGCGGCGCTTTCAGCCGCACTAACCTATGCAGCCAAAACAAACCTTACGGTTTTTTTCCTCACTCCGAAAATATCGCAGCATCGGATTGCGCTGGACGTAGCTATGGGCATAGCGAAAAAGCACAATGCAAAAATCCGCGCAATCGATTTGGTGGGCCGGAGGCACCTGTGCCTGATGGACGTGGATGAATATGATAATGAAAGCTTCTATCATTTCTGCGAAAACAAGCGCAAGAGAAAAAAGTGCGAATTCTATAATAATGTAAGGGCATTGGATTTTGCAAATGAGAAAAAAATGGAGAAGCTTGTGGCGGCCTATGGAACGGGCATGAGCTTCAGTGAAGCTGCGGATTTGGCTGCGGAAAACAAACTATGCCCCTACGAATTGCTGCTGCGCATGGCCGCAGTCTCCAACGTGATAATAGGGGACTACTATCATTTTGTTGTGCCGAAAATACGCGATGGTTTGCTTAGTAAGACGGGCAAGAAGATAGAAGACTGCATAGTGATAGTTGATGAGGCGCATAATTTGAGCAGCAGAGTGCGCAGCTACCTTTCAATTTCAACGTGGAGCAGCATGGTATACCGGGCGGAAAAAGAACTGCGCGCATTCGGCTACCGGGAAGACAGGATTGGAGACAAATTCACTGATTGGGCAGAGGAAATGCTTGGAAAGAAAGACGAAGTGGTGGTGACAAAAGACGATTTTGACGCGCTGCTTGGCGAATTCAGCACAGGCCTGCTGAACAATCTGAATGATGCTGGCAGTACTTACGTAGAACTCAAGGCAAAGAAAAGCGCAGCACTGAAGCTGGCGACTTTTATCTCTGAGTGGGACAGCGAACTGCAATCGGTGCGCATACTCAAGCGCACTCCCTACGGTGTGCGGCTATCCCGCAAGATACTTGATCCGTCTTTGCTTACAGGCATACTGAATGAAACCTATGCAAGCGTGCTGATGAGCGGCACGCTGCTGCCGCTGGAAATGCACCGGGACGTGCTTGGTTTAGACCCAAGCAGAACACTGCTGCGCGAATATCCCTCTCCGTTTCCTGAAAGCAACCTGCTGAATGTGATTGCAACTGAAGCAACGACTAAATTCAACCAGCGCAATCCGGAAAATTACCTGAAGATGGCAATAGAAATAAGGCAGCTGATAAACAACACGCCGGGAGGCGTTGCATTGTTTTTCCCATCCTATAATGTGATGGCCAGCATACTGCCGCTGCTGGAACAGCACAACCTGCATGTGCAGCAAAGCGGCATGAGGCCGCGGGAATTGCGGGAACTTATCAGGCGGTTTTCAGAAAAAGGCGGCGTACTCTGCGGAGTGCAAGGCGGTTCGCTAGCAGAGGGCGTTGACTTCTCGAAAGAGGAGATAAAAACCGTGGTAGTCGTAGGTGTTGGCCTGGAAGAAATGAACGCAGAAACAGAAGCGTTGATAGAATATTATGAAAAGAAATTCCTTATGGGCTGGGAGTATGCCTATCTTTATCCGGGAACGATAAAGGCGCTACAGGCAGCAGGCCGAGCCCGCCGTAAGGAAACTGACCGCGTGGCAGTAGTTTATTTTGACGAGCGATTCCGCTGGAGCACCTATAACTGGATTTTCAACGGCGCAAAGGTGCCGGCAACAAACAAGCCATCTGTGCTGGTGGGAAAATTCTGGCAGGAAGACAGTAATTATAATAAAGCTAGCGAGCAAAAGCAATAACGAGGGGAAAATTATGTCAAAAATAATTATTTCTGATGAAATGGAAAAAGACGTTGTGGAAGAAATAAAGAAACTTGGTGAAGTTGATTATCTTCCAAAAAACCTCAGTGAATCGCTGCAGACGGCAGATGCACTTATAGTTCGAAGCAAGACACAAGTGACAAAAGAACTGCTGACACATGCACCTAAGTTGAAGCTTGTGCTGCGCGGCGGTGTCGGTCTGGACAATGTGGACGCAGTAGCCTGCAAAGAACGCGGCATAAAAGTGCTTAACACCCCTGGCGCAAGCAGCAATGCAGTTGCAGAATTGACAATAGGCCATATCTTTTCTGCAAAAAGATTCATTGCAAAGGCGCACCTGCAGATAAAAAACAAAATATGGGACAAAAAAGGTTTGGTAGGTACTGAATTAGATGGAGCAACGCTTGGCTTAATCGGCTATGGCCGCATAGGTGCACTAGTCGGCAAAAAAGCAGCTGCGCTTGGCATGAAGATAATAGCCTACAATCCTCCGCCGCGACAGGAAGATGGAATTGCAAAATTCGTTGAGCTGGATGAGCTGTTTGCAAAAGCAGATGTGATAAGCATTCATGTGCCGTCTTTGCCAGAAACCAAAGGCATGATAAACAGTGCGAGCATCGCCAAGATGAAAAAAACCGCAGTAATCATCAACACTTCAAGAGGAGATATCATAAACGAAGACGATTTGTACGAAGCATGCAAAGCAGGCATAATAGCAGGCGCATGCCTTGATGTTTTTTCCCAGGAGCCGTACACCGGCAAACTGCTGGAGCTGGATAACGTTTACTTAACGCCACACCTTGGCGCAAACACAAAAGAAGCGCAGCTCCGCATCGGTGCGGAACTTGTAAAGCTATTGAAAGAAAATCTGTAGCAATTAGACCTGCTCCAAGAACGCACTATATGTCCTGGTATGACCGGTCTGGCGTAGTATCGTCTATCTCAGCTTCGATGGTTTCAGGCTGGAAATTAGCAGTGGTGAAGTCCTGCCTGCTTTTACCGCGCGGGAAAACGTAAACGCCGTGGGATTTTATCGGCAGCTGCAGCTCTTCTGCCAGTCGGATCATTTCCGCCTCGGGAATCGAGAATCTGCCTGCGAGGTAGTTGAAGTAGCCATTGCCGCTTTTTTCCTTGGCAATGTCAAGCCGGTGGGTCTGCCTAATGCCTGCTACCGTAACTTTAACAACTACGAAACCTTGCCTGAGTATGTCTTCCTTATTCATACCAACCGACCCCCTTGAAAAATTGCAATGACTTGCTTTTGCGTATTGCTACTGACTCGTTTGCTTTTAATTCCTTTAGGTAAATGCCATCGATTATCAGCGCGCAGGCGCGGTTTGCAGATACAACGACCCTATCGTTTCCTCGCACAGCCATGCCCTTGAATGTCCTGCGGTACGGCGCAATGGGCACCAGCTGAAGTATTTTTGCAGTGGGCGCAACTGCCTTTCCACCTGCCGAATAGGCATAGCCGGTTGAGCCGATGGCAGATGAGATTATCAGACCATCGCCGCGAAAAAAGTGCTTTTTGCCTGCTGCCTGGAGATTGATGCCAAGCACACGATAATTTTTCGCATGCACTACAACGTCATTGACTGCCGTGCCGCGGATGCCTTTTGCCGCATAATCCAGCACAAACATATCATCGGTGTTGTCCTGCAGCTTGGAAAGCAATTCTTTTTTCCAGTTGTCCCGGCGCAGCTGACAGATGTAGCTCCGCCTGCTGCCTATGCCAAGAATCTTTCCCTGGATTTTTTTCTTATGATTGCCGTACAGTATGGTTCCGTCTCCGCCAATGCAGACGGTGACTTCTGCGCCTTTGGCAACAATATGATGACTGGCCTGGCGCAGATGCCGCTTTACCGCAGCTGCCAGGGCTGCTGCCCAGCTTTTGAGAGGGTTGAAAATGACTTTTACTTTCATAAACTGATAACGCATATCTATTTTAAATTTCTTAGCGAAGCTGCTGCATGAGAACTCTAGCGTGCGATGCGATACTTATTGAGAATGGCAAGCTGCTGCTTATCAAGCGCGGCAACATGCCGGAAAAAGGCAAGTGGGCGCTGCCAGGCGGACGTTTAGAGGAAAATGAAACAGTTGAAGAGTGCCTGCGCAGAGAAGCACGGGAAGAGACTGGCCTGGAAGTGGAACCGCTTAAGCTCATGGGCGTTTACTCTGACCCGGCACGGGACAGCAGAAAAATCGTCAGCCTTGTATATATAGTAAAAAGAACAGGCGGTGAGCCAAAGGCAGGAACAGATGCGGCGGAAGTCGCTTTTTTTGAGCTGAACCAGCTGCCGCTACTGGCGTTTGATCATGAAGAAATCATAGCAGACCTGAAGAAGCTTATTACTCTTCCATCGTCGCAAGGTCGCCAAGGCTGACAAGCTCATCTTCCTCTTTCTTGGCAGCCATCTCAGCGCGCCTTTCAGCGTAGCGCACGTTTTTCATGCTGCCGTAGAGAGTCTTAAGCTCATCCCTTATTTTCTTGAGCTCCTCTTCAATTACCTTGACTTCGTTTTCCCCGTCCTGTATGTCCTGGAAGATGTATCTTATTTTCCGGCGGGCACGGTCTATCTCGCGAATGTCCGTGAGCTGCTCGTCGATTTTCTTGACTTCCTTTATCCATTCGCGCTCCAGTTTCGGAGTGTAAGCCTGAGTTGCAATCTTGAATTCCATCATGCGCTTCCTGCGCTTGACCGACTCGATGTCCACGTTTTTGGTTTTCTCCAGGAACGGCTCTAGTGCCTTCTGCTCGTACTGTTTGTACCTGGTGCGGCGGTTTATTTTCTTTATCCGCTCTATCAGTTCGGACTTGGTCTTCTCTAGGTCCGCAATTTTTGTCTTGAGTTCTTCTGGGTTTTGATTATCCATGCTCTCACAGAATTCAGTTTGTGTTCTTGAGAGATGTGCAGTAAAGTATTTAAAATTACCTTTTTTCCGGTCGTAGGCGCGCGGCAGCAAAACAACGAAGTTTAAAAATGAATATTCAGATAACAATTCATGAGGCTGCAGATCCTATTCGCATTGCTGCTGCTTGCCACGGTGGCATACAGCGAATTCATGCTGGAAGACGTGCTGGTCAGTATTCATGACATCCAGCCGGATGGCTCTGCACGCGTCACCGAAAACATCAAGCTCATAATAACCGGCGACCAGTCGCAGGCAGCCTACGACAGCGGATTCTCCAGCAATGACATTTCTTTCTGGACCAGCATTACAGCGCTGCCGGATATGAAATACCATGTCAACCCGGCCAAAGTTTCCATAAGCGACCTGCGCGTAAGGCCGCAGCCGAGAAAAAAATGCAACCCCATCCAGGGCATCTGCCATGGCGAAGTGGTGATAGAATACTCGGCCAAGCCCATATCGCGGGAAAACGCCAATATCAGCAACTTCGGCAGCAGCGGCCTTTTCATGATAGACGCCTACAAGCCGCGAACCACGCGCTACAAGCTTGACCCGGATGCATTATCATTCCTATCAACGCCGCAGGGAGACATCCTGCTGGCAGAGAATATTCATCTTAAGCTAGTCCCGCCGGCAGATTCAGTTGCCATGGATCTTAATCCGAAGCCGGACGGCTTCACAGGAACGCTGCCAACAAAAATAGGCGAACTGACCTGGAGCGATACCATCCTGGTGAAATTTTCCGTAATTTTCGAGGTGGAAGAACCGCTGGAAAAGGAAGTATCCGGATTTTTCTATGGAATTCTCAGCGGATTCCAGGGAGCGCTCACCGGCCAATACGGCTGGGCAGTCATAGCAATGATAATAATAATTGTAGGCGGTTATATCTACATCACGCTGGAAAAAAGAAGCGGAGGAAGCTAGATGTACAAGGGGGAACGGGAAATAGCTGCGTACCTGCAGAAGAAAAAAACCGCAAGCCTGGAAGAACTGGCAGAACAGCTTTCGCTTAATCAGGACTCAGTACGAAGAGCAATAGAATCGCTGCGGGCAAAGGATTTCGTCAAACTGCAGGAAAGTGAAAAGACCGCACTGCAGGCAGAAGAGGAGTATAAAAATTACATGTCCGTAGGCTTCCCCGAGCAGTCCGTCTTCATAAAAGCCAACAAGGGAGTCGGCATAAACGAGCTGAATGCAGATGAAAAGTCAATAGGCATCCGCTGGGCGAAAACAAAGGGTTTTGTCGACATCGAGGCAGGAAAACTCAAACCGCTGAAAAGCTATGATGAAGTAAAAATGGAAATCAAAAAACTGGAAGATGCTTTCCGCAGCATAATGGCAAATGGAAGCTGTGATAAGCTGACTGAGGATGAACTTTTCCGCAGACATCTTATTACCAAAAAAACAGAGAAGATTTATGCAGTGGAATATACCGGCAAACCGCTTTCAGGGCTGGAAAAGGAAAATGAATTGGACCTTAATGTGCAGGCGGCTGACGCGGCAATTGGCAAGGCGCACCCTACTGCAATGTTCGCAGACCGGGTCCGCGACCTGATGGCTGAGCTTGGCTTTGAAGAGATGGAAGGAGAGCTGCTGCAGTCGGCATTCTGGAATTTCGATGCGCTATTCCAGCCGCAGGACCATCCGGCCCGCGAACTGGCAGACACGTTCTACGTAGAAAAAGAAACGCCGCTACCAAGCGATAAGCAGCTTGTAGAACGGGTGAAGGCAGCGCATGAGAAAGGCTGGAAATATAGCTGGCAGGAAAGCATTGCAAAAAAAACAGTGTTGCGAACGCATACCACCTGCCTGAGCGCAAGATATTTGGCCGCATTGAAAGACAAAAAACCGCGCAAGTACTTCGCCGTAGGCCGCGTATTCAGAAACGAGGCAACAGACTACAAGCATCTGGCGGAATTCCATCAGATTGAAGGCATCGTTGCCTGGGAAAACGCAACTTTCCGCGATTTGCTCGGCATACTGAAAGAGATTTACAACAAGCTTGGTTTTGAAAAAATCCGCTTCAGGCCAAGCTATTTCCCCTATACTGAGCCTAGCCTGGAAATTGAAGTTTACTATGAAGACAGAAAACAATGGATGGAGCTGGGCGGTGCAGGCATGTTCAGGCCGGAAGTGAGCATACCGCTTTGCGGGATTTATCCAGTACTGGCCTGGGGCCTGAGCCTGGAAAGGCCGATGATGCTTGCGCTTGACCTGAAAGACATACGGGAGTTCTACAAGAACGACCTGGAATTCCTGAAAAACACAAGGATGAACCCATGAAGCTACGCTACGTTCTGCTGGGCGCATTTGCCATCATACTGGCTGTGATCGCAGTAGCCTTCGTTTTCTACCAGCCTCCTGAGCAGCAGACAAACGACACCATAATACAAAAACCATTTTTCAACATAGTGGAGCTGGGCAGAGCAGGCAATTACGGTTATTTAGTATACGACATGCGCGGAGCAGGCAATTTAACGCTGGTGAGCTATCGGCTGCGCGGCTTCCGTGAGGTAACTCTCATTAATGATAACGAAGGCATCGAAGCGAACCGCATAACAGACTTGGCTGAGAAACTCAAACCGCTGGAAAAATACGGTTACACATTGAGAATATCAGAAAGAAGAACGCTTGGCCGGGGAATATACGTTGTTGCAACTGGTGCCATGCCGAATTATGTTTTGGATGATTTGAAAAATAACGCCAGCGACGGCATTGTGGTTTATATAGGAAGAAAAGACCTGGTGCTGCGTGGTGGGACAATGTACAACGAAAGCTGGTATAGCGAGCTGACACCGGAGCAAAAAGACAGGCTGCTGATTTACGATGGAACGCTCGGCAGTTATTTGGACTCTGGGCAAAACAATATGAGCAGGGACCTGATGGAAAATCGCTGGTCCTACGAAAGCTCAGAAACATTCGCAGTAAGCGGAACTGGCAAACAAACGAAGAAAATAGCGCTAAACAACAGCAAGTACATTCGAGTGATATATGAGTTGGGTGGCGCCCGCGGTATAACTGATTCGGTAGAACTGCAATCGCCGCAGCTAGTACTCACGCCACAGCCAGAGGATATCTACACCTGGCAGACGGCAACGCTACAGTATGACATGACAACAACAAACGGCACGGTTTATTTTGTGATAGCAAAAAACGGCCAGGAAGTGAATAGTGAACGGCTGCGCCGCGTTACTGATGAAAGCATATTTGTGGAAAGAATAAGCCTGAAAGAACCTGGCGAGTACGTGCTTACGCTCAAGGACAACGACGGTGTAATCGGAAGCGGCATGCTGCATGTGAAAGAGCTGCAGGTAGTCTACGCTGGCAAGACATTCAATAAATACGTTTTCAACGTCACCGTGGACGGGCAGCCGATGAATGGGCTTACGGCCTATGGAAGCCTGGGCAATTCCACTGACAGGAGAAAATATTATGTGAACGATGGTGAACTGGCCATAATCGCACTGCTTGACAAAGGCGAAAACATTTTCAACATAGAAATTGAAGGAACGCAATTCCACATTACAGTAATCAACAACGAGAGCCGCATATGGGATGTCTATCTTAACTATGGTTTGCCGGGCCTGGGAATAGTACTAGTAGTTTACGGCATCGCACGGCTTAGCAAGCGACCGGTTTACACGCTGCGCGTGCCCGAAGGCAGCAGCGATATCAGAAAAGAACTACGGATGAACCAGGAAAAGGTGGTGGACGCCATTGTAAAGATGAAAAAGGATGCGAAACTGCGCGACTACCCCATAACGCTGGCAGAATTCGAAATGGCCGTAAAGCGCTATCTCACCAACGGCGCAGACGTCACCGACGGCAATGTGGAAGAGATACTGCGCAAACTGGTGGACAGTGGCAAGCTGGAGCAGTACGGCGAATATTACCAGCTGCCAAAAGAAGGCGACATAAAAGAGCGCTCGCTTATGCGTGCCATAAGGGAGAACCTGATTGAAGACGGCATCAGTTTCAAGGAAACAGGCCGCAAGTTTTCCACCAAGGATTTCGATGTTGGCCTTTACAGGGAAAAATACGACCGCAAGGCCATAATCGTAGTTGAAAACCAGGAAGATATAGACAAGGTAATCGCAGAAATGAGCGATAGGGATAGGGCCAAGATGGAAGTTAAACGGGCAAACGGCCTGCTTACTTTTGTTACCATAAAGAAACTGCCAGAAGTGTTGTAGATGAAAAAGCTGATTGCGCTTTTGTTTTTACTGTGCGCGGCCCAGGCGCTTTATACCGAACCACCTTTTGCAGACGTACTAAGCTGGAACAATGCCAAAGCAACAGAGCTCAATGATCTTTATCTGCAGAATTTTTCCCACCAGGACAATCTTTCGCTTGACTGGTACAGCAGACCGATGGTGGTACGCGGCAGCATGGCCCTAGCCGGCTTCAACCTGCTGCTGGATAACAGTACCAATGGTAGTGCGCTGCTCATAATAGGGCGGGGCGCAAGGGCAAACCATCTGGAAGATGTAAACGGAGCAGTATGCGACTGGAAAAGAACAACAGACTCGCTCTGCGACCTGGATGGTGACGGCTGCACAGAAACCGAAAGAGAATTCCACGCCTACTCGCACTGGTTTATTAATTTCACTTTCAGGAACAAAAGCGTGGTGGTGGAGCCGCCCTATGAAACGCTTGGCCTATTCGGGCATTCTTACAATCACACCATTGCGAATAATGCGAGCATACCAGCTGAACTGGTAGCGCAAATGGAAAACGCATCAGGCAGCGAACCACTGGAAGTGCAGCTTACCGGCACGATGGATTTTGTTTATGCTTTTGATAACCGGGGCGGAGGAGGCGGGAGCTGTGGCAGCAGCTATGAGGTAATTGAAAGGGAATTGAATTTCAGCGACACGGCGATCGTGTACCCGGCAGGTAAACAGAAGCTGTACTTCCTGGAAACGCCTGCATTGGGAGAACAATGGTTCAGGAATAATAAAATAAGCATACTGCTGCTTTCCCAGCGGCAAATATACTTAGCCAAGCTGATAAAGAATGGCACAACCGTTGCCTCTTTTCGATTGTATGACTTCAATATCACTGAAAATGAATTCGGGCTAAGGCGGATAGTAACCGTAGCAAATGACAGCAGCCCGTTTCTAGGTCAGGTTAATGCAACGCCAACTACACTGGAGCAGGAAAATCACTCATTTGCCTATCTTTACCGCTTCGCTTACAATTTCGGCCAGGAGCTTGGGTTAAATGAATTCAAGCTTGAGGCAATGGATGTTTTCGGCGGCAATGCAACAACGGTGCAGAAAATTTATAGCAGGCAGCTTTCCCAGGGCAATGCAACTGAAACAGGTAGCAGACCTAACTGGGAAACGACCAGGAAAAGTTTTGCCCACCAGTATGATACGCAGCAAACGATACAACTGCTCTTCGGCATGCTCGGTGTGATAATACTGCTCGTGTTTATGCGCTTCAAACTGCAATAGCGCATGCTTTTAAAAACCTAAAGAGAAAACACGCCATGGACGAACTCGGCGTTGATGAAAAACTTCCAGTTTTAAGAAAAACAAGATGGCAGACGGGCATTGCTGACCTGGACATCATCCTTGAAGGAGGATACAAAAACCCGGGCAACATACTTTTTATCGGCCCGAGCGGCATGGAGAAGGCTGCCTTTGCCTATCATTTCGCAGATGCGGCATCTGCCGAGGAAGACGTTTATTTCATATGCGGCGGTTCAGCGCCTGAAGAAATAATAAAACGCGCGGCAACGCTTGGAGTCAACCTGAAAAAAGACAATGTGAAGTTTATAGACTGCTACACCATGACGCTGGGCGACGGCAAAAGCGTGCAGGAAACCGAGAAGCTGAAGTACGTGCCAGGCCCAAGCGCGCTCAACGACCTTTCGCTGGCGCTCAATGATGCCGTAAGGGAAAGCAGCGGCAAGAAACTGCGCATAATTTTCCACACGCTTTCCACGTTTGTGCTCTACAACCCGCAGGATTCCATAAGGAAATTCATGGATGTTGTCGAGGGCCGACTCAAGACTGCCGGCGCAACAACGATTTATCTTATTGACGAAGGCGTGCATGACAAGCAGCTCATGGGCATATTGGAGCACGGCATGGATGAAGTTTATACCATAACTGAAAAGGAAGGCTACAATCTGGAGGTTCCGCTGCTGCCGGTGCCACTGCAATTCAGGCTCGGACCGTCAGGGATAGTAATAATCTAAAGGTGAAAATATGGCGCTTACACAAGCAAAGGCAACGGAAGTGGAAAATCTGCTGAATAAGATGAAAGAAGCAGGCATAGGCGGCGGACTGCTGCAGAAGGACGGTGTTGTGGTAAAGGCAACTGTCGCTTTAGGTGATACGGCACCGACGCTGCTAACGCGCGTAGTCAATGCGTCTGATGCCATGCTGCAGCGCGAAGGCAACACGCAGAAAGAGGTGGAAATCACATTCGGTGGAGAAACCATCGTGATTGTGCCAATGGCAACCTACCTATTTTTCGGCATCGCAAAAACAAAGGAAGAGAAAAGGGCCATTCTGGACTTCTCAAAACAGGCAGAAAGCGTGTTATGATGTTCGGCCTTGAGAAATACCAATACGCCGAACTTCGATTCGAAGAAACTGAATCGCTGCGCCTGGCCCTAAGAGATGAAACAAACCTAGCCGCAGGCACCTCCTACGGCGTATCTGCCCGGGTGCTGAAAAACGGCGCCTGGGGCTTTGCCGCATCAAACAGTAAAAATGCAGACGCAGGCAAACTGCTGGAAAATGCGGAAAAGCTTGCAGGGCTACAGACAGGAAAAATAAAAGTCGCAAACACCACTGCGGAAAAAAAGAAAACCGCTGACAGCATAAAATGGCTTGATGATGAAGCTGTGTTGGCAATGGTAAAAGAAGCAGAGAAAGAGACTAACAGCAAAAACAAATTATCTGCCAATCTTGGTTTTTCCGGAACAAAAAACAGCTGGCAGTTCTACAACTCAGAAGGCCGCGAACTGGATGACACAACAGCGCATTTTTACTTCAGCTGCAGCGTGATAGCGCGGGAAGGCAGCCTAATGCAAACTGGCTTGCAAAGTGCAGGCTCAAGGATAGCTGCAGACAAAATAGACATGCGACACGTGGCAATGGACGCAATGGAAATGGCTGAACGGCTGCTGCACGCAGACGCGCCGCCCAAAGGCAAATTCCAGGCAGTGCTTGATCCGGAAATGAACGGGACTTTCATACATGAAGTGGTGGGCCATGCTTCGGAAGCAGATGCCATAATAACAAAAGAATCTGTTTATGCAGGCCAGCTTGGCAAAAAAGTCGGCAATGAGCTGGTTACCATCTATGATGACCCTACCCTGCCCTATTTCGGCCATTACCGCTACGATGATGAAGGTGTTGAAGGCAAACGCGCTTCGCTGATAACAAATGGCGTGCTTACAGGCCTGATGAACTCGCGCGAAAGCGCTGCTGAACTTAACCAGCAGCTTAATGGCCATGCGCGCGCAGACAGCTATGACTCGCAGCCCATTGTGCGCATGAGCAACACCATGTTCAAGCCTGGAAAAAGCAAGCTGGATGAGGTATTTGACATCAAGCACGGCGTGTACATCAAAGGCAGTCTGGGCGGCAGTGTTGACATTTTCTCAGGCGGCTTTATGTTCAAGGCAAAGGAAGGGAACCTCATCGAAAACGGCCAACTGGGCAAGACGCTGCGTGATGTAGCCATCATCGGAGATCTGAAGGAAGTGCTTAATGGCATAACTGCAGTGGGCAATGATTTTGCAACGCACCCGGGCATCTGCGGCAAAAGCGGCCAGCGGGCGCCAGTGGAAGACGGAGGCCCGCATATCCGCGTCAACAGTATCACCATCGGCTAATAGTTATGGAATTCTTGGAATTTTTCGCAGGAGTTTTCCTGGGGGTTATCGCCGGGTTTCTGCCTGGCCTTCATCCTAATAACATAAGCTCAGTCATAGCCCAGCTTGGCATGACCAATGAGGGCAAAACTGCTTTGCTCATAGGCATGTTTCCTGCCAATCTCATCGCTTCATTTGTTCCGGCGATATTTTTCGGCATACCAGAAGGCGAAACCGTACTTGCGGCCTTACCAGGCCAGCGGATGACATTATCCGGCGAAGGATTAACTGCGCTGAAAACCATGCTGCTTTCTGCCATTGCAGCTGCATTTCTTTCGCTGCTGCTTTTTATCCCGTCAATGCTGATGTTTCCCTATCTGCAGTCGGCATTGGGCGGCTACATAAAATATATCGTGCTGGTGCTGGCAGTAGTACTTGTGGCAAGAAGCAAGAATATGCTGACTGCACTGCTTATTTTCATTGCTGCCGGCGCTCTAGGCTACTTTTCGCTTAACTCGCAGATGCCCGACCCGTTTATGCCGCTGTTCTCAGGCATGTTTGCCATAGCTGCACTGCTCAACATCACCGGCGCAAAAATACCGGCACAGAAAAAAGAAGGCGGCTTCAGGAAGGAATTGCTTGCCTTCATACTGCTTGGCGTGTTTCTAGGTATGTTCGCTGACCTGCTGCCAGGCATAAGTTCGCCTGCCCAGGTTGCGTTCTTTGCCACTGCAGCAGTGCCATTCAATTCCCTTAGCTATCTGGCGACTGTCAGCTCGATTGGCGTTTCCCAGGCAATATTTTCACTGGCAACTGCTGCGACCATAGGCAAAAGCCGCATCGGCACCACGGCCTGGCTTACGCAATTCGCTGATGTGCAGCAGGATGCGTTGCTCCTGGCAGTGCTTTTTGTTTTCGGTGCTGCATTGGCATCTGTTGCCGTATGGCTGCTAAGAAAAAAGGCAGCCAACCTGGCAGTGCTTAATGCAAGGCCCATCGGCTGGCTGTTTATCGCCTATCTTGCCCTGGTCTGCTTCCTGCTGGATGGCTGGCTTGGATTACTGGTGCTTGTACTTGCAAGCGCGCTTGGCTGGCTTACGCTAAGGCTTGATGTAGAAAGAACGCAAATGATGGGCGCAGTGATAGTGCCTACACTGCTTTTGCTGTTCGGACTGACGCTATTTTGATTTCATCGCTTCTTTTACGACACTGGCAATGCCGTCTGCATCAAACTGGTATTTTTTGAAAAGCTCCTTCAGCTCGCCGGATTCGCAGAAGCGGTCGTATACGCCGTGAATTTTCATCTTTGTCGGGCAGTGCTGCGCAAGCATTTCAGCTACGGCAGAACCCATGCCGCCATGCACCTGATGCTCTTCAACAGTCACAATAAGGCCGGTCTTTTTCGCATATTTGATTATCGTCTCCTTGTCAAGCGGCTTGATGGATGAGATATCGAGTACGGCAGCAGCTATTCCCTCTGCCTTAAGCTTCTCCGCTGCGAGTAAAGATTCGTAAACCATCATGCCATGCGCCAGTATTGCCACGTCCGTACCATCGCGGTAGATATTTGCCTTGCCGATTTCAAATGGCGCGTCTTCGGTTGTGAAAACAGCTGACTTATCCCTTGGGCTCCTTAGATAAACAGGGCCTTTGTGCTGCATGGCCGCATAAACCGCCTTTTTGGCCTGTAGATAGTCGCTTGGCGCAAGCACGATTATATTCGGAAGCGAGCGAACCAGGGCAATATCCTCCAGCGCCTGGTGCGACGCTCCGTCCGGGCCTACGTTAAGGCCGCTGTGCGAGGCATGTATCTTGACGTCAACGTTATTGTAGCAGATGGAAACGCGGATCTGGTCCCAGTTTCGACCAGGAGAGAAAACCGCATAGGCTGAGATTACAGCAGTCTTGCCAGTTGCAGCTATCCCTGCGGCAACGCCTGCCATATTCTGTTCTGCCACGCCAACCTGCACGAACCGCTTTGGGAATTTCTCCGCAAAGTGATGCATTCTCGTGGATTCGGTCACGTCAGCGCAAAGCACCCACAAATCCTTGTTCTTTTCGCCGATCTCAGCAAGCGCTATGCCAACGCCTTCACGCACTGCCTTGATTTCTTTTGGATTTGTGATATTTTCGATGATCATGCTAGTCCTCCTCCATTATCCTCTGCCGCTCCTTGTCCAGTTCGCCAAGTGCTGCATCAGCCTGCTCTTTTGCAGGAGATTTTCCATGCCACTCGGACAGGAATTCCATGAACGATATTGCCTTTCCCGGCACAGTATGTGCGATGATTACCGTAGGCCGCTCAAAAACCGCCTTGCTTTCATCGCAGGCATCGATTATCTTCTTGACATTATGGCCGTCGATGTCAATGACATTCCAGCCAAATGCGCGGAACTTTTCTGCCAGCGGCTCCAGCGGAAGCACTTCTTCAGTGTAGCCGTCTATCTGGATGTTGTTCCGGTCAATAAGAACCGTCAAATTACCTAGCCGGTATTTGTTCGCAAGCATCACTGCTTCCCAGCTCTGCCCTTCCTGCAATTCACCGTCTGAAACAAGGCAGTAAACGCGCCACCTTTTCTTTTCACTCTTGGCTACGATTGCCATGCCCACTGCCTGTGATAGTCCTTGGCCAAGCGGCCCGGATGAATTTTCTATGCCTGGCAGCGTGCCGCGATGCGGATGCCCCTGCAAGCGGCTGCCGAATTTTCTAAGCGTGAGCAGCTCTTCTTTTGGGAAATAGCCGGCGTTTGCCAGTGCTGCGTAAATAACCGGTGCGATATGACCGTTGGAAACCACCATGCGGTCCCTGTCCGGCCAGTCCGGATTCTCCGGGTCATGATAAAGAATGTTGAAGTACAACGCAGTGAAAATATCTGCCAGGCCCATGGAGCCTGCTGTGTGGCCTGATTTGGCCTCAAACAGCATTTTCACGATGTCCTGCCTGATTGTGTTGGCAATCAGCTTAAGCTTCTTGATGCTAGTAACTTTCTTGAATAATGCCATAGTTCCCACGCCCAAGTTCTAAGACTATAAAGATGATAATATATCAGCAATAGCTTCTTTAATGCTTTCGCGAGCGAACAGCGCTGATGCGACCACAAGCTTGTTCGCGCCTGCTGCTACTGCCCGTTTTGCAGTAACCGCATCTACGCCGCCATCAACCTCGATATTCGCTTTTGGCTTGAGCTTGCGCAAACGGTGCATCTTCTCTTCGCATTCGACGATGTATTTCTGCCCGGAAAAACCAGGATTAACCGTCATAACTAGGAATTCGTTGGTTTCATTGATGTAAGGCAGTAAAGATTCGAATGGGGTTGGCGGGTTTATGGTTATGCCAAGCCGCTTTACTTTTTTCTTCATCCGTTTCCATTTTTCCATGGTAAGTATTTCCACATTGACAAGATGCAGTGATTTTGGGAACATGTCCAGGTAAGGCTCCGGGTCTTGGTACATCCAGTGGAATTCGTAGTCAAGATTTTTCTGCAACGCTGGCAGCTGTTGCGGCAGCAGTGTGGCATTAGGCACGAACTTGCCGTCCATCATGTCCAGCTGCACTGTCTTGACATAGGGCGCTACGCGGGTGATTTTGCTGTTTAGTTCTTCGATTGTTTTGCAAAGAATCGCCGGAATAATTTGGACCATAATTAAGTATTGTAGTAAATATTTTAAACCTGCGCTGGCGGCAACAGCTAACTTTTTTCTTCCAATTCCTTTGCCTTTTTTATCGCATCTGTGATGGCTTCTTTTATGGCGGCTTTGACGCCTTTTGCTTCCAAAGCCTTCAACCCGGCCTCAGTTGTTCCGCCTGGCGAAGCTACAGTTGAGATTATATCGTCGAATGTTTTCCCGGAAAGCAGAAGTTTTCCTGTACCCATAAGAGTCTGGGCAACTGCAATCTTCGCGGTTTCTTCCGAAAGCCCGCTTTCCACTGCTGCCTCGTGAATGGATTTTGCGAAAAACGCCAGGAAAGCCGGACCTGAACCAGATGCTGCGGTGATTGCATTCAACTGACCCTCATCGATTTTCAGGCATCTGCCCAGTGGTGAGAATAGCAGGACAAAAACAGACTCGTCTTCAGCAGTGGCCTGCATACCTGGCGCGTAGGCAAGCATGCCTTCACCCACCTCGGCACAGATGTTAGGCATAAGACGAATAACCCGCGCCGGACCGGTGGCTGCCTCTATTTTTTTCAAAGAGGTGCCGGCAGCGCAGGAAACAACCAGTTTTCCTGCCAGCAGCTGCTTCAGCAATGCGATGGTTTGTATTATGACCGAAGGCTTGACTGCAAAAATTATCACCGAGGATTCCCTAATTGCCTCTTCATTGGAAGCTGCCGCGGCAATGTTCCTGCTCTGCCTGGCGAGCATTGCAAGCCTTTCTGGATTCGGGTCTGAAACTATGACTCGGTGCCTTTTTGAAAGCGAAACCGCAAGCGTTGAGCCAAGCCGCCCTGCACCCAGGATAGTTATTTTGTATATTTTTCTGCCAGCCATGAATTCACCTTGTCTGCCCCTGCCCGCTCACAACGTATTTGCAGGTTGTGAGTTCCCTGAGCCCCATGGGGCCGCGGGCATGCATTTTCTGCGTGCTTATGCCGATTTCTGCGCCAAGCCCGAATTGGCCGCCATCGGTGAAACGCGTTGATGCGTTTACCATTACCACGGCAGCATCAATCATCTTTGAGAACTTTTCCGCATTTTTGTAATCGTTTGTAAGTATTGCCTCCGTATGCTTGGTGTTGTATCGATTGATGTGCGCGATGGCCTCATCAACATTGCCCACGATTTTTATGCCGATTATAAGGTCAAGGAATTCCCTACCCCAGTCCTCTTCTGTTGCAAGCTTCTCGCCCTTTAATATTTTTGCGGTTTTTTCACAGACCCGAAGCTCGACTTTGTTTTTCTTCAGTGCCTGGGCAATGCGCAGAAGAAACTCCTTTGCTATCTTTTCATGCACCAGCAGCTTTTCAGCAGCATTGCAAACGCCGGGCCTCTGGCATTTTGCGTTTATCACTATGCGCTCCGCCGCGTCTAGATCAGCAGATTCGTCAACAAATATGTGGCAGTTGCCTGCACCCGTCTCTATTACCGGAACCTTGGAATTGTTGACTACGTGGCTTATCAGTTCTGGCCCGCCCCTTGGAATAAGCACATCAAGATAGTCGCGCGCAGCCATCAGAACATCAACCGCAGAACGGTCTTCACTGTCAATTAGTTCAACTGCGCCTGAGGGCACGGTTTTTGAAATGACATTTACGATTGCACGATTGGAGTTGAGCGCTAAGCTGCTTCCGCGAAGCACTGCTGCATTTCCGCTTTTTAGGCAAAGCGCTGCCACATCCACAGTCACATTCGGCCGTGATTCGTAGATTACGCCGACGACGCCAAGCGGCACCCGCACCCGGCGGATTTTCAGTCCGTTCTGAACCTGCCACCCTTCCTCCTGGCCAACCGGATCAGGAAGCGCTGCGACTTTTCTCAAATCATCTGCGATGGACCTGATCCTTTCCTCGTTAAGCATAAGCCTGTCCCGCAGGCTTTCCGTTAGACGGGCAGCGGCCAGGTCCTTTTTGTTTGCGGCGAGAATTTCCTGCGAATTTTGTTCCAGTGCGTCTGCCATTGCCAGCAGCATGGCATTTTTTTCAGAAGTGGACAACTGGGCAAGAGCAACACTTGCCTTTTTTGCCCTTTCAAGCTTTTCAAGAATGAAATTTTTATTCTCCATTTTTTTCACCTTTCATAAGGACCATGCTGGCACGGGACACCGCCTCCCGGTAGGCATAGCCAAGGGTGGCGAACACCATGTCCTCGTCCAACCCTTTTATCTTGGAAATCTCAGCAGAAAAATAATTTGTCACGCCCTTGGCAATCACGTTTCTTTTTTCATTCAGGATTTCCACGACGTCGCCTTTCTTGAAGTCACCCTCGGAACCGACTATGCCAACTGGCAGGAGATTCCGTTTTTCCTCAAGAACCGCCTTTTCAGCGCCTGAGTTGATGAAGAGCTTGCCTTTTGGCTCTGAAGCAAATGCAAGCCAGTATTTTCGCGGATTGATTTTTTTTATTGGCATGAACGTGGTACCGATCTTTCCATCCAGAGCCTGCTCGACTGCGTTTTCAACAGTGCCGTTTGCAATGATGACTTTGATTCCTGCTTCGGTTGCCTTTTTAGCAGAGTTCAGCTTTGAAAGCATGCCGCCCTTGCCAACCACGTTGGCGCCCGAGCACATCTCGAATTCCTTTTCACTAATCTGTTCCACGACGCGTATCAGCTCTGCGCCGGCCTCTTTTGGATTTTTTGTGTAAAGGCCTTCCACATCAGTGAAAATAATCAGCAAGTCTGCATAGACAGCTATGGCCACGTGTGTGGCAAGAGAATCATTGTCGCCAAAAGCAAGTTTCCTGATGTCGCCCACCGTTACCGTGTCATTCTCATTTATCACAGGGATTATGTCACGCTTCATGAGCGTGAGCAGCGTGTTCTGTACGTTGAGGTAGCGCATCCTTTCGGAAAAATCATAGTTTGTGAGCAGCACCTGGGCAAGTATTTTCTTACCGTCAAATGCCTTCTCATATTCGCGCATAAGCGAGCTCTGGCCGACTGCGGCAAGCGCCTGCTGCATGGAGATATCCGGTGGCTTTTGCTTCATGCCAAGCTTTTTCATGCCCGTAGCAATGGCACCGGAAGTTACAATGACGATCTTATGCGGTGAGTTCGCAAGCTGGCCTGCAAACTGACGGATGCGTTCGCTGTTAAGGCCGTCTTTGGTAGTGAGCAGGGAACTGCCGAGTTTTACCACTATCCGCATAAATTCACCGCACAAATTTCGCTCCATCTGCTATAAAAAGTTATCTGAAAGGAAAACGACAAAGAACGAAGCGCGTTTTCTGGTGTTTTGCAGAGGTACCGGCCCGGCGACCTTCATGTTTTTAATATCTGCCGCAGGAATAAATGATGATGATCGAAATAGAACTTTTCGGGAAACGTTGGAAAAATCCCACTGCGCTTGCATCAGGCGTTCTAAGCACCACCAGCGGCAGCCTGGAACGGGTCGCAGAAGACGGCGCTGGCGCAGTAACAACAAAATCACTTACGCTCGAGCCGCGCAAAGGCCATCCGGGCCCGAATATCGTTGAAGTGGACTGCGGCCTGCTCAATGCTATGGGCTATCCTAATCCAGGTATAGACGAAGGGTTAAAGGAATTCTCTGGTTGGAAACGGCCTGAGCCGCTAATTCTGAGCATTGCAGGCAAAGATGCGGGTGAATTCGCCGCGCTTGCTGAAAAAGTCGAAAAATCAAAATTCAAGCCCGCCGCTGTCGAAGCCGCAATTTCCTGCCCGCATACCCCTGGCTACGGGCTCATGGCAGACCAGACAGGACCGGATTATGTCCGAAAAGTCACAGAAGCGATAAAAAACAATTGCAAACTCCCGCTCATAATTAAGCTGTCGCCCTCAGCACCAGCTGAAGTGGCTGCTGTGAAAGCTGCAGAAGAAGCAGGCGCAGCTGCAATCAACATGGGGAATACCATCGGGCCTGGTATGAAAATAGATTTGGAGCGCAGGCGACCGACAATTGGATTTGGACGCGGCGGATTAAGCGGCCCGGCGATAAAACCGCTGACAGTTCGCTGCGTTTATGACATTTACGCGGCAGTTGACATCCCAATCATCGCAACAGGCGGCATAGTAACCGGCGAAGATGCCGTGGAATATATCATGGCAGGCGCAACAGCGCTTGGCATAGGCACCGGCGTGATCTATAGAACGCCGAAGGTTTTCAAGAAAGTTGCTGATGAACTCGGCGAGTGGCTGCGCGAGCATGGCTGCAAGGATGTGAAAGATATCAGAGGTGCGGCGCATGGTTAGCAAAGAAATGATAAGCGCGAAGATAGCGAATGTCATAAAGGAAACTGATAACGTAACTACTTATGAGCTTGATTGCAAACTGAATGCAACACCAGGCCAGTTCATCATGCTGTGGATGCCGGGAATAGGCGAACGGCCCATGGGAGTTGCCGATTGCAATCCGCTTATGCTTACTGTAGCTCATCTTGGCGAATTCACCAATGCGATGCGCTCATTGAAAAAAGGCGACAGGATTTCTTTCCGCGGACCGTTTGGTCGCGGCTTCACATTGCCAAAAAAAGGCGAAAAAGTGCTGCTTATTGGCGGTGGAACAGGAATGGCGCCTTTGCATTTCCTCGCAAAAGCAGCCAAAGTAGAGGGCGCAAAAGTAACCATAGTTTTTGGCGCAAGAACCAAAACACATTTGTTCTATGGCAAGAGACTGGAAATGATATCTCAAAAAGTCATACTCACAACTGATGATGGCAGCGAAGGCGTGAAGGGCAATACGCTTGTTGGCATGCAGGCAACTGGAAAAGCAGATAGAATCTACACATGCGGCCCGGAAAAAATGATGGCGGCCGTAGTTAAAGCTGCAATAGCAGCAAAAACGCCATGCGAAGCAAGCCTGGAGCGTTACATGAAGTGCGGCCTTGGCGTGTGCGGCTCCTGCATGATTGGCCGCTACCGCGTCTGCGCAGACGGTCCTGTTTTCAACGGTGAAATGCTGCTTAAAGAACCTGAGTTCGGAAGCAGCAAACGAGATGCCAGCGGAAAGAAAGTCCAGCTCTAAAGCTAAAAAGCTCTAAGATCAACAGGATAGAACTAATTCTAGTGTGAAGGAAAATACAGGATTAGAGAAATATAAGTGTCAGCAGCAGCGCGTTTTCCCGTGCGAAGCACAGTACTGGCAACGCCGTGAAGGAGCTTAACTTCCGTGTTCGAATGGGAACGGGTGTTTCCTCCTTCCTATGGCCGCTAACGATATTTATTATGAATAGCGCTCTTTTTAAACCTTTTTCCAGCACAGTCTCATTGGTGTTCTCTTGAAAACTACCATAGAGCAAATAGAGGCCAATGGCGAGAAGATTGCAATCCTGGTTGTCGGAGATGTAATGATAGACGAGTATCACTACTGCAAAACCGAACGGAAAACGCCGGAAGGCCCGTTCATGGTGTGGGACCTGCTAAAGGTTGAGAAGAGGCTTGGCGGTGCGGGAAATATAGCCCATAACATCCGTGCATTGGGTGCCAATGCGACTCTTGCGGGCGTAGCCCAGGATGGAGAGATAGACCGGCTGGCAGATGACAATGGCATCCAAGTCGTCATAGAACGCGACGGTAGGCCGACAACAGTCAAGCGCAGGTTTGTGGATACGGAAACGAAGATGTTATTGGCAAGGGAAGATGTGGAAAGTCGGGAACCAGTAAGCCGTGAAACTGCCGGCTTCATTGTCAAGCGGCTGAAAAAAGAGTTTGACGCGGTTATCTATTCTGATTACAACAAGGGCATGCTCAACAAAGGCAGCCTGACTGAGTTCCTGAAGATAAAAGGCAAGAAAAAAATAGCAGACGTAAAGCCGGAGAATGTCCAGTTATTTGCAGGTAAAGTTGACCTGATGAAAATGAACTTCAAGGAATTGCAGAAGCTGGCTGCAGAATACGGTGAAAAGATTCAGAATGAAGATGCGGATGTTGTCAGGGCAGGAAGAAAAATCAGGGATGAATTGAAAGCTGACTTGCTGCTAACCCGGTCTGAGAAAGGAATGACATTCATTGGTGAAGAACTGCTGCATCTGAAGGCAGAAGCAAAGGACGTTATCGATATTACCGGCGCAGGAGACGTGGTTATGGCTGCATTTACTGTCGCCTGGGCATGCGGTGCGAGCATACAGAATGCAGCGCTCCTGTCCAATGTGGCTGCATCGATAAAAGTTTCCAAGCGCGGCGCAGTGCCAGTTTCACTTGAGGAGATAAAAGCAGTTACAGATATTGAAAGCAGGAAGGTGCTTTCTGAAGCAGAACTGAAAAAAGCAGTTGACAGACTAAGGGCAGCTGGCAAGAAGATAGTTTTCACGAACGGCTGTTTTGATGTGCTGCATCACGGGCATATTTACTTCTTGAAAAAAGCAAGAGAGATGGGAGATGTGCTTATTGTCGGCTTGAATAGCGATACATCAGTGAAAAAACTAAAAGGTGCAGGCAGACCGAAAATACCGCAGCATGGCCGCGCTGAACTGCTTGCGGCAATGCCATTCGTAGATTATGTGGTTATTTTTGATACGGATACGCCCGAGTACCTGGTGGAGCTGCTCAAACCAGAAGTCTATGCAAAAGGCAGGGATTACAAAGAAGAAGCATTGCCTGAAGCACGGATAGTGGAAAGCTACGGCGGTAAAATAAAACTCATAGACTTGGTAAGCGAAGAGGGCAAAAAAGTATCGTCTAGCGACATCATCAAGGGCTGAAATATGGTTTGCAAGGCGTTTCTTTTTGATTTTGACGGCGTACTCGTGGACTCGGAGCCGCTGCACCTTGAGACTTTCCGCGAAATTGTGAAGCCATTCGGCATAGTTATTCCGGAAAGGCGCTGGTACACTGAATTTGTAGGTGTCGGTAGTCCGCACATTATGAAAACACTACTTGCCGAAAAAGGCATTGTAGATGAAGAAAAAATCAGACTACTGGTCGATGCACGCCGTGACCTTTTCCAGAAAAGGATTGTGGAGGGAAGGCTGCAGGAGAAAGGGGGCATTAGAAAATTTCTGGAAGCAGCCGGGAAAAACGGAATAACGATGGCGGTTGTCTCAGGCGGCCACAAATCAAATATCGCAGTAGCACTTCAAGTACTTAAAATGGAAAAATATTTCGCTATTATCTTAGGCAGGGAAGACTACGAAAAAAGAAAACCTGACCCGGAATGCTATCTTACCGGCGCAAAGAAGCTTGGTGTTGCTGCAGCAGAATGCATCGTATTTGAAGATTCCATTTCCGGCTGCCTGGCTGCGAAAGCTGCAGGCATGTTTCTTGTTGCCATTGAAGCGCCTGCTGACGTGGAAGAAGCCGGCTGCAAACCAGATATGAAAATAAAGGATTTCACTGAGGCTAAAGCCGAACGGCTGCTTAGGTAGTTATTAGGTCAAATTTGTTCACTTTTTCAGCAGCCTTCACTTCCATGGCTATTCTTCGCCCGAAGCTTACGCTTCTGCGGAAAAGATAATCCGAATAGGGTGTAAAGCGCGTACCTGGCGAACCGGGTATTCTTAGCGAAACATCAAAGCAGACAAAGTTCTCGCCGTCTTTCTCTTCAAGCGCGCCTTGCAGTGCAAATGGACCGATCAAACCGTCTTTGTAGGTCTTTTTTGTTGCCGCAACGAACTTCTCGCCGATCTCAAACGCCTGCTCTAGCAGCGATTCACGCAATGTACATGCAACATGGCCCACTTCAATAGTAGTCGGCGTCATGTACTTCGAAACTTCCATCTGCTGGTCTGCAGGCAGCCTGAGGAAACCATCCAGATTTGTCTGCCTGCGCATGTCAACGCCAAGCAGCTCAAGCTCTTCGCTAATCGGAGAATAAAAGAAGTTAAGGTTGAAGTAGGCGCCGATGATATACTCTTCGATTTTCGCCTTTTTCAGCGCTTCTGCAGTTATCTTTCCTTCGGCAAGCATCTCCCTGCTTTTCTCATGATAATCTTCGTAGCTTGAGGCAAGGAAGAACGCCCGCTCGTAGCTGCGTCGAGCTTCGCTTACCTTGACTATGGAAAGCCGGTCAATGCTCTTTGGCGACTTAATCTCCTGCGGAAAACGTATGCCTGCCTTTTCCAGAAGGTAGTACTGGTTCTTTTCCACGTCGCGCTCTTCTGCCCTGAGTAGATGCTTGTTACCGAATACCGGCACCTGAAAATCTTTTTCTATGGCATCATAGCCGACGTAAACTGCAAAAGAGCGATTCGGAATGAATAACGCATCCTGATCAAGCAGCTGTTTCTGATTTTTTTCAGCTATAATATCCTTGAACTTATCAAGCAGGATAATCTCGTCGACTACGCCGACCTGCTCATCACCGCGCTTGCGCGATTTATAGTAATCAGCATAGGTTTTTTCCCTGCCTTTCTGGCACACCACAATTGATTTGAATCCTTCTGCCTTCGCACCCTCGCTCACGTCAAGAGCAGAGTGGCTTCCTAAAGTTGCGATACTAACCATTTTTATCCCTCTTTATGAGTTTGATAATATTACCGCGTCCCTTCTTTATTCTTTTCACCAGTCCGCCCACCTCAAGTTCTGACAGCAGCAGGCTCATTTTTGTCTCGGAAAACTTGAGAATGTCACGCAGCTCTCTTTGCAACATCCTTCCTTCATTGGTCTCGATGATCTGAAGCACTTTTTTTGCATCCTCATCGAGTTCGAATGGCTCCTGTTCTTTCTCGATGCTTTTTGCTTCTGGCTTGGTAGACGCAGCCGGTTCTGCCTTTTTCTTTTTGCTGTACCAAAACAGCAGTAGTACAACAGCAATTATAACGGCGGCAACGACCAGATAAAACGTAAAATCCTGTGCTGCCGATTGTTTGCTGCTGATGCTGTCCAATTCGCTGCTGTTTATTTCGCTGGTAGTATCAACAAAACCGTCCCATTCCCCTGGTGAGAACAATATTATGTCGAATTTGGCGTCGTTATCGCCCACTGCCATCTTCTCGGTAGAGTAGTATTTCAGTTTGCTGCCTTCATAGTAATAGGCAGTAATAACATAGTTTCCTCTCGGCAGTGCAACAGAATAGTTATCCTCTTTGGCAACGAACTGGATTTCCTGCGGGCCGCTGATCTTTATGATGGTCCTGTTAAGCCCCTCAAGGTCTTCGGCACTGTAAATGTCGCCAGAAATTGTGGCTGAATGTAGAAAAGTAAGCGAAAGTAACATGAATAGCAGCAAACGCATGTTTCTGAATGGGAATCAAGGCATAAAAACCTTTTCAACCTGCCAGGGAAAGCTTTTGCGAAACTATTTATTTAAATACGCGATTCGCAGGTTGATTTGGTGATAAAAATGAAAAAAGAGATTTTTGTGCTGCTCCTGTTGACGGTGTTTGCATTTGCGGCGCCACCCGTGAGCTTGCAGGAACTAATGGATAAGAAATATGATATGGTGAGTTGCAGGGTAACCCTGCTGACGACCCTGCTGGACCAGGCGCCTGGCTACAATGTAACTGTTGACAGCTCGGTTTCGCCAAAGCTAACCAGCGATCTGGCGGCATTAAAATCTGCAGCTGATTCAGGCAGCAAGACAGATTTCAGGAGTGTGATGGACAGCCTGCGTGCTGACGCGAAGGATGCTCTCAGCACATTGCGAGACGCAAAGAGACAGCTGGCGCAGCAACCCAATGAAGTGAAGGAACAGGCACGCAGTGATTTCACGGCTGCCAAACAAACTGAAACTGATTGTTTGCAGATTGCTGCGCTTGATTTCGCCAAAAGCGAGGTTGCAGACGCCCAGTACTTCAGGGACCACGGACAGGATATTGTAAACAACATGTCTGCCAAGGGGTATGATACCTCAAAGATGCAGGAAGTACTGGTGGATGTTGATGCGCAGATTGCAGCGCTGCAGAACGCCATAAACGCAGGTGACCTGACTGCGCTCAAAGACATGCGCGAGCAGATCCGCGGTGAGCATATGCATGCAAGGGCAAGATTCGCTATAGAGCGCGACAGAGCGATACTTAATGCTGTGAAAGACAGCGCGGTGGAAAAAGGCTACAGCTCTGATGTTGATCAGATAAACTCACTGCTCGACAGCGCCGCAACCAAAGCCTCCAAAGGCAGACCATATGAAGAAGGCGAATTCCAGCAGACCTGGGATCAGATAAAGCAGGCAAACCAGCTCCTGAGGGACCTTATTCGCAAGATAAAGGGCAACACGACAGGTGCGTGATATGAAAAAACAATTAACTATAGCTGCCATTGTACTGATTTTCAGCCTGCTGCTTTTTGGCTGTATTGGGGGGAAAACAGCTGGTGGAAACGGAGCCGCGCAAGCTGGCCCGGCCACCAAGACGCCTGTTGTAAGTGAGAGTGATTTGCCTTCTGACCAGGACCTTGCATATCCGGCTTTACCTGACGGTGGCGATATAGGGACGCCAGAAGAGTACTGATCTTTCTTTTTTATTTTATTTCTTCGATTAGAGCATCAATCACCGTCTGCTCATAATCCTTGTGGACATGGATTGCTGCGGCGGTCGCATGTCCGCCACCAGTTCGGATTACGCCGACGAATTTGTTGGAAAGCCGCTGAATTATATCTGCAAAATTAATACCGCGCGCAACACAATCCTTGCTGGCCCGCAGGATAAGCGTGCTGCTCCTATAGCCGATTATGATTGTGGGCTTGTCGCTTTTAACGCGCTCAAGAATTGCAGTAGTTATTTTGCTGCTATTTGGAAACTCACCGCGGTTGATTATGCCGGCAAGCGGCACGATGAAAATCTGCAGTTCGCCTTTCTCGCGCTTTTTCATCTTTACCATCGCTTTTTCAGCAGCCGCATCTATATTTTCGCGCGCCTGCAGATAAATCGATGAAAAAAGCTCCTGCTTTTCCAGCACGTTCTTGTAGAAACTGAGATTGTTGCCATAACTTATATTAGCTGCAAGATAATCAAGTACCAATGCGGATTTCTTATCTTCATCTCCAGGTTCATAGACGTGGCTCTTATCTCCTGCGCAGGCGATTTTCGCATATTTGGCGCTGTCCGCACCGAGAAGATGCGCAATTTCCGCAGCCAGATAGCCGGCTGTATAGCTTGATGGATTTTCAACTGTAGCAAGCCAGGGAGAAAGCACAAGATGCGGAATTGGTTTTGCCTCCATCTCAAGCGGATGGTGGTCAATTAGTATTAATTCGGCGCCTGAAGCGCGCAATATCTCAAGTTGTTTGGCACTTTTTGCATTGGAGCCGAAATCAAGCAGTATAACCAGCGGTTTTTCTTCATGATAAAGATAGCTGAGGTCGCCAACTGATTCTCTTTGCGAATAAACAGCTGAATTTTGCTGCAGCGGTTTGAAAAATGCGACTTCGCCCAATGCCAATGCGCCTGCAATTCCGTCTGCATCGCCATGAAATCGCAGCAGCACATTACGATTAAGCTCTTTCGCGCTGTGCAACCGCCTGGCAACAGCCTTGAATTGCTCGGCAAGCTGTTCGGTTACCGGATTGGCAAGAAGAAAGCCGCCAAGCTGCACTTTTTCTTCTATCTTTTTTGCCACCTGTTCGTAGATTCCTTTCTGCTGCTGCACTGCCTGCACTGAAATCTGCATTGGCAGCAAGCCAGTTATCTTGGCACTAATTGCCAGCTCGCTGCCTTTTGGCATGTTCTCCTGAGAGAAAAAAGAAACTTTCTGCTCACCGGTATGAATGGTATACTCAACGCCACCGCGACCAGGACGGCTGTGCGTTATCACGCCCGCCAGCTCAATTGAATCGCCTAGCGCATAGCCTTTCATAGCTGGCCCTCCAGCTTAAGCACAGCCTCATCGCCGTCTTTTTTCCTAAGTGCTTCGCGCAGATTAACTTCTGCTATTACTTCTATTATATTCTCCGGGTGATGCGTTCGCTCGGGAAAAACAATCGCTGCCTTTTTGCCTCCGATAGTACATGGCCGTATAAGCGCTCCCCCGTATTTCCTGCTGCCGGATGTGAAACCGGGTGTTGCCACTGCGCGCAGGAGAACCGCGTCTTTTTTCCAAAGCTCTGACTCATCAAGCTTGAGATTAAGCGTGCCTGCGTAGGGCACAAAACCAAGCAGATTCTTTAGCATCTGCTGGTATTCAGGAATTGAAAGATAAAACCGGCCTTCGCCAAGCCCGCTTACAACTGAACCGCGAACTTGTTTTACACTACCTTCAAATGCCTCTTTCATAATGGCATAAACCTTGCGCGCGTCCTTTATCCCTGTCGAAGTTACCATTATACCATCAGAAGATCTGCTTACTAGACCCTGCTGCTCCAGCTGCTGCAGACGCCGGGAAGCGTTCTGCTGCGTCATGCCCAGTGCCGAACCAAGCTCGCCCGTGGTAATTGCAGCAGGCGCTTTAGCTGCGCCTGATTTGAGAAGGAATAAAAGAACTTCATCCATACAAATATTTTTGTAGCAAACAAATTAAAAGGTTGTAGCATGGCAAGCGCCCTAAAGATACAGACGGCAAAAGATGTTTACGAACCGGCAGAGGATTCGCTGCTGCTGGCAAAGCATACTCGGTTGCTGCGGGGCCGCATACTGGAGATAGGGTGCGGCAGCGGCATTGTCGCACTGGAATGCGCAGCTACGGCACCAGCCAACGAAGTGGAAGCAGTAGACATAAACGCAGCAGCAGTGGCACTTGCCAAGAAGAACGCAGAACTAAACCATGTAAAAAACGTTAAGATCTACAAAAGCGATCTTTTTGCAGCAGTGAAGAATAAGTTCGACTGGATTGTCTTCAACCCGCCCTACCTGCCCACAACTAAAGGAGATAAAGTCAACGGCAAGCTAAATGCAGCACTGGACGGAGGCGCAACTGGCAGGGAAACGATCGCAAGGTTCATAGAGCAGGCACCGGCCTACCTGAAGAAAAATGGCGGACTGCTTCTCCTTGTCAGCAGCTTGACTGGAGTAGAGGAAGTGCTGCAGCTACTGAACAAAAACGGTTTTAAGGCTGATGTGATAGAAGAACAATCATTCTTTTTTGAAAAGCTTGTGCTCATAAGGGCAAAACCACAGAGAAGTTGATTATATGCGGGAGAGAGAAACGTGCGAAATTTGCGGTAGAGGCGGCGTATTCGGCATAGTGCAGATAGAGGGCGCCAAGCTGCGCGCCTGCAAAAACTGTGCCTATGGCAAGAAGGTATTGTTCTATCTGGACGAAGAACCTACTGCCAAAAACAATAGCTTCATGGCCACAGTAAAACCGCGGCAGGAAGAAACCGAAGAAATAATCGATAACTATGGAAAAATCATCCGCGATGCACGGGATAGGCTGGGCCTTACGACTGCAGTGGTGGCAGAACGAATAAATGAAAAACATGGTTATCTGGAACGGGTGGAGCGGGGAGAGCTAGCACCTACGCTGGCACTGGCGAAAAAACTGGAAAAAGAACTAGGCATAAAACTCATAGAAAAGGTAACGTCGTCAATTACCCCTACTCTTTCAAAGCAGAAATTCTCTGAACCTACGCTGGGCGATCTAATAGACGAGGGTGAAAAGTAGTGGGCGTAGACCTGGGAGACCTGGCAATAAAGCACAAAATAACATTGGACAGCCTAGGCGGCAAGATAATCGCAATAGACGCCTACAATGTGCTGTATCAATTCCTTGCATCAATACGGCAGGAAGATGGTACCCCGCTCATGGATTACAAGGGCCGTGTCACTGCGCACCTTTCAGGTCTGTTTTACAGAAGCTCAAAACTGCTTGAAAACAACATACGACCAGTTTATGTTTTTGATGGAAAACCATCAGACCTGAAGCGTAGGACGCATGAAGAACGTGCTGCGGCAAAACAGGCGGCATTGGAAAAATGGAAAAAGGCAGTGGAAGAGGAACGGTTGGAGGACGCAAAACGTTTTGCGCAGGCGACTTCCAGGCTTACCCCAGAAATGGTAGCCGAAGCAAAAAAACTGCTGGACGGCATGGGCATTCCCTGGGTGCAGGCACCAAGCGAAGGGGAAGCGCAGGCGGCGGCCATGGTGCAACAAGGCATTGCCTATGCGGCTGCATCGCAAGACTACGACGCCATACTTTTCGGCGCACCGGTTCTTGTGCGAAACATCTCCATCACCGGAAAGCGTAAGGTTCCCCGGCAGGATCGATATATCATTATCGAACCAGAAGAAATCAGGCTTACGGAAACGCTGCAGGCAGCTGGTCTTGATCTGGAGCAGCTCATAACCATCGGAATTCTGGTCGGCACGGATTTCAACAAGGGCGTGAAAGGTGTGGGCCCGAAAACAGCTTTGAAAATCGTGAAAGAACACAAAACCTTTGATGAAATAATAAAATACACGGTGCAAAAGTACGGTTATACTTTTGAAGTGGAACCGGAAGACGTGATGGAAATTTTCCGGAAGCCGAAAATAATGGAATTGGCTGAAAAGCCAGTCTGGAAAAGCATGGATGAAGACCAGGTGCGCGAAATGCTGGTCAAAGAACATGATTTTAGCGAAGAACGCATCTCTTCAGTCATGAGCGCTGTGAAGGAAAGGCTCAAAGAAACTGGCAGCCAGAGAAAGCTGGACAACTGGTTTGGCTAGAGCAGCCGGATAAGCTTTTAATTCATTTCAGCTATTAGAATTCTTATGTTAAGAGAGGAATGTGGAGTGGTAGGCATCTATTCCAAAACCGGGAAAGGTGTTGCACCGCTTTTATACAAGGCGCTTATTGCTCTTCAGCACCGGGGCCAGGACGCGGCTGGTTTTGCAGTTTTTGATGGAGAGAAGATAGTGGACAAAAAGGGCCTGGGTCTGGTAGAACAGATATACAGCAAGCAGGACCTGTTTGTGAAAGGCAGTGTCGACATTGGCCATACGCGCTATCCGACCATAGGCGAATGCCGCATCCAGGACGTGCAGCCAAGCATATACAAAAAAATTGCTGTTGCGCACAACGGGCATCTGGCTAACTACGACGAACTCAAAAAGAAAATCGAATCCTGGGGCTACGAATTCAAATCCACTGTGGACTCGGAGCCGATGGCTTATTATATTGATAAATATGGCATGGAAGAAGGCGCCAAAAACATAATGAATGATTTTGAAGGCGCATTTTCAGACGCAGTAATCCACGACGGAGAGTTATACATATTCCGGGATCCGCACGGCATTAGGCCGCTTGTATGGGGAGAAAACGAGGATTTCGTGATGTTCGCTTCGGAAAGCGTTGCGTTGGACATCAATCACATACCGCTGAAAGGTGAAGTTGAACACGGTTCGTTTATCCGGGTTAAAAATTTCGAGAAAAAAATACTGAACCAACAGGAAAGAAAAAATTGTATGTTTGAATTCGTTTATTTTGCCAGGCCAGATTCCACCATCAACGGCAAGAGCGTTCATGAAGTGAGAATTGCCCTTGGAGAGATACTTGCGGAAGAGGCACCTGCTGCCTGCGACATAGTGGTGCCAGTACCGGATACTTCAAGAACCGCTGCAACTGGCTACGCACGAAGGCTTGGCGTTTCTTACGACGAAGGCCTGATAAAAAACAGGTACATCGGCAGGACTTTCATCATGCCGTCGCAGGACAAGCGCAGGGAAGCGGTAAAACTCAAGCTCAACCCGATAAGAAGCGTTGTGGCAGGCAAACGCGTTGTACTTATTGATGACAGCATAGTGCGTGGCACTACCATGAAGGAGATTGTTGCCCTGGTCCGCTGGGGCGGTGCAAAGGAAGTGCATGTACGCATACCAAGCCCGCCCATCATCTCACCGTGTTTCTACGGAGTTGACATGCCGACCTATGAGGAACTGATTGCCAACAACATGAAAATCGATGAGATAAGGAAATTCATAGGCGCTGACAGCCTTGCCTACCTTTCGAAAGAAGGTTTGAAGAAAGCGATCGGTTTGCCAATATGCGAAGGCTGTATCGCCGGCAAGTACAACAGCCCATTTGTCCAGAAACTGGGTAAGAAAAAAGTATGGCAGCAGTGCAATTGCTGAAGTGAGAAAATGATAATTACACTCGCACTCCTATTGTTATGTATTGCCGCGTTCCTGTTCCAGGACCCCTGGATGCTGCAGAACTTCTCGCTTATCAGCGGCCTTACCTTCTCGGAACCTTGGCGGCTTGTCACAAGCATGTTCCTGCATGCGGATTTCATGCACCTGCTTTTCAACATGTTTGCCCTGCTTATGTTCGGCCTTTACCTGGAACGGAAGGTGGGAAGAACCTGGTTCCTGATAATCTACCTGGCCTCAGGCATAATAGGGGGGTTGGGTTTCCAGGCATTTAGCGCACCGGGAGATATGGCAATTGGAGCATCTGGCGCCATATTCGGGATAATCGGTGCGCTGGTAGTACTTGAACCTAAAATGACGGTTTACGTCTACCTGATACCACTGCCGATAGCCGTAGCAGGGATTTTATATGCATTGATAGAAGTAGTTGGTATGGGCCAGGTGGACAATATCGCGCATTCTGCGCATTTACTTGGCTTGGCTGGCGGTTTTATAGTCGCAAAAATCTACGAAAACACGGCGGGCGATGGAAAATGGTCGTAGTGGAATTTGAATATTCTGATTTCAAAGAACTTCTCGGCATGCCAAAAGACAAGGTAGTGGAAATCCTGAGCGAAATTGGCGCACCGGCAGAAGTAGACCCGGAAACCGGGAAAATATTCGCCGAAATAACACCCAACCGGCCTGATTGGTACTCTATTACTGGCCTTGCCAGGGCGCTGCATGCCTACAACAAGAAAGAAGTAAAGAAGTACGCCGCCGCCAAGGGCGATTACCGCATTGTCGTGGATAAAACAGTAGCTAAAATAAGGCCCTACACAACTGCCGTAGTCATCAAAGGTCTAAAACTCAATGATTTGAAAATACGCGATATCGTGGTGCTGCAGGAAAAACTGATCTTCACATTAGGCAGGATAGTGAAACGATTTGGCATAGGAATTTACCCGCTTGACAAAATCCAGTTCCCACTCAAGTACACGACGATGAAAAGTTCTGCCATAGCTTACGTTCCGTTGAATTACACTGGCAAGAAAACAAGTGCTGCAGAGATACTGGAGAAGCACCCGAAAGGAATTGCCTACGGGTACCTTATCAAAGGGAACAAAGAGCTGCCGGTTTATCTTGATGCTAACAATAATATCCTGGCCCTGATACCTATCGTTAACTCTGAGGAAACGGGCAAGGTAGATGAAAGCACCAAAGATGTTTTCATAGAAGTGACGGGAATGGATGAGACCAGCATAACCCAGGCGCTGAACATACTCACCTGCCATTTCCTGGATTTGGGCGGGATGGCCTATACGGTTACGGTGGAATACGAAAAGGAAAAGAAAACAGGCCCTGCACTTGAATATAAAAAAGTAAATATTACTGAAAAAGAAGTTGAAAAAATCCTTGGTGTAGCATTGAAGAAGGAGAAAATAAACGAAATGCTCGGGCGCATGGGTTATTTGGTGGAAAAGGGCCAGGTTTACGCACCGCCCTACCGCACAGACATCATAAATAATGTCGATGTTATTGAAGACGTTGCAATCGTCTATGGTTACAATAACTTCGAACCGACAACACCCAATTTTTTCCATCCTGGAAAGAAAAACACAAGAGGCAGAAGACTCGGGGATACAATGGCGCGGCTTGGTTTTAATGAAATAACAACACCAATCCTCATAAGCAAGGAAAAGTTAGCTGAGTTCGGGCAGGAAGGTATAGACGTTCTCAACCCAAAGACTGTGGAATACACTACCATTCGAAGTACGGCGTTGCCTGCGCTGGTTGAAATACTAGTAAAAAACAAAATGCGCGGTCTGCCGCAATCATTTTACGAAGTAGGAACCGTAGTCGCTGGAAAAGAAAAAACAGTGTTGGTTTTTGCTCTTGTTGATAAGAGTCTTGATTTCTCCAAAGCGCGTGGTGTGTTGCAAACCTTGTTTAGGGAATGCGGCCGGGAATTTAAGTTAGAGAACGCGCAGCTGGCATATTTTGAGCAGCCCTATGCAGCTAATCTACTTCACGCTGGCAAGCAGTGTGGTGTGTTTGGAAAACTAGCTAAAAAAATAGCGGACGTTTACGGCCTCGAATACTCAATTTTCCTTTGCCAGATCGACGTAGCAGCACTTTTGTAAGGCTGGGCGCACCCCCCATACTTCCACTATTCTACCCTCTAGAATTCTTCCATTGATGTTGTAAAAAATTTGTAAATAATAATGTCTTTTTCAATTTTTTTGAACCGCCTAAAAAAATTATCTGTTTTTACCTCGTCTCTCTCGTCGATTACAAGCCCTGATTTGGTAAAAAAACATTCTTTTTTCAAGTTTAATAACCCTAAATTATAGTAAAATTTACGTTTGATCCGGTTAAATTGTTTTTTCGTCTGGTATTTCAAATCAAATAAATAAACCAACATAAAATCCACTTTCTTCTTTTTTAACTTCTTTTTACTTTATCCTTTATCTTTTTTTAATGTATCTATAGTTACATTTTATTTATAAACTTTGTTTTTTAACGATATAATAATAATGGAACTACGACCTCCCTATAACTAGTCTTTTTTTGCACCTAATGCAACCATGTAGTTCGAGTATTCGACAAATTTCTTAAGTGTCCTTATCGCAGCCGAGGGCGAAGAAAATGTGGGTACGCCTTTACTTTCCAAAATCTTCCTGTAAACTTCCGTGTATTCCCCACCCATCGAAACAACTATAATTGGTTTTTTCTGGTCGTCTGATGCCTTTGTTAAAACATGTAATAATCGTTCGTCAATACTTGGGCTTTGAAATAACACCGAAACAACCAGAATGTCTACATTTTCATCAACCATGAACAAATCTATCGCTTTTTCATACATATCGACCGTGGCATCGGCGATCAGGTCTAGCGGATTCCGTATATTGGCATAGGGCGGTAGGATTTTTTTCAATTCTTCTTTGGTTTTGTTGTTGAACTCACTAATCAACAGACCTTCTTTTTCAACTGCGTCTGTTGCCAGCACGCCGAGGCCGCCACCATTTGTGATTATTGCGACGCGTTCGCCTTTTGCCAGCGGCTGCGTGAAAATTCGCATAAGGTTAAACAACTCTTCCACATCAGCTGCTTCAAGTACCCGCGCCTGCCTGAACGCGGCCTTGTAGGCAAGATAATTTCCGGCCAGGTTTCCCGTGTGTGAAACCGCCGCCTGTTTCCCCTGTTCGCCGCGTCCGGCTTTCAGGGCGAGTATTGGCTTTTTCTTGTTTATTCTTTTCATTGTTTCAAGCAGTTTTCTACCCTTCTTTACCCCTTCCAGATAGAGCACGATAACGGTTGTTTTCGAATCGTTCGCCAGGAATTCAAGCAAATCCGTTTCATCGAGCACGGTGGCATTACCATAGGAGATGAATTTCGAGACACCGATCTTATAATTCGCGGCCAAATCAATTATTACCGAACCTACTGCACCGCTCTGGGTTATGAATGATGCGCCGCCTGGGTTTGGCCTGCCAAGCTTGTACATCGGAAAAAAGATGCTGTCAACACGGTTGTAGGGATTGTAAATACCAAGGCAGTTCGGTCCGATTACCGGTATGTCGTACTGCAGCGCGTATTTTTTCAACTGCTCTGCCAGGTCTGTTCTTCCAACTTCTTCGAAACCGCCGGTTAGCACCACCATACCACCAACCTTTTTCCGGCCGCATTCCTTTACTATCTGCGGTACGGTTTCTGCAGGCGTCGCGACTATCGCGCAGTCAACTCCGCCCTTTACTTCGCTGATGTTTTTGTAGCATTTTATGCCGAATACCTCGTCGTACTTTGGATTTATCGGATAAATTCCACCCTGGTACTTGCCATCCAGCAGATTCCGTAGGATGACATAGCCGATCTTGCCCGGCTTGGGTGAAGCGCCGAAAATGGCAATTGATTTTGGTTCGAATATTTTCCTTATTTTTTCATTCATTTCATCAACCTGAATCGTGCATCCACAATATCATAGCCGCGCTCGTCGAAAATAACTGGGTTTAGATCGATCTCCCTTATCTGCTCTTTCACCATGAATTTACAGGTCTTGACCATCAAGCTCTCAAGGCCATCGATGTTGATCGCCTTTTTGCCCCTGGCGCCCAACAGAATCGGGTGCGCCTTTAGTTCCATCACCATCTCTTTTACATCATCATTTGTAATCGGACAGATACGTGCCGTAATATCCTTGAAGACTTCCACGTAGACGCCGCCAAAGCCGAGAATTATCATATGGCCGAATTGCTGGTCGTAGACACCACCGATAATAAGCTCCACGCCCCGGCGGGCCATTTTCTGCACTAGCACGCCATCTACTTTCTTACCGCTTGCGCTCGCAGTCAGTTCATTATAGTGGTGCCTGAGAACTTCGTCGTTTCTTATCCCAAGTTTCACTCCACCAACATCTGTTTTATGTATGATAGCAGGCGAAACGATCTTCATAGCAATCGGGTAGCCGAATTTTTTTGCCAGCGCCAGCGCGTCAGCCTCGCTTTTGGCAAGACCGTATGGCAGAAGCCTGTAGCCGTTTTTCTCCAATAATTTGAAATCATCAACCAGCGTCATTACCCTACATTCTTATAGTAGTTTAATAAACATTTTCCTACATTTGTCTCATACTTCGGGCTGGTAGATCAGCGGTAGATCGCTCGCTTGGCGTGCGAGAGGCCGGGGGTTCAAATCCCCTTCAGTCCATTTTTTGTGCCTATGGCTTTAGCCAGCGCATGGTGAGTGAATTAGTCACTACGGAAATCGAGCTGAAAGCCATAGCCGCGCCGGCGATGATTGGGTTAAGCATAAATCCGTAGAATGGATAAAGAATTCCCATGGCAATGGGGATGCCGACAACATTATAGACAAAAGCCCAGAACAGGTTCTGCTTGATTTTGTTCATTGTGTATCTGCTTAATCTAATTGCCCGCGGCACATCACGTAAATCATCCTTTACCAGTACAATTTCTCCACTCTCTATTGCCACGTCTGTTCCGCTGCCCAGCGCGATTCCCAGGTCAGCTGCTGCAAGCGCCGGTGCGTCATTGATGCCATCGCCTACAAATGCGACTTTCTTTCCTTTTGCCTGCAACGCCCGTACCTGTTTTTCCTTATCTGCAGGTAGCACATTTGCAAATACAGTTTCTATGCCTGCTTGTTTGGCTATTGCGCGTGCAGTTCGTTCGTTATCGCCGGTTATCATAGAAGTTTCGATTCCGGCAGCGTGCAATTGCTTTACTGCTTCATTTGAATTTTCCTTTATTTTGTCTGCTATGGCCATTATGCCAAGAACATGGCCGTGATAGGCAACGACCACCGTTGTTTTGCCTTCGTTTTCCAGGCTTTCTATCTGCTGCCGCCATTTGCGCATTGCTATTTTTTCACTTTCCATCAGTCTCTGGTTTCCGACGAGTATGGCGCTCTTGCGGTATGTTGCAGCTACTCCCTTACCGGTAATGGAAACGAATTTATCCGGTTCAGGCACCTTCAAGCCCTTGGCAAGCGCATATTTGACAACTGCTTCAGCAAGCGGGTGCTCAGAGCGCCTTTCCGCTATGGCAGCCATCACAAGCACGTCATCCGCATGCATATCTTTTTCCGCAATCACATCGGTGACATCTGGCTTGCCTTTTGTCAGCGTGCCGGTCTTATCAAAAACTACCATGTTGATTTTTTCAGCGGTTTCAAGCGCTTCTGCATTTTTTATCAATATGCCTGCTTCAGCGCCCTTGCCAGTACCCATCATTATTGCTGTCGGCGTTGCCAGGCCAAGTGCACATGGACAGGCAATAATCAGCGTGGCTATGAATGCGGTTAATGCGAAAACAAAACCCTGCCCGGCCAGAAAATACCAGTAGCTGAATGCAGCCACGGCAAGAATGAATACGGCCGGCACAAAATAGGCTGAAACAACGTCTGCCAATTTCTGTATCGGTGCCTTGGATGATTGGGCCTCTTCAACAAGCTTGATAATCTGCGCTAGCATGGTATTCTGGCCGACTTTTTCTGCGCGCATTCTAAAGCTTCCGATTTTGTTTATTGTTGCCCCGATAACTGTTGCGCCCTTCCGTTTCGCTGCCGGAATTGGCTCTCCGGTTACCATTGCTTCATCAACATAAGATTCGCCATCAATTACTATGCCGTCGACAGGTATTTTGCTGCCTGGTTTTATCACCAGGATGTCACCCACAACTACATCTTCAATAGGTACCTCGATTTCAGCGCCCTCCCTAACAACAATTGCTGTCTTCGGCTGCAAACCTATCAGTTTTTTTATTGCCTCTGAAGTTCGGCCTTTGGCAACTGCTTCCAGGTATTTGCCGAAAAGTATGAATGTGAGCAGCAGCGCGGCGGTTTCATAGTACATGTAGCCTTGCAAACCAAAGAACGTGACTGCTACGCTGTATAAGTAGGCAGCTCCAACACCAAGTGCGACCAGCGAGTCCATGGAAGGCATAAGATTGATCATACCGCGTATGCCGCGGCTGAAAAACTGAGAGCCTGCGATAAGCACAATCGTTGTGAAGACAAAAGATGCCAACGCACTGTTGGCTGCGACGATGTCCGGGTACTTTACACCAAGCATGTCCTGAAATGCCAGTAGTACAACGGGTAGTGTGAATACGGCAGCTACCAATAACCGCATTTTGAGCGCTTGGAGCTCTGCGTCACGCAGCATTTTTTCATGATCATGGGCGTCTTCCTGCCGCGTTACTTTAGTTCCAGTTTCTTCTGCTCTTTTTTCTTTGTAAACCGCAAAGCCCAACGCCTCTATTTTCTTCTCTATATCTTCTCTGACAAGCGAACCCGGCTCATAGATGACGAACGCCTTTGAAGTCGCATAACTTACATTCGCTTCTTTTACGCCAGGCATTTTTCTAATATTGCGCTCTATATTGATTGCGCAGGCAGCGCAATCCATACCTTCAATCTGGAGCAGTGCCTTTTCACCTTCCATTTTGTTTGTTTTCGTTTTTGGCCGGACCATTCAGACACCCCACACAATCGTTGCCTTTGGGCCATAGAGTATGAGCCACATCAGCAATGCGGTTAGCATAACGGTAATTCCGAAGAAAGGCATAAAAGATAATTCACTTTCAGCTCCTTTCCTGTTTTCACCTTCTTCTTTGTACATCATATAACCTAGGCCGGCCTGTATCAGAACGCAGGAACCGAAGAATATGTACAGGAAAAGCAGTAAATTGTCATTGAGCATCATAACCGAGAGCATGGCGCCCATGGTTCCGCCCATTACACCTGCCATTAAACCCTCCATAAATCCCATTATACCGCAGCATTTACCTGTCCAGGCGCCAATTAACATGCCAGTAGCCATGCCAGCGATACTGCCGATAAACATGCCATTGGTGGCACCTATTATCGCGCCAACCATGAACCCGGTAAGCATGCCCATCGTCATGCCTATCATCATACCTGCCATGCAGGAGAAATTCTGCTTAAACGACTTGAAGTGAAAAATTCCCGTGGCTGTCGCCACTGCAGTAACAACTATTAGTGCTGCCAGCGGCGCGTAGTTAGCAAGAAAATTCGGTACAGACTTGAAAAACAACGCATACGCTACGATTTGAAGTAGGCTAAGCAGTAAAAGTGCTGTGACCGCATAAATAACCAGCTTTCGCTCTACTAGAAGTGCCGGTTCTTTTCGTATTATTCCTTGCACTGCAGTTTTCACCCGCACGGTTGAGCCCGGCGGTGCGTTTTCACACGTTAAGCATTCACTCATTTTATCCCTCTGGCGCGTAGCCTTCGTTTTTGATAATTTCAATTATTTTTTGTGTAATAGCCTCGCTTGCAATACTAACAGTTACTTTACCTTCTTTATAGTCTACTTTTACATTTGTTACTCCTGGGATCTCAGATATACTTCCGGTAAGAACTGCAGCGCAGCTTTTACAGTGCATTCCTTTCACTTTGATTATTTTGTCCATAGCATCACCTCAAAAGTTCGCTTTCTTAAAAGCAACAAGGCATTTCTTTTTGCAGAAGTACTTCTTCTCGCTGCCAATTTTCAGGAAGTGCACCGCAGCTGGGCTTGCGATCCCCATACTACAAGTTTCGCACACTTTCGTTGCCTTGGCAGTCACGAATATCGGGTCTTCACAAACTGGGCAATCTTTTTCTCTCATATAATCACCTCTAATCAGTAACTACTAACACGCCACGGAACATGTTCATGCCGCAGCGATAGGCGTATGTACCGACTTCAGTAGGCGTGAACACTGCGTTTTGTGCTTCTCCGTTGATTGAAACCAGTTTCACGTTAAATGCCGGTATGTAAAGCGCTCTTCCGCAGCCTGCATTCTGTTCAGCAGAGAATGTAAACCGCACAGGAGTGCCCTTTCTTACAGTTACCTGCTCTTTGTCATAGCTCCCAGTGCTAAGCGCCCGCACCGTAACTTCCTGGTAGCTTACTGGTATGGTTGGCGCTGCCACATCCTGCTTTGGCTGTGACGGCGGTTGTGCCGCAAGTGCTTGCGCAGGTGTTGTTGAATTTATCACTGTTTGCGGATTGGCAGTGCCACCTTCGAGAAAGCCAGCTAGTAATGGCTGTGCCAATACGAAGCCAGCTGCAATCAACAATATTACAAATCCGATAAGCCATATGCTTACCCGGCCACTTTGCCTTTCGGTTTCCTTTTTTCCAAAATCATTTTCCAAAACATCACCTTTGTATGGCAAAACCGCTGCCATTGCTACTGCTCTTGTTTCTGAAACAATACTAATTTATTCCCGAAACCAGTGTTTCAGATTTTGAAATGATATAAAAACCTTCTGTGAAATAACCTCTAAGTAGGTGATCAGGACCATGAATATCAATAAACGGGTGGCATTGGCGACTACGCTGATATCCAGTTTCATATTTCTTATTTTTCTGCTGCTGATTTCCTATCAGCCGCTGTTCGGTAACCAGGTGCCTGCCGTTCTGGTACCTCTTATCAGCTACCATATGGAATTCATGATCGGTACTACTTTACTTGGCGTCGCCGTGGGTGCGGCAGTTTTCTATCTAATGCAGGAAAAAGTAGAAACAAAAGAGAAGGAATCAAAAATAACTGCCGGTTTGCTCCTTAGTTTTCTTAAGTCAGATGAACGAAAAGCAATAGAATATCTGGTTAAGAGCAATGGCGCGGCCTATCAGTCTGAAATCGGCCGTGTTGAAGGTATGAGTCGGCTCAAAGCCTATAGGGCAATAACTAGGCTTGAAAAAGCAGGTGTCCTGACAGTACAGGCAAACGGCAAGATAAGAAAAGTTGTTCTTGTGCCAGCCATCTTTGATGCGCTTCATTCGGATCTTTCTGAAAAAGCAAAGTAATTTATAATTCTCTACAGCATTTGGCTCATGGACTTTTACTCTGTTTTGAAACAGCGGCATTCGATACGTTCTTTTCAGGAAAAGACTGTGGAAAAGGAAGTGATAGAGAAAATACTGGCAGCATGCATACTGGCGCCTTCTGCCGGTAATCTACAATCGTACAAAATATTTGTCACAAGAAGTCCGTCAGTGAAAGAGTCGCTTGCCATCGCCGCAGACGGGCAGGAATGCCTAGAGCAGGCGGCATTTGTCCTAATCTTCTGTGCTAATCAGAAAAAAGCTTCAACCAAGTACAAGGAGCGCGGTTTTGAGCTATATTCTATCCAGGATGCGACAATCGCAGCAGCCTATGCCCAGCTTGCGGCAACAGCAGAAGGCCTGGCCAGCGTGTGGATAGGTTCCTTTGATTCACTTGAGGTTTCAAGAATAATTGATTTGCCGCCTTACCACATTCCCGTTGCTCTAATACCCATTGGCTACCCGGCAGAAAGTCCATCCATTAGGGAAAGGCAACCAATCACAAAAGTAGTCAAGGAAATCCAATAGCTGTTTTTTTAAATTTGTTTGTCGTTAGCTATTCATGAAAATTCGGCTTCCCGCAGTCGCAGGCTCTTTTTATCCGGATGATCCAGAAGAACTCAGGAAAATGATTGCTGTCTTTCTCGCTAGCGCAAAACCTAAAAAAGTGAAAAAACTACGCGCATTAATCGTGCCGCATGCCGGCTATGTCTACTCAGGCCCTGTTGCTGCCTACGGCTACAAACTTCTCAAGGCCGGAGATTTTAAGAAAGTCATTGCTATCGGTCCATCACACTATGTTGCGTTTCCCGGTGCGACTGAAGACGATAGCGATGTCTGGCAAACGCCGCTAGGCAATGTAATCACAGGAAGAATTTCAAAATTTACCAAGCCAGGCATGATCAACTGCTTTCCACAGGCGCATCAGCCAGAGCACTGCCTTGAAGTGCAGTTGCCGTTTTTGCAGCTTACTCTTGGTGAAAATTTTATTTTTTACCCATTGCTAACTGGAGAAGTTTCACCGGCTTTGCTTGCCGATGCTCTGCAGTCTGCTCTAGATAAAGATACATTATTGCTTATCAGTTCTGACCTGTCGCATTATCATCCCTACGAGCAGGCTGTCAAAATAGATAAAGTTGCAAATGACACCATTCCAAAGCTTGATTTCAAGAAAGCGCCGTACATAGACGCCTGCGGCCAAACCGGAATAGTTACTGCTATGTATATTGCGAAAACATTAAGTTGGAAAGGAGTGCAGCTTGATTATCGTAACTCAGGTGACACGGCCGGTTCCAAGGATAGTGTAGTGGGCTATGGCTGCTATGCTTTTTACGAGGGTTAACATGAAAATTAGGATTTTTGTAACTGGCGGAACTATTGATGGCATTAATCTAAGGAGTAAAACACCCCGCAAAACATATAACCGCCAGATGCTAGCACAAGCAAGAATAAACAATGGTATTAAACCAAGCGTGGAAATTTTAATGAAAAAAGATAGTCGCGAGATTAATGATACTGATCGTGCTCTTATATTGAAAAAATGTCGCGACTGTGCAGAAAACCAAATCATAATTACCCACGGAACGTTTACGATGCCAGATACGGCTCGTTATCTGGGTAAAAAAATACACGATAAAGTAATTGTTATTACCGGGTCTGCGATTCCCTTTAGCAGAAATAAAAGTGATGCGATGTTTAATTTGGGTAGTGCATTCACCGCGGTTCAATCCTTATCTTCCGGGGTATATATTATTATTAACGGCGAGATTTTTCAATGGAACAATGTCAAGAAAGACCTCGCCACAGGTCGCTTCTGCAGAATTAAACGGAGGCGCGGAAATGTCTGAGAAACTAAGTAAGGAAGAAAAGAAGTTTTTGCTGGCGCTTGCACGCAGGTCAATAGAGTACTATTTTGCTACTAAGCAGAGGTTGGAACTTGCGCCAGACGAAGTGCCATCTGAAAAACTTGTGAAAGAAGGCGCGTGCTTCGTTACGCTTAAACTGGGCGGCCAGCTGCGCGGTTGTGTTGGCAGTTTGGAAGCGCACCAGCAGCTTTTCAAAGACGTTATTGATAATTCTCTTGCTTCAGCGTTTGGCGACACCAGATTCTATCCTCTTACTCCAGAAGAACTAAAACAGGTGAAAATAAGCATATCCTACCTTACAGAGCCGAAGGAGTTTCCAGTTAAGGGCCCGGGTGACTTGCTGAAAAAACTTATTCCACATAAGCACGGTCTTATCCTGCAGCGGCATACTGCACGAGCCACATTTCTTCCTGTTGTTTGGGAAGAACTGCCGGATAAGATTGAGTTTTTGCAGCATCTTAGCATGAAGGCAGGGCTTGAGCCAGACGGTTGGAAGCAGCCAGGCACCAAGTTCTTTGTTTACGAAGCAGAAGAATTTTCCGAATAGTTTTTGATTATTTCAAGCACTTCCACTGCGTTTAATGTGCGCGGCCTTCTTTCCGCCCATTTAGCTCCAACATCGCGCAGGCTGTTGCGCACCTTTTTGTTTTTCTGCTGATACATCTTTCTTATCAGGTCTTCCTGCGCAGCCGTAAGCTCAATACCAGTAGGTTTCAGCACGATTACTGCCGAGTCCACCTTTGGTCGAGGGGTAAAAAGATGCCGTGATACCTTGAAAGCTAGCTGCACATGGAAGAATAGCTGCGACGTGACGCTTAGGCGGCCGTAGTTTGCCGCATTTGGCTTGGCAACCATCTTTTCCGCAAATTCTTTTTGCACCATGATGATGGCAGTTTCAATTTTTTCGTCTTTTAGCTTGAAAATTATGTCAGACGAGATATAGTAGGGAATATTGCCAATTACTATGTCAACTGAAGGCAGCTCATAATCAAGAAAATCAGCATTTACTATCTGAATGTTCTTTGCAGCAGCGAATTTTTCTTCCAATAGCTGCACGAATCGCAGATCTTTTTCCACACAAATCAGTTTCTTCGGCTTTTGCTCCAGTAATTTTTCAGTCAGTCGCCCATCACCCGGTCCGATTTCAAGCACGGTTTTGCCAGCAACGTTTGCCAGAGCCGCTTCCTTCCGCAGGATGTTTTCATCCCGGAGAAAGTTTTGGCCAAGGGATTTTTTCAACTGCATGAATAGAAATCTGCGCATTGCTTTAAATGCCTACGGCTGGCAACCAAAACATGGATTTAAATATCTTACGAGGCTTAACTAAAATCCGCAATTAAACATTAATAGTAAGAGTGATCGAATGTCTAAAATAAGAATAAAGCTTAGCGGTGAAGATCCCGGAGCGCTTGAAAACGTCTCCAGTCAGATAAAAGAGCTTGCAAAGACTCTTGGCATGAACTTTGTGGGCCCGGTCAGGCTACCGAGGAGGCAGTTCGTGATAGCCTGCAGAAGGACTCCCTGCGGAGACGGCAGCGATACGTATGAGCGTTGGGAAAAGAGGCTCTACAAGAGGCTTATCGAAGTTGAAGGAAACGAGAAGTACCTTAAGCAGATCCTTAAAGTGAAAGTCCCCACCAACGTTTTCGTGAAGATTTCACTTAGCTGATTTTTCTTTTTCATCCCATTCTTCTTACAGCTAGTTTTTCCTGCGGTCTAGCAGTAGCTGCGGGTATTGCCCGTCTTTGTGGGACTAGCGCCATCTCTGCAAGCCCGTCAGCGATCGTTCGCATTCTTACAATAATTTCCCTGACAAGCCATCCGGAATTGCCGTTGCAGCTTGTTTTCACCAATTTCTTCAGCTCCTGCAATTGGGCTATGCTCTTGCATGTTGGAATGAAGTTATTCACTTTCCATACTGCCTGGATTGCCACAACCGGGTCAGAATACATGAGCATTGCCTGGATTCCTTCCAGATAGCGGGTTTTCAGGTAGTAGTCCATGACCGCGCCGGCCGCATTGCTTTTTACGTAATAATCCCGGTGAGAAAGAAGCTGCATCGCATGTTTGAAGCCGCGGCGGGCCATCTGCGTGTAGGTCAAAGCCGCCGCTGCAGAACTTCGCGTTCCAACGTCCGAGTCTTCCAGCAATCTGCCGAGCCTTATATAAAATTGCGACAAGTCCTCTCCGCAGTAGGCCGCCTCACAGAGCCTTGTCGCTGCGCTCCTCCTACATTCAAAATTAGCGCTACCCAAATCCTTCAAAATTAGTTCCGTGTTTTCCATACCCAAACCCCCATATTGGTAATTTATAGTGTTGTGTGTATATTCAACACGTGGATTTATAAAGGTTTCTTTTTGCGGTTTTTTGTGGGTTTAAACTACTGCTTAATATTCTTTTGCTGATTATTTACGTCATGCAGCTGCTATTTGATGAGATGCTGATGAAGACTGCAAAATGGGCTCGCATTTTTGGCGTCGACAGTTTATTCGCCCGCGGCAGCGATGATGAAATCCTGCTGTTGGCGAAGAAGAGTGGCAAGATTCTTGTCACGCGCGATGCCCAGCTTTCACTGCGCGCGAAAAAGCAAAACCTGCAGTGCATCTTTATAGTTTCAACAGATGTAGCCGAGCAGCTTGCTGAAATCGAGGTGGCAACCGGCAAGCATATTTTCAAATTTCCTGAAGAAACACGCTGTCCGAAATGCAACGGTGAGCTGTTCCTGGCAGAAAAAGATGCGGTAAAAGACAAGGTGCCGGAAAGCGTCTACCAGATGCAGAAAAAATTCTGGCTCTGCAAAAATTGCGGCAAAATCTATTGGGAGGGTGGCCATTGGAAGAACATAACGCGCATCTACAAAAAATTAGAAGAGAAAAGAAAAAACTAAGAGCTCGTGAGCGCGCCAGAAGCCCAGTTCATTATCATGGTTGCTGCACCTGCCATGACGGCAATGATTATTCCGCCGATTGCCATATTCATCCCAGCGCTCTGCCATTTGCCGCGGTTTTCCGCGGGCTGCGTATAGGAAAGTCCGTAGATAATCCCCCCAAGAACAAACAAAATTATTCCTATGACTGGGGCAATGGTTAGCAAAAATGCAGAAATGTTTGACAATCCTAGTTCAAGTCCACTTACCATAATACTACTTCTCAAAAATCATTTAAAAACCCACTACTCTTCGGACCTGGCCAGCTTTCTGAATTCTTTTTTCTTTTTCTTCAGTAGCGGCAGGTTTATTCCTCCCCCGCTATTTTCATTACCCGTCTTTTTCCAATAGTAAACTCCAACCGCAGCACCGACGGTTACCACTGCCAAAACAGCAAGTAAAGGATTAAATGTTTCAGTTGTGTAGCCAGTCAATTGGGTCAACACTTCCTTTCCGATCTTCAGTGCCTGAATATATTTTCCTGCGCCGATATTTGCAAGCATGGTAGTTAGCTGGCTTCCAACTGCATCTGCTAGTTCAGCCGTTAGACTCTGCTTTTTATCTTCGAAGGCATCACGTACTGTCGCCAACATATTCTCAGCTTCGTCTTTTGCAGCCGCAAGCGCTTCTTCTATTTTTCCCTGCTTCTTCTGCAGCTGTTCTAGTTTTATTGTTACCATACCGATATTTTTTTCAGCAATGTACTGGTCTATTTCCTGTAACAGTCCGTCTATTTTGACCGTATCCAGAGAAAACAGTCCTTCCCACTCGCTGCCTTTTGCTTCATTGTTTTGGCTGGCGTATTTTGAAAGCAGCGCAGTTACATTTGCTTTGATTTCCGCATAGTTCTGTTCCATAATTACAAGCTGCCCGGTTGCGTTTTGCTCTTCATCTGCCACCAGTTTCTCTGCCGCCGCCAGCGCTTCAGTTAGTTTAAGCGCAGTTTGCGGGTCCTTAGCAAGCTCCAGCTCTCCGAGTTGGCTTTCCACGTCTATAAATTCCTGCGGCGTTATTTGCACGCCTGCTTCGGCAAGCCGTACTTTCAGGTCATTATACTTTTTCCAGCTTTCTTCCAGGAAATCGCTTACTACGCCGGTTGTGGTTTCCCCAGCGATATTTTTTAGCACTGCAACCTCGTCAGTTATGCTTGTTGCTGCAGCCGCCTGATCTAATGCTCCTTCAAGTTCCTCTTTTCTTTCGGTCAGCGCTTCGTAAAGGCTGCTGTTTGTGCTGTTGTTTGCAAGCGCTACCTGCAGTTCTTCTAACTCTGTTTGTGCCTGTTCTTTTAATTCCATAAGCTCGTTGTAGGTCTTTTCCTGTTCTCGCTGCCATTCTGCTATTTCTGCTTCAGCCTTTTCCTTCAGTTCGATTGCAGTAGCTGTATCATTCTCTTTTATGGCCGTGTTCAGATCTTCTATAGTAGTATTCAAATCAGCAGGCAGGGCGCCGCAGTTTTTCCCGCTTCCAAGACAGTCATCTATCTTCGGTACTACAACGGGGGTTGAAGGAAGATTCGCAGTCGCATCAAGCACAGTGAAACTCACTAGTATTTTTGCCGCGTTCCCTTCTTTTAAGCCAGCTAGGTCCAGCGCACAGCCGGAAACGTCGCACTGTTTATTGGCTATGGTTGCGCCATCTGCAGTAACAGTCAGTCCGCTTACCTCAGGATAGTTTACTGCAAATGCAAATGGCATGGTCGTTATGTCTGTTTTTGGCAGCAGCGTTATTTTCTTTTCCACCTGCACACTTGTGCCTAGTTTTGTAGTTACCACCTGCTCTGTTCGCTCATAACCTTCCTTGAGATTATACGTGCTTACAAGCGTGTGCTGGCCAATGTTGACAGCAGTAGCAGCTCCACCATCTACCAGTACGCCTGTGCCAAGAGGCGTTTCCAAATTGCCTGCCGCGTAAGTTTCAATTGTTTTTTCTTCAGTTACATCAACGCTTCCATCGCTTTTTCCAATGCCTGTTCTTTTTGTTGCAAGCGTTTTCGCCAGTATAACATCCTTTTCCAGTTGCACTGAAAAAGTCCTAAGCGGCCGTATCTCAGTCACAGTAAAGACATTCGTTCTATTTGCCAGCCTAATTGCAGATATTCGGTCCTTACCGGCGCGTATATCTGAAATTGCAAGCGGTCCGTCGTAGCTAAGTGCAACAGGCATATCCAGGTTCCTGCCAATCCGCGTACCAAGATTCATTACCAGCAGAGTAACGCTCAAATGCCCTGGCTTATCCAGTTTTATGCTGCCATTTGTCCGTACGCTGCTGTCTATGCGCAGGTCTGATAGCAGCATTTTAATTTCGCAGCCAGTCAGCGCCTCAGAAACAAAGCCGTATTCTTCTCTTATCTTCTTGAGGCTGCCGAGTGCATTCATATAATCAATGCCTGCAGCAGTTACAAATCCTTTATCAGCCCGTTGTACGTCGCTAGCCAAATCACTGCCGCAATCCTGCGACGCAGTTATGTTAACCATTAATTCTGCCTTAATGTCACTCAAGTCTCCGTATTTCAGGTCTGCTTTCCTTATTATGCTTTCAAAAATACGTTGCAATGCTGCCGTATCGTATTTTTTGCTTTGTTTCATTGCATTTAGCGATTCTTTTTCACTTGCTACGTTTATCTCATCCATTTCAGCCCTTCTAACCAGATCGTCAAGCTGGCTTACCAGAGGCATAGTTTCATTTTCAAGAATATTTCCATTGTTTAATGCCATGCGTGCTGCTGTTGCCGCTGCCGCGTAGTAGGTGTATTTTTCTCCAATTGTTTTTGCAGCTGCAGCTTTTGTCAGCTGGGCTTGGGCTTGCTTGTAGTAGGAGCCTACCTTTTCATTTTTCCCCCGTTGATAAAGCGCTCCTGCCTGCTGCGTCAGTACTTCTGCAGCCTGCCGCTTTGTTTCCGTAATCATACTTGCGTCTGATAAAATTAGGTCTGCTTCGTTTTCCATTCCACTGTAGAGCGCCAAAGCAGCATTTGCCTTGACAGTCGCATCGCGCAGGTAGTTTTTCTGCTTTTTTGCATAGGCCCTGCCTGCATCTTTCATCTGCGTATCTGCCTGCACCTTCGTTGTACTAAAACGTGCAACTCTTTCAGCGATTGTTCCTATTCTCTTTTCATCGAAACCATTTGTTATCACTGCTTCTTTGATTAGGTTCAGTTTACTGCCATCCAACTCAATTTTCTTTTTTGCCAGTGCAGCAGATCTTTCGTTTGCCTGCTTAGAGCGGTTGGTGTAGATTGCGTTGGCTTCGGAAAATGCAGAAGTGCTTCTCTGCTTCAGAGCAAGCACAAGAGGTATGAAGCCGCTATTGTCCTTCCAAAGCAGTTCCATTGTTGCTGAATAATCGCTAAAATCAGGCGGAAAACAATAGGCTTTCTTCTGCATCTCGGTTTTTCTTTCGGTTGCCGTGGTGAGCTGTCCGTAGGTTGCTTCTTTTCTTCCGGAAGTTATCGTTGCCACCGCAGATTTTGCTTCATCGCAAGTTGCTTTTGGCGTTTCCCGGTAATCTCCAGCACAAATGCCGGCAAAATCAAGTCTGTTAAACTCAGTTTTTAGTTCCTGAACGCGCGCATCTGCTGTCATGAAACTTTTTCCAAGCGCATCCAACGCGCCGCGAGAAGTTTCTTTCCATCGTAGCGGATAACTCTTGCATGCCGGTCCGTTTGGAGCCGCTGGCACGCTTACGCTGCATGGCGCGCCTGCCACTTTCAGCATTTTCGGATGTAAAAACGCTAGCACCTGACTGAATTCAAAATATCTTTTTGTGTGGCTGTCGCCATAGGTTGCGGCAAGCTGTTGCGTTGGCTCGTAGCTGTCTGAGCCTTTGCAGTTTTCATAGGCAGTTTGCGCAGCTGCATAGCGCGAGCGGGCGTTTTCCAATGCGCTTTTCACTCCCTTATTATCGCCAATGAAGGCGTAGTTTACATTGTTAAGCGCGAAACTCTTCAGCGTGGTTTGGTACTTCTCCAAGTCCCAGGCGCCTGTTGTATAACCCATGCCTGCGATAGTCGTGTACTTTTCATTGTAGCGGCATTCGTAGCAGATACTGCAACCATGCGCGTCACAGTTGCAACTGTACGCGTAAACATACGGTTCGTTGTAGCTGACGCCTTCTGTACCATACGAGATGTAATTGTTCAGATCGCCTGTTGCCTTAACCCACGTGCCTAGAGGCATTTTTGGCGCGTTGGAAGGCGTATAGCTGCTTGCGTTTGTCTGCTGCCCAATACAGACCGCAGCAGTGTACCAGCCGTTAAGCCAGGCTCTGTCATCCCACGGATCCTTCACCGCAAAGGCAGCTGGCACAGAAGCCGAAGTCAAAACATGTATAAAACACACTAAAACTAGCAGGATTATGTAATTTCTCATACCCGTTCCCTAGTCTACTGTGTATAAATTGGTTTAAATAGCTTTTGTTAGTTGTTTTTATACAAAATCAGACAGGCCGAGTTGCTTCTTCTCGTCCTCGAATATGTTTCCTGTTTCCTTTTGTATCAGTTCCAGCAGCGGGAAACTGCCGACTGTGGCGCCGGCTACAGTATTTTTAAACTCTTTCAGGCATAACTGAATTGTTTGTAATGACGGTGTAACGAGATGAAAGTCCGGGAAGCAAATCTCTACTTAGAAAAAGTAGGAGAGACAGAGATCCAGAACTTCTTCAATACGGTAGTGAAAGCCAAGCTTCCGCTTTTCGGCTTTCTCGACTTTTCCGATATGCTGGCGTTAAATGCCATACAGATGATCGTAAGGCGGCAGAACAACACGATTAAGTTCTACATGAAGGAGAAACCGCATCTGCGAAACCTGACGGCATTGGTCTTCCCGTTCAGACTTTCAGAAGTCAGCGATCTGGAACCGCGGAAGGGCTCGTTTTTCCCAGTACCGCGCCTTTTCATGATAGACGGTTCGCGCTATGACCTTCTTGATTTCATGCTGAAGGGCAGCATAGAAGAGCTTGTACTCAACGTGACCAAATTCCTTGGCGGCTACGTAGTCACTGGCTCAGCAACAGACGAGAAGGGAAGGAAAGGCATCGTCACCATCACTAACCCGCAGAAGTTCTTCAAGATAGACCTGGAGAAGAGCTCTTCAATCTACATCGAGGTGCTGGAGCCCATACCGAAAAAGATGTCCATGACATCACAGTACCCGATTTTTGAGGAAACCGGCATAACGCTGGGCGTGGATAATTTCGACCCATTCCAGCACACAATAATCGCCGGTACGTCAGGTTCTGGCAAGAGCAAGGCGCTCTACGTGATGCTCAAGGCAATAGAAGCCAAGTACAAAGATAACGTTCGCATAATCATCATTGACCCGCATGGCGAATT
>JAZDDV010000069.1:0-3031 GCA_043809425.1 Microcaldota archaeon | reverse complement strand
CTTAACGAATTAAAAGAGAAAATCGGTTCTGACCGGGAAGTCGTATTAAGGATAAATAAGTTTTCTAGAACTCCCTTTACTGCCAGGCAGTTCGAACACATTCGAAGAGGCGAAGGTAAGATACCTCTGCAGATGGCTGTTGCAGCAATTAAAATCCTCCATAAAAAGGAGTATTTTGAAAGAATTCCTGAACATTACCGCGATGTCATTAAAATCTATGACGATGGTTTTTGCTGAGTAAATTTATTCGCCAATTCCCTGGCTTCTGCGTCAGTAAATTGCTGCGGTGGGTGTTTCATTAGCCATGCGCTAGGCCCAATAAGCGGTCCGCCAATTTTGTTGTCCAATGCGAATTGTACGTATCTTATGGCATCAGCTGATACCCCGCTTGAATTTGCCTTGTCATCAACTTCCAGGCGCACTTCCATATTGTAGGGGATATTTGCCCACATGCGGCCTTCTATGCGCATGAACATAATCTTGGTATTGCCTAGGAACGGGATGAAGTCTGACGGGCCGACATAGATCTGATCGTCGGCCAGCCGCTTTGTCAGCTGGGATTGCACTGCTTCGGTTTTTGAAATCCTCTTGCTCTGCAGTCTATCCTGCTCTTTCATGTTAAGGAAGTCAGTGTTTCCGCCAACGTTTATCTGGTATGTCTTATCTATTATGGTCCCTCTCTGGTCGCATAAGTTCGCCAGTGTTCTATGTACGATGGTTGCCCCAACCATTCCCTTATAATCATCGCCTATAATTGGGAGATTTTTTTGTTTAAACTTAGCCGCCCATGCCTCGGTACTTGCTATAAATACTGGCATTGCATTTATGAATCCGCAGTTTGTTTCCAGGGCCACTTCAGCCCAGAATTCCGTTGCCTTCTGCGAGCCGACTGGCAGGTGGTTCAGAATTATGCGCGTCTTGGTTTTCTTTATTTCGTCTATTGCTTCTTTTTTTAGTTGCTCCACGGTTTTCGTTTGTTTTATTGGTTTTATCATGTTTTCCACATAGATTCCAATACCATCCAATATCGGACTTTCTTTTACAATCCCTGAGCAACAGGATACCAACTTAACCCAATTTACCTTATTCGGCGCTTCATATACTGCCTTGGCGAGTGGTTTGCCAACCTTATTTTCAGCAACGTCAAAACCGCAGACGAATTCTATGTCCTGTACAGTATATCCGCCGATTTTTTCATGCATTACGCCGGTTACTTTCATCTCAGGGTGCTGCCTATAGTATTCTATGCCCTGCACCAAGCCTGCAAAACAGTTTCCAACGCCGACAACGGCGCATCTTATTTTTTCCACCATGGTAATCCCCTACTATTTAATGAATCATTAAATATAAGGATTTATTAAATAGTGCCAATGGAAATATTTATATTCCACCTGCGAGATGGTAAGTCGGCGATCCTATGGAACTCAAAAGAAATGTAAGATGCTCCGGCTGCGGCAACGAAGTCAGCTTTATTTTCAGCGGCAATCTTGATGTGCAGCAGATGACTGCCGTCGGTAAGTGCCCGACCTGCGGGCTGCTGCTTCAGATAGATTTTGCAGTTGTGGAAAAAACGCCCGTGGCACCTCCTGCCCCCGCCGTTGTCAGCTCCGAATCAGTGGCAAGCGCCATTCCGAACCTGGATGAAGCGCTTTCCTTTGACGTAGACAACAATACGCTGAAGAACATCATGGAGTAATGCCAAGCATTGCCGGTAGCTGCTTGACCGAAGCCAGTACCATGTCCGGCTTAAGTTTTCTTTCTTTTTCCAAATCTTTTTTTGTAGCTATGCCGGTAAGCACCAGTGCTGATTTGATTTTTGCTTTCTTTGCCACTGCAATGTCAGTCTGCAGCGCATCGCCGACAATCAGCACTTCGCTTTTCTTTATATTACAGTCCTTAAGCATCCAGTCAATAAGCATTGTGGAAGGCTTGCCTATGAGTACTGGCGGGAAGCCAAGCGGCGTCTCAACTGCCGCAACAACTGAACCTGCTCCTGGCAAAAAGCCGTTTTCAACAGGATATTCCGGGTCTTTATTCGTAGCGATGAATTCAGCGCCTGCGCGAACGAGCAGGTATGCTTTTGCCAGTTTGTCATAAGTTACATGCCGGTCAAGGCTGATGATGACTGCCTTGGGCTGTTGCTCGCTGTGCACAAGCCCTAGCGACTGCAGCTCGTCATGCATACTTTTTTCTGCTACTGCATAGTAAGTCGCTCCGTTGCCGTATTTTTCCAGCACATAGCGGGCTGCGCCATAGGCGCTGCTGTAAATCTCCTCTGCAGCTGCCTTTACTCCTAAGCGCTGCAGTTTTTCCGCCATTTCCCGCCTACTGTTTGTTCCTGCATTGGAAAGAAAAAGCACGCGAAAGCCTGCTGCGCGTAAAGAAGCAACTGCCGCACCTGCGCCTTCTATTGGCTGCTCGCCGCGGTAGAGCGTACCGTCTAAATCAAAAATGACAACGCGAATCATATTTTAAGCTTTCAGTGCAAAAATAAAAACATGCGCGTTATCTGCCTATTCTCAGGTGGCAAGGACAGCGCCTATGCTGTGCAATGGGCAATGCAGCAAGGCCATGAGGTGGTGCTGCTCAATGTCCAGCCTGAGCCTTACTCAATGATGTTCCATCATCAAAATGTGCAGTGGACGAAATTGCAGGCAGAAGCTTTAGGCCTGAAATTTCATTCAATAGCAGTCACAGAGCAGAACTGGTCAGATCTGCTGGAAAAGAAGCTGCGCGAGCTGAAAGCAGAGGCGATAGCAACAGGCGCAGTGGCAAGCAACTACCAGAAGACGCGCGTAGACGCGATGGCTGCTAAATTAGGCATACCAAGCTATGTTCCGTTGTGGCAAGCTGGCCCGGATAAGCTGAAAGAGATGCTTGATACAATGGAAGTTTACTTTACAGGCGTTTCGGCAGAAGGCATGGGGCCTGAGCTGCTTGGCAAGCGCGTAACAAGTAGCTTCAAGCATCCGAAATACGTTCATCTGTTCTTTGAAGGCGGCGAAGCCGAAACGTTCGTGGCAGACGCTCC
>JAZDDV010000068.1:0-7298 GCA_043809425.1 Microcaldota archaeon | reverse complement strand
TTCACCGAATTCTTTTTTTAGTACCCATGTAACTGTTCTCGCCGAAATGACAAAAGCTGCAAAATTAATTTCTAATTCTTCTACGTTCTGGGCTTTTTGCATATTACTAAGGTGATATTCGCATTCATGAAGGTTTATTTTTGCTAGTGGTCTCATAGCTCAATTACTCAGAATACCAATAAATACACTAACTTTGGTCTCTGCTATGTCTCTTCTTGCAGTCTTCTCACCTTGGAAAGAATCCCATCATCCTGGGCGGCTAGGATACTCTTGTAAAGTTCCTCCTTGCTGGTGTGGATATATGTCATGGTCGTTTGAATGTTATGATGCCTTGCAAATTTGCTTGTCATCAGCACATTGCCATTATTCTTGTTGGCAAACCTGGTAATTGCATAATGCCTTAGGCTGTGAGTTGTCAGCCGATGCAAAAGACATGCAGTCTTGCCTTCAGCTATTCCATATGTCTCATCGAGTTTTGTTTTTTCAATAACTTGCCTAAAGATGTTTCTTGCATAGTCGTTTGATATGTGCGGACAGCTGTTGCGTTCTGGGTAGTAATCAGCCCAGAAAAGATAGCCCTTGTGGGTAGCGATTTCATGCTCGTTTTGGGTTATAAAGTTCAGTGTCTGGTCGAAAAGCTGCGGAGGAATTGGAAGATAGTCTGTCCTATCACACTTTTCATTTCCTATCCTCAGTTCTTTTGTCTTGAGATTGATGTCTTTGATGTGAAGTCTTACAACTTCACCAATTCTCAGACCAAGAACTGCCTGATAAGTGAACAGAAGCACAGCTCTTGAATCTTCTACTGCATTCATGAACTTAACAAGCTCCTCATCTGTGAAGCCTTTGTTCATGCTGCCGTATTTCGGTTGTCTTCGACGCAAAAACCTGCGTTTTCTTGCATTTGACAAAACAGTTATTGCAGTTGTTAGTCTTGGCTTTGGCAAATAGCTGCCTAAGAACTCAAGCAGTTTCCTAGCTTCAGGCCACAGCTGCTTTGCTTCTTTTCTTGTCGGTTTCATGTTCGGTTTTTGCAAGGCCCGAACACTTTGGAATCCGAACATAGCCAAGTCAGCGTTCTGAATTGGCCTAGTGCTCTGCAGATTCTCAGACGTAAAATCCCAAAACTCAAAACCCGAAACACAGAACCTAAAAGAAGAAACGGGCCCGGTGAGATTTGAACTCACGGCCTTCACCTTTCTCCCCGCAATCGGCGGGAAAATTAGGAGAGTGTCGCTCTATCCATTTCAGGACCAGGAGTTCAAGAGAACTCCGTGTCTAGCTGAGCTACGGGCCCTAAATAAAATAAAAAATAAAAATCAGTGCGATGCACCGCTCAGCACCACTGCGTAGGTGCGGTCATAGGGCAAAGTTTTCCATTCGGTCTGCCCGAACGCCTTGCCATTCTTATCCCACACCAGCAGCATGCTGCGCGTATAATCGTTACCAGGCGTGGTCGTATCCTTTGCCGTGTAGTGCACATTCACCACGTCGCTGACCAGGCCGTCGGTTTCCTGGTTGACGCGGAACACCACCCAGTATTTGCCTGGCTGCAGAGTCGCACCATCGGCGAAGTTGAACCATAGCCAATTCTCGCTTAGAGTCGGTTTGGTTATTGGCATGGTGGCAGCTTTCAATACGCCATCGCTTGGTTTTCCGCCGTTGTCCGAGCGCAGCTCAACTATAACATAGGAGTTCTGCAGCGTTTCCGTGTACAGCCTGCGCATGAAAACGCCGACGCTTTTTACAGTTACCGGAACTTCAACGGTGTAGGAAGTTGCAACCCATTCCTTTACGGAAACTGGGTCATTCCTTGAGCCGCTCGTGTCCTGGCTGCCTAATGAGGCAACAGTCCACTGCGCAGTGTTTATCACAACGCCGTCTGCTTTCACTTCAACTTTGCGCGTGCCCTCTATTTTCGGAGCCAGCTTGAAATTCAATGCCGTAGTTGCGTTAGTTGCAAGCGGCTGCGTTGCCACGCTTTCATCGTCGATATAAAGCGCAATCGTCTTGCCTGCGGCGCAGGTTGCCGTGACCGTGAATGAAGTTTGTTTGCCTAGAGTGCCGTCTGCCAATGTGCCGAACTGATAGGCAGTTTCGCACGGTGGTTCCGTATTTTGCACTGCGCCCGCCGCAGTGGTAACGGTTTTATTGACTGCCTGCTGCACCTGGTTGCCTGTTTGCGTGCAGCCAGCCATAAGAATCAAAGATATTATCAGTACTACAAATAGTTTTTTCATAAAAGCACCAAACGCAATTTTCATCACAAATATTTAAAAAACCACAAGAGAAATAAGACTACTATGCGCTACCACATATTACTATTGTTTCTCCTGCTTTTTGCCAGCATGATCTCCGCCGTGACTTGCATCGGCTATCAGGAAGAATTCAACATCCGCGTATTGGATGCGCTTGTGCGGCCGGTGTCCGGCGCAAACGTGCAGGTCACATTTGACCGGGGCACATCTTTTGGAGAACAATATTTTACCACGGCGGTAAAGAAGACAGATGACAATGGGCTGCTGCCCATGGTAATTTCCAATCAGGGAACCACCTCACGTAAGATAGATTGTAATATAGTTATTTTGGCATCCTACGGCTCTACTTACACGCGCGAAACAATTATCGTAAACCAGCATAATGAACCGGTTGACGTGCGGCTGCCCGTATACCGCGTAACATTCCTTGTGCATGACCAAAAGGGCAGGCCGCTGCCCAATGCAACAGTTTTTTTCCTTAATGAAACCAAGAAGACCGATGCAGCTGGCAGTCAATTATTCTTCTCACAGAACTGGACCATGGATTATTTTGCATCCTACCGCGGAGGAAAGGAATCTGGTTTTATCGACGTTGAAGGAGATACGGTGCGGGAAATAGTTATTCCCGTATACTATATTACTCTAAATATCAAGGATGATAACGGAGTGCTGCTGCCAGCTACAGTCATCTACCTGAACGAAAGCTATGCTGCGCCAGAAGGCACTGTTAATTTCACCGTATACAGTACAGAAGCGTCGCTTAACATCAGCTATGGCGGCCTGCAGAAAACAGTGAAAATAAAACCAAAATACGATAACAGCATGGAAACAATTTATTTTGATATTCATGCGCCCGTGGTTAAAGACATTCAGCAGCAGCTGGTGGGCAACCGCGTCCGGCTTTTGCTGGACATCCGCGACGACGGCGAACAGGCATCGCGCCTTGACCCATCTTCCATACGTCTGAAATACCGCGTTTTGCCGTCTGAAGAATGGCAGAGCGTCGGAGCATTCGCAGTCGGCCCGAACAAATACGGCGTTGATTTTCCTGAAATAGAAGACGGCCGCATTGTTGAGTTCTCCATCATCGCCAGGGATTACGACGGCAACAGCGTGGAGCAGCAAGGTCGTTTCGTCATCCAGGCAGGCGGCCTGCAGAACAATACGGCGAATAACAGTGGGAACAATAGTGGGAATCAACAGCAAAATACGGATAAGTCCCAGGAATTTCCCTGGTTATATGTGGTTTTTGGGGTAATATTTATAATCATTGTCTTTTATATTGTGAAATTTATCAGAGAAAACCAAAATAAGAAGTGAGGTTCAAACAGAAGGTTTAAAAATAATATGGTGCATAAGAGTATCATAAGAGTGCATAAAATAACATAATATTAATGAAGGTGATTTGAAATGCCCCGTGGAAAAAGGATTGTTATTGAGACGGAAATTGAAGATGACATCGTAGATAAGTTCAAGAATCTCGACCTTGGTGAAATAAGGAAAGAGAGAGACGAAGTTGAGAAAGGTCTTTCCTCCTCGCTGGCGACGGTTTTTAGAGCTGCCCAGGACCTCTACAAGCAGAAAGCTGACGAGGTTGTTTTGCGCGATTCACATAAACTTTTTTCCGTAAAGGATGCTTACGATTATATACGCGGCAAGGGCCTTGTTCTTTCGTTCAGGGCATTTGGCGGAAGAATTGAACGCGGCACAGTACCGTTCATCAAAGTCGGCCGCAAAAGGTACATCCACCAGGCAGTGTTGAATGACATCATGGACACGCGCGATGAGTTCTACACCGTGAAGGAAGCCTACCAGGAGTACAAGAAGGCAAACCCGAAAATCAACTTCAGGGCATTCATCGGCCGTGTGGAAAAGGGCTCTGTTCCGTCTGTTAAGCTTGGCACAAGGCGGCTCATTCCATACAATGTCGTTGATGCACTCACCCACGTGAGCAAGAACTACTACTCAGTCACGCAGGCGTTGAACGAGCTGCACAGGGGCGGCATCGGAATAAAGCGCAACGCTTTCGAGCGCAGACTTGATCGGGGCAGGATTCCGCACGAGAAAATCGGCGGCCGCAGGTTTATCCACGGCAAGGTGCTGCACGAACTCGTTGACAAGGAAGTCTCGCTCAAGAGGAGAAAGTCGTCTTCCCGCTCCGGACTTGGTCCGAGCGGCCCGCGCAACTAATTTAAATATTTTTCCTTCTTTTTCTTTATTATTTATTTTTCGGGGGTTTTCAAATGATGAAAAAACTTGCATTCGTACTGCTATTTGTGGCTCTGGTTTTCCTTGCTACGCAGGTCCAGCTGTCTGCGATGTGGGGCGCTCCGGGCAAGTATTTCACGCTCTATGAATTCCTCGGCCCGTTGCCCGCAGCATTCCTCGGCCCGGTTTTCGGCGCTGCAGTGATAATAATCGCAAGAAGCGCAGCTATGCTATCTTCTGGCAGCGCCTGGACGCTTTTTGACATGGCGCGCGTTTTCACCATGGTATTCGCAGCCTGGTATTTTGCAAGCTACAAGAAAAACATCGCATTGCTTGCAGTGCCTTTGATCTGCATGGCGCTGTTCATACTTAATCCGGTGGGCGGCCAGGCCTGGTACTACTCGCTTTACTGGCTTATACCTGTTGTTGCGTTCTTCGCACCAGATAACCTGCTGCTCCGTTCGCTTGGCGCATCATTCATGGCGCATGCAGTCGGTTCAGTGGCTTTCCTCTACAGCATTCAGACAGTGCCGCAGCTGTGGATTGCACTGATACCTGTTGTTGCCATTGAACGGTTCGTATTTGCAGTTGGCATTGCCGCTGCCTTTGTGCTGTTTAATACGGTGCTGAACAAGTTCTTCTCTGGCGAGAAGGCATTGGTCATAGAAAAGAACTACGCAATAGCGAAGTTCTAGTTTTCTTTCTCTTTATCCTGTTTTTTTAGCTATTTTTTGAGTTACTTACACTTTATCTGCTTATTCGACACATTTATAAAGACATTGACGCATAATTATACTTAAACAGCGCATTGAGAACTGGGGTTGGAAAACAATGATTGCAAAGATAAAATACGTCAATAAAGATCACAATAGTTTCCCCCAAAATTCGGAAGGTTTAAATAATATAAGTTACCCTAATTATAAGACGAGGGCTTTCTCGGTACGACACCCACTGCTGGCCAAAATCGGCAGAAGTGTCGTCGCTATCACGCTTATCACAGGTGTTTATATGAGTTCGTACGGACAAGTTGCTACCGGAATAGGAAGAAGTGCTTTTGCTCAGACAGACGCGTTTGAGAGGCAGCAGAATGAGCTTTCCACGCTTATCGAGTTCCTTTCTGCACCAAAATACGCAAAATCCCTAGAAGACGGCATTCCGTTTAAGACAACTGTCAAGGTCGTCGCCAAAGAGATCATGCCAAAGCTGAAGGCAGCCGGTTTCACCGCAAGCGAAACTCAACTTATTAGTCCTGATAAAAAGACATTCGCGCTTAAAAACGGCAAGTTCAACGGCGAAGCGCTTGACTGGCTTGCCGATATTTACAGCGAGCGGTCGCGCCAGTCTGCAATTGACAGTGCTATTGCAAGGCAGCCTGTCGCAGTCGTACAGGCACCTCCCCAGCCCATAGTGTCTATACCGGTGAAGAATGTTGTAAAGCCGCCGGAGGAAGCGAAGCCAAAAGAGCCTGAGGCAGCAAAGCCAAAGGAGGCTGAGCCAGCGAAGCCGGTAGTAGCTCCGAAACCTGCTGAACCAGCAGCACCTATTGTTACTACTGCCAAGAAAGCCGAACCAGTTGTGAAAGAACAAATAACCCTTCAAACCGCCAATATCCTTTTACCATTCACGTTTTCCGAGAAGATCATTAACAACTACCTTCTGGTCTTGCAAGATGTTACGAGAAATGCGTCCGTAAGCCGCAAGGGTATCAGCCAGGTAGATGAACTGGACATACGTTATACTTCGCTTAAACCAAAAAAAGGCATCATCGAAACAGTGCCTATCCTCTACCAGAATTATCTAACCCAGCTGGCAAAGAAAAAAGATGCCGATGCAGAAAAATCCCTGGCAAAGCTCAGGAAGTTAATGCCCTGGATAAATCAGGATGAAGAAATAACCGGTGCGTTGAAAGATAAGCTGCTTAATGATGCAAAAGCATTGCATGCAGTAGTAGCCTATACGGATTTTTTCAAGAACCCAAGCAAGTATAAGGCCAGTCAAAAAGCTGATTTGGAAAAAGAACTGGTTCCTTCGCTAAAGGCTATTGCCAATATGGTGCTGTCTCCGACTGAAAAAGAGGCTTTCCTGGAGGCGCTGGACCTGGGCACTAAAAAGGGCATTGCGAATGCAATCAAAATCATTAAGGACAACATGGATACGATTACAAACCTGCAAATAGCAGGTTTCGATTTCTACGCAAAACAAGAAAATGTTGCTGGTGAGCCTGCCAAGGCTCTTTTAGCATCCTGGCTAAAGATTAATCCGCTTAGTGGCAGGGGGGTTCGCCTCGCGGCTCTTGAACAATATGATTTCGAGTCAAAATACATAATACAGAACGAGTATCTGTCAACAGACGCTTACAATGATGCGCAGAAGCGTATGAATCCGACACAGAAATCTTCCATCGAAAAGGCAGCAGAGATAGAAGCGTTCCGAGTTCGCCTCCTTAATGGTGAAGCTAAGAAAGCGCTTGATCCTAAGAAAGAGCTTGGCGAAGCAATAAAGCTTGTTAAGGGCGTGCCCGGTCTGGAAAAAATAAATGCCTATCTTACTGTTGAAAATGTTGGCAAACTCAAGGGAGACAAGATGGTGCTAACCTACACCCTGCTTTCCATTGCAGAAGCACAGCTGCTTCACAACTCCAAGAACGGCGGCGCAGTCAAGGAAGATGAGACTAGCCACCTACACTGGGCCAAGACATTTTTCCCGAAAATATTTGTTCCCGGCTCGCAGGGTTATAATGAAAATGCAGAGCAAAAAGTAGCCCTGTTTTTTGCGAACCGGTCGATTGAAAAACTCATGCCATATCATGCATCCATGGTGCAGAGATACGTC
>JAZDDV010000067.1:0-21896 GCA_043809425.1 Microcaldota archaeon | reverse complement strand
GGGGCGTACTACATATTGAGTGAAAAAACCAAAGTTTGTGGTGTTTGAAATGTCTGTCAAAAAGCAGCAATTTTGGAAGGCAAAACAGAGCACCTCAAAACCCAAAACAAGCGTCGACAAAACACGGGACACAGGACACACAACTGCTTCAGGCCATGACGTGCGGTCTGACAATTTCAAAGTTTCCAGTCTTGTGTCTTCGGTTTCGACGGAGAAAGTAGCGGGTTTTGAGTGTGAATCTGCAGGTGTCAAATATCAGCAGTATCAGACCCGGCAGTTAAGTATCGTGCTTAAGGAAATATTTTTTTAGGGTAAATATAATCCAAAAACCCTATCTGGGCAAGGGCCATGCCGTAATTTTTCTCGATATATATGGATGCGATATCAAATTTCATTTCACCAGTTTGCTTAAGATTGCGTATTTTCAATTCGTGATTCATGGATCTTGTTAGCTGCCGCGTTGCATCCTCTTTTGCAGTTTCGGCGCTTACTTTTTGTTGGGGATAGACATATTGGTATTCAGCGGCAAACCCGCCGACATATTTTCCATTTTGATCTACTGCCCAGACTCTACCTACGCCGGCTACTACTGTATCGCCTTTAACTCCACCGGCCTTCGCCATTATCGACTCTAGAACAGCGCCGTGATGAAAATACCCCTTGGCTTTTTCCAAAGGAACCTCATAAGATTCGGGGGGAAGCACGGAAGTATAATATGCGACATTAAAATCTTCTATGCTTGCATTCTGTAGTGCCAAATCATAAGAGAAAGTTTCGTATGGGTCAGGAGGTATGCCTTCGTCAGATTCGCCGATTCCTGTAGTGACGACGTAGGCCGTAGGAATTCTTGTGGAGAATTCGTGCTGTGTTGGCAGCTGCAAAGCGACAAATGCCGCGGCAACGAGTAATACGATTAAGAGAAAAATGCCGATTGTTTTTATTTCCATTTTAACACCTTATTGAATACCAAACCAATCAAATTTTTAACCGAGAAATACCGTCAGCAGCCGGCGCGCCGCAAAGCAGCGCAAGGCCCTCCAAAATAGGGGGCTACCAAGGTATCAAAATGTCTGGTATAATCTCTGTAGGAAGTTTTATAAAGAAGAGTCATGCAGTTGGGTAGGGTATTGCAAATTTAATGTTTGAACAAGCGTCGTTCAGGCAGACGATGGCAGTCTATGATTGCCAGCAGTGAACGAAGTTCACTCGAATTTTATCCTAGCGTGCGGTCTGACAATTTTAAAGTTTCCAGTCTTGTGTCTTCGGTTTCGACGGAGAAGGTTGCGGGTTTTGAAAGGTCGCTTTCAATTTTTACGTAATTATTGAAATCAGACTTTCAATTATGGCAACATTTAAAAGGCTCCATATCTAGCCTCAAATTGTTACACTAGAACGTAACATTTATAAATAATATGTTACACTATAATGTAACGTGATAACATGGAACTGAATAAGCTTGCTGAGGCAAATCCCTGGTGGACTCATAAAAAAGTTTCAGACGAATTAAAGGGCCGGCCAAGGACGGAATATGGATTGCTGCTTAAATCGATAGATGTGCCGGAAATTACGATTATAACCGGCGTGAGGCGCTCTGGAAAGAGTACAATTATGTACCAAATGGTTGACTCGCTTCTGAATAAAGGCATTCCGCCCGAGCAGATACTCTTTGTGAACTTGGAAGACAACAAGTTGGTTAAGGACACGCTGGACGACCTCTACGATGCATACCGGCAGAATATGAATCCTGAAGGCGAGGCCTATGTCTTTCTTGATGAGATACATAAGAAGGATGGTTGGGAAACCTGGCTGCGCACCAAGTACGACCGAAAAGCAAAATGTAAATTCGTAATTTCCGGTTCTAACTCCCACCTGCTCAAGAAAGAGTATTCCACTCTCCTAACCGGCCGGAACCTTACGTTTGAAGTTTTTCCGCTTAGCTTCAGGGAGTTCCTCGATTTTAAAGGTGTGGAGATCAACCGGCAAAATATAAAGAAAGGCCTGATTCTTGATAGCGAAAAATATGTTATAATAAAGGCATTTGCAGAATATCTGGGCGTCGGAGGTTTTCCGAATGTGTTCTTCAAGGATAAAGATTTCAGGACCAAGCTTCTTGCCCAATATTTTGACGATATTCTCTACAAGGATATAATCGACCGCCATAACCTTAATAGCCAAAAAGCAAAGGACCTGGCCCTCTATCTGATAACCAACTTCACGCACATAATTTCGCTCAGGGGCATAAGGAACTCCCTTGGCCTGTCCTATAAATCCATCGTCGATTATACCTCCTACTACAAGGAAGCATTTTTGTTCTTCACACTAGATCATTTCTCCTATTCTATGAAAGAACAAAAAACAAGACCAGCAAAAATATATTGCATAGACAACGGCTTAAGGAATGCCGTTAGTTTTAGATTTTCCAAGGACGAGGGGAAACTGGCCGAGAATCTCGTATTTATTGAACTTCAACGGCGGGCCGCAGACATTTACTATTGGAAAGGCAACGGAGAAGTGGATTTTGTAATAAAAAATACCGACCAGTCATTAACCGCCGTCAACGTCTCATACGGCGATAAGATTGATGAGAGAGAAGTCTCGCCGTTACTTGATTTCAAAACCAAATTCAAAAAAACCAGGGAATTACTAATATTAACTAAGAATATCGAGAGAAAGAAAGATGGCATTACCTTTATTCCTTTATGGAAATGGCTCTTAAGCTAAAAAATCGGAGGTGTTTTGAATGGCTGTCAAAAAGCAGCAGTTTTGGAAGGCAGAACAGAGCACCTCAACGCGAGAGAACGAAGTTCTCTGCGCCCATTGTCCGAAGGACAATCGGGAACCCGAAACTTCAGTCGTCAAAACGCGGGACCGGGCGAACGTCGCAACGTTCGCTGGTCCACAGAACCTTGTTCTGTCGGACTCGGAACACAAAACTGCTTCAGGCCATGACGTGCGGTCTGAAATAGTATAATAACATCAGATTTTGCTGTTTGCCCATAGGTATAAACAATTTATGAGTGGCATAAGTAAAGTGTTCATTATTAATGAACAAAAGTGTGCATTGATAGTGCAAACTTTATTCCTAATTGATTGAAATTTCAATCCTATGATTGATTTTTCGATGCCTGAAAATGCGTAGGTCGGGGAAAGACTTAAACACCTACTCTTTGATATAAATGCGGGTGGGTATCTATGGGATATGCGCGCTTGCTATGCATGTTTCTCCTTTTAGCAGCCAGTTTGCATGCCGGCATCTTATGCAATTATGATGGGCCAGACACTTCTTCAGATTTGCTTCAACTGACAGATTTTTCCGTAGCAGGTCCTTCTGAACTCAAAGTCGGAAGCGCATTAACTGTGGAATTCACCCTGGAAAATACCGGAACACAGCCTATAAACTTCACTGATAACGGAATTTTCACCGTAACTGAGGACAAGGACGGTGAGCAGAAACAGGCTGGAAAAACCTGGAAGAATATGTCGCTAAGCTCGGGGGCAAAAGTTTATTATCACGAAACTGTTACTGTGCAAAAAGACGGGCTCCTGGATTTGTGGCCTTCTTACGAACTGTGGAAAACAAGCTATTCGCCTGTGCTGGGCAGAAATGTTACTCTGCGCATAAAGGGGCCTGGTTATTGGAACGGATGCGAGTTAAACGTATGCCCGGTTTACTGCGAAAACGGGGTGCGGTACTACGATGCGTACGTAGGGCAGGACAACAACTGTGCGTACACAGAGTATGAGTGCGAAAACGGGTGCGCCGATGATGGTGTTGCCTGCGCGACCAAACTCGATTCTGATTTGGATGGGATTGCAGATGACAGCGATAACTGCCCGCTGAGGGCCAATGCGAACCAGAAGGATGTGGACCGGGACGGGGTTGGTGATTTGTGCGACAACTGCCCATCGCAAGCTAACGCGAACCAGAGCGACACTGACCATGACAGAATCGGGGACGCCTGCGAAGCAGATAACATTCCGCCAAGCGTGAGCGTTTTCCACGCCCCCCTAACTGTGAGCCAAATGTCAAATATCACCATCATCGCGCTAGCCACCGACAACGGGAATGTCAGCTCCATCATATTAGCAATAAGCGGCAGGGAAGTGAAGAACTGCTCGCCTCCTGATTTAGTTGAGGCGCAGGGAAGCAGGTATTGGAAATGCACCTACGAATCAGAGCCCTACCCGCCAGGCATGCTCACCTATAGTGCAGATGCTTACGATACTATGGGAAACAAAGGGAGCGCCCAAAACACAATAAACGTAAGCCCGATATTATCCCAGGGGCCTGTGATGGCCAATCCGAGATGCCTGGTATCCGGAACATTGTATAATTTCTCATATTATTCCAAAACAGTCCGCATTACACTCTGTGAAGCTGAAATAATTCCGCGCACATGCGCAACTACGCCGCCATTCCTATGCTTCGGACCTTTCATCTCATGCAAGAATGGGGGCGAGGTAAAGTACGTGAATGCAACCAGGGTATGGAGCGGAGAGGAGCAGCCTGGAATGCCTGGCCCGCTGGAATACAGGGCTTCGGTTGCATGCAACGGCACCTATCTCCTAATGCCTAATTACCAGCCTTTCGGAGATGAATGCGCATGGAGGGGAAGGTGGATTGCGAAAACCAGCAATATAATCCAGCCCGACTCTTCTGGAGCCCAAGCCTATGATTTCACTTTTTCGCCTGAAGACCGCACCCCACCTGCTGTTACAGAAATCAGCGTGCCTGAAAATATGAACGCGCTCAGGCTTGGAATCGCAATCGGCGGATTGGGAAGATACGTAAAGATAACTGCTTCGGACCCGAACGGAATAGGAAAGGTGCGTGTGAAAGGCAACCTTACTGCAACTGGGTTTGTCTCGGATGAGCAGGGCCCTTTGCAGATGCTTGGATACCCGGAACCTAGGCGCGAGACATTTTTCTCCATTTACGGTGGATGCGAAGGCTCGCCATGCGATATAAACGAAACGCATGTGAGCAACGCACCGTTCGAACCAAAATCAATAAACTTATCGCTTTCCGTAGAGGTGTGCGACGGAGCAGGGAACAAGCGCGTAGCTGCATTCAGCAAAACATACCTTCCTGAAGGCGATCTGACTATCGTTGGGGCAGAGCCTGTGCAGGTTGTGTACGGGGCCCCGCTCGTGCAGGGAAAAAACACTGCATTCAGAATAAAAATAAACTCGACATTCAACCGCGCGGTGGAAACGAAAATCCGCCTCACGCTTCCGGACAGCGAGTGGCAGAAACAACCGATTGCCGGCTGGGGCAGGGTTGACATGCCGCCTGATTGGACTTATCCTGAGGTTTGGGGGCCGATAAAAATCCCTGCGAATGCAAAGGAATACGAGATACTGCTTCCGCTAATTCCAAGCTGGCAGAAAGACATGGATTTCGGAGCCAACACCACGGCAGGTTATTTCTACGCAGGCTTCCTGGAATCCAGCAGCACCGGGGATAGGTGGCCAGATGTGCGCGTTCTGCCAAGGCCCCTAGGCAACGAATCTGGTTTCAGGATATATGTGGACCCGGACAACGAGATTCCCGAGTCAGACGAGGTAAACAACATCTACCTCTCGCCCAAGTATGCAGTGATATCCACGAGAAACTGGAGCCTGCTGTTCATACCGTACCGGGACGATAACGGATGCGCTCCGGAATTAAGCTATATGGATGGGATGGCAAAACGAGGCGTGGAATACCTGCTTGGCGCCTATCCCATAGGAGACGCAAAGATAAGCTATGCTATGGCGCCGGTAACGAACGTCATGCCTTGCAGCTATAACAGCAGCCTTACCTGCGGCTGGACGCTTGACGGCGATGACAACATCAAAGGCAGGGCCGCATCTTTCGCCCATGGAAATATGGGGCACGGATATGATGTGGCGGTTGTGATGGCATGCGGAAGCGGAGGAACTTCCAACGCGGGATACCAGGGGGCGGTAATCGTGGGGGTAGCTTCTGCGGAATCTATACTTTCCCACGAGTTCACCCATGCGACTCTTGGAATTCCGGACATCTATTCGCTTGACTGCCTAATTGGCTGGGACGAAAAATACTGCGAATATCCAGACGGGACTAGAACATATTACTGCTATGATGACGAGAAAAATAAGAAGGATGGTTATGTCGGGCCGCGCTGCGTGACTACTGATAATGGAACAACTATTTTCTGCACTAATTACGCGGAGAAAAATTGCGTGGGAAGCTGCGGCTGCTCGATTTACAGGGCAAATACAGAGTGCAAAAAGAAGATGACTGCGAATAACGCATTGTATTCTCACGCGACCTGCGACTCGGAATGCTGCAACGGGATAGCAAACCAGACATGCACCACCGGAGAAATATACACTGGGCCGGACGGAAGGATAAGGCATCCGGCATCAGATGGGCTGTGGACGAACAAGTGGGTAGCGACTAGCGAAAGCATGAACTATTACATGGACAGCAACTGGCCGGAATTTGGAAAATATCCCTACTACTGGAACAGACTGGGCAATACTGTTGAACATTGCAGCGGGCAAACGCTTGACGACGGCTACCTTAATATGCTGAAAAACGATCGCTTCTTGGATGAGAATGACCCGGAAGCGCTTCTTGTGCGCGGAATAGCCTATTCGAATGGAAGCGTGGAGCTTGAGCCTTTCATCTATCTTCCCAATTCAGTACTAGATTTAGAACCTGGTTCTCAGGGGAATTATACTATAGTTCTTCTGGATGCGCAAGGCAAGGAACTTGGAATCTCTGGTTTCAATCCGCTATTCTGGAAATCTGACCCGAACGGCGGACCTGTGGATGAAGTGCCAATCGTTTACAGGGTTGAATGGAAAAACGGGACGAAAAGAATAGAGGTAAGGGATGCAAACGGGGCAGTGCTTGCGGTGAGAAGCGTTTCTGAGCATGCGCCAGAATTGAGCATTGTTTCCCCTAAGAGCGGTGAAACTTTTGCAAAGGCAAGCAGGATAAATATTAGCTGGAGCGCGAAGGATGCAGATGCGGACGCGCTTTCGTTTTCGCTATATCTAAAGGAAAGCAATGGCACCTGGGGTCCGCTAGTAATGGACTTGGAAACTGAGACTTACGAACTGGATTCGTCCGGGCTCGTTGAAGGCAGCTATATTCTGGCAGTGCAGGCTAGTGATGGGGTTAACACAGCGAGAGCATTCTCCAGCCCCTTCGGAATAACTGGCCAGCTCAAAAACGAAACGCCATACGCCCCAGCTCAGCAAAATGAAACTGGAACCCAAGAAACCAAGGAGGCGGGCAACTTATGGGTATTATACACTATATTATTAGTTTCATGTGCATTGGTTTTGATTTGGGTTCTGCTCAGGAGAAAAAAGCTCTAGGAATTCGAGCCTAGCGTGCGGTCTGACTATAATGCTAATGCAAGGCGCTGAGCGAGGCAGAGGATGAAATCGCAGCTGCCAAGGCAGCAGGCAAGGATACGGGAGCAGCAGAATTAAAGCTGGCAGAAGCGCTGGCGGCCTACGATGCAGGCAGATACGCCGAAGCATTGGCGCTTGCAGAAGAAGCCAATCTGCTTGCTCAGAATGCAAGAGGTACAACAATACCCACAAAGCCGTCCACAGCTACAACGGAACCTGTGAAAGGATTTGACTGGCTGCCTTGTATTCTTGGTGTCTGCCTATTGGCGGTGGTTCTGGTGGCAATTTACTTCTTCCTGACCCGCCGCAGAGGAGGCCGCTACAAGGGCTTTGTCAGATAATTTTTTCTTTTCTTTCTTATTTTTTTGCAGTTGCACCAAGCGTCTGCCCTATTGCGAAAGAAGAAAAGCTGCAGGTTCTTCTAAAAAGAAAACAATCCCAACCGGAAAAAATTTATAAATGGCTAGTGGGAAACAGAGCTGCTCAAAAGAAAGATAATAACCTAGGAGATTCACCATGTTCGATGGAACGGCAAAATATCTGAAAGGCATTCCAAAGCGCAGGCTGCAGATTGCATTTCTGGTTATTGCAGCCGGTGTTCTTTTTCCGCTGATTTTTGCCGCCTATATACTCAGCACTCACGGTTCTTTTGACAATGTCTTTGACTACGAGCCGGTGCTGCGGTTATTTGAAGCGTTTGTTTTGGCAGGCGTGCTCGTATTCGTTGCGGCAGCGGCTGATTTGTTCCTGAAAATGCGCAGCCGAAGCAAGTCGTTGTTTCCATCGAGCTTCACGTGGGCGCTGGCCGTTATTAGTATTATTCTGGCAGTAAGCGTTGCTTCCTACGTACTTCTGCCAGGCCTAATCCGCTCTGGCGATGTGCCGCCGCAACTGCTGCTCACTGCGGCTAATCAGAGCAACGTGCCAGGCATCGCAGTGGCATTTTACACTGAAAAGCCGACGGCAAACGCGCTGCGCTGGGGTTCTGCCAATGGCACGCAGTGGATATTGCGCGAAGATAAGCCGTCAAACAAGCACTGGTTTCAGCTAAACAACCTGCAACCAGGCCAGCAGTACGCATATTCGCTTAACGGAAATAACTCCGTGGAATTCAGGACGCCTTCAGCTGATGGACTACATTTCGCAGCTTCAGGCGATCCGCATTTCGGAGCAGAAGCCAGCAGAAACGATTTGACAAGGCTGATGCTAAAAGACATTGCAAATCCGGCAAACAGTTATTCCATGTTTTTCCTTCTTGGCGATGCGGTGCAGTTTGGTTTTTTCGATGCCCTGTGGAAACAGGCATTCAATTCGATGGCTACGGCCAGCTCATCAATCCCGACAGCCTATGTTTTAGGCAATCATGATGCGATGTTCGGCGGCGTGGAATTCTACAAGGACTATCTTTGTCCGCCTGGTTTGAGCAGCGTCCAGGGCCAGTGCCTTACAAAGCGCATTGACAACGGCAACGTGCATTTCCTTATTCTTGACGTGGAATGGCAGCTGCAGACCTACACTCCCGAGCAGAAGCAGTGGTTGCAGCAGCAGCTGGCAAGCATTCCAAAAAGCGACTGGTGTATCGTGATGAGCCATACGTTCTACTACAGTTCAGGCTCTTTCGTGGATGGTTGGGCCTGGTATGACAATCAGGCAACTATCAGCGAGCTTACGCCGCTATTTGAAAACAGCAGCGTTGACCTGGTGCTAAGCGGCCATAAGCATCATTCTGAAGTGCTTCAGAAAAACAACATCACCTACGTTGTTTTAGGTGCATTCGGCGGGCCTCCTGACGCGGAAAGGCAGTACGTATCGCCTGCCAGCATCTGGTATGCGCAGGGCAAGTACGCCTTTGCAGATGTTACAATACACGGGGATAATGCAACGCTGGTAATACGCGACCCAGGCTACGCAGAGCTGTTCAAAACCGAAATTCAAAACAGAAAATAACATTGCCTCAGTTTTATATATCTTGTTTTCCATTTTCAGCTTGATGAGAAAGAAAATAGCAACTGGAACGCCGATGGTAAAAGCATTAGCCTGTGGCATACTTGAAGACAGCGGCCGGGTGTTATTTCTCAAACGGTTTGACGAGCACGGCATAGAGCGGCTGGAGCTGCCATCTATTCTGGTGCCGTCTGGCAAGGATCCGGTTTCACTGCTTGTTGCCGCCTTCAAAGAGCAGACGGGAATAGATGCAGAGCTTTGCGATTTGCTTTTCGAACGAAGGCATAATGCAGGCACGCGCAGGCGGAAGAATTTTGTGCCCTGTTTAGTATTCAGTTTCAAGACAAAAAAGGCAGTTGCCAAGCCGGCAACGGAGTTCTCCGGCTTCAAATGGCTGTCTGTTGAAGATGCTAAAAGATCAAAACTAGGCAGGAATAGCGAATGGCTGCGCACTAGCCGCCCATCCTGACAAGCGCAAGCACAATTACTGCCAAAGCAAGGCAGTAGTAGCCAAACAGCTGCAGTTTGCTTTCTTTGAGTACGCGCAGCAGCAGGCCGATGGCAAAATAGCCGACCACCGCAGCAACTACGAATCCTACTAACGCAGGCAGCAGTTCCACGCCGTTGCCCAATACTTTTCTTCCTTCGAGCGCAGCAGCGCCGAGTATCGGTATTATGGCAATAAGAAAAGAGAATTTTGCCGCTTCCTCTTTTTCCACGCCTAATAGCAGCGCAGTGCCAATGGTCGCTCCGCTTCTTGAAATACCTGGTGCAACTGCAATGCCCTGGGCAATTCCTATAGCTGCTGCAAATTTCGCATCTACTTTTTCCTTCCCGTTTGCCCTGCTTGCGGTGATAAGGAAAAATCCAGTCAGTCCAAGCGCTCCTGCTATCAGCACCGGGTCAGAGAACATGCTTTCGAAAAAATCCTTGAATGCCAGGCCGATTATCGCCGTAGGCACTGCGGCAAGTAGAACAAGTCCGGCAAAACGAAGCTGTTTTGCGTCGCGCTGCAGCACGCCCTTTGCCAGCTGCAGTAGTTCTTTCCGGTAATAGGCGACTACCGCAACTAGAGTGCCTAAGTGAAGCACAATATCAAAGGCAACGTCTGCCTTTATGCCGAGATAATACTGGGCAAGCGCAAGATGCGCGCTGCTGGAGATAGGTAGCCATTCGGTTATACCCTGCACGATGCCAAGGAAAACCGCCTCAAGTATTGATACCATTATCTTACCTGTTTTATCGTTTCCTCTATCTGCAGGTTTTCCGGATCCTCGCCGCTTACCGCATAGTGGTATATCATCGTGACGAATATCATGTTAACCGTGTTCAAGAGCACCTGGGTCACCGCAATAAGCAAAAGGAAAACAACAAGTGCAGGGATTAGAAGCGTAGAATTCATCCCGACGGCGTAGAACAGGGCCATGATGGAGATGAGGTATACGAGGAAAATGGCCAGCGCCAATGCTCCTCCACCAATACCTATCGTGCCGGCGTTTCTTATGTTTTGGCCGGATGAGAGTACGCTCTTCCACAGGTCCAGGGAGCGTTTGATTGCAGAGAGGGGGTCCTGGCCTTCGATGACCAACACAGGTATCACGAAAAAAGTCATCAGGCTCCAGCTGGCACCGAGCAGGGAAGCTAGCAGAGGGCCTATGAAATTTTTATTATCGCCGCTTGTGAGCGTTCGCAGTACCATGCCAACGGTAGCGCTTATTACGGCCCAGCCCACGATGGAAGGGATTCTTCCGAGCGCTATGTCCATTCCCTCCGCAAGCGTTGGTTTTTTCCCCTCAAGCCGTATGTTCACGGCAGCGACCAGCGCCGAATTGAAGAATATCACTATAAAATAAGTCACGAAGTAGAACAAGAACAGAGCAGTGACGGCGAGAAGCAGATTGTGGAGCAGATTCAATGCGACCAACGGTATGATAAAGCTGATAATTGCCAGCAGCATGAAAAATCCCGATGCCATTGGGAAAAGCATCAGTTCCCTATCGCTTTTCATGATTTCAACTATCTTTAATGTCATATCCCAGCTTCTTTTGAGTCCCTCTAGCATAGTCTCCCCGCGTATCTTCATCTGCTTATGTATATAAATTTTACTGGTAATGTCTTTTCCATGGCAGATGAATTCGGACCTATTCCGGCTAAGAGAAGTTTCTGGTTTGTCTTTTTCGTTGGTTTGCTAACCGGCGGTATCTATTGGATTTACTGGTTCTACAAGACCAATGTCGAAGTCAAGGAATTCGGCAAGCTGTCGATCTCGCCAGGGATGCGAGTCGCAGGCCTTATCCTGCTTGGCTGGCTGCTTCTGCCGGCGATATACATTTACTATCTTTGGCTGAAGGACGTCAACGAGACTGCGAAGCGAGTAGGCGTCAGCGGCCCAAGCCCCGGGCTTAACGCGGTGCTCTCATTCATCCTACCGTTCTGGGTGCTCTATGCCGCCTACCGCGTACAGGCAACGTTGAATAACACCTGGGACGCGGCGTCAAGCAAGCCGCAGTCAGCTGCTGTCCAGAATACGACGCAAGCAACACAAGCAGCGTCTGCAACGCCTATTGAGCGCGTCTTCATCAAGTGCCAGCGCTGCAAGACGAAAAATCCCGAGGGCAACAACTTCTGTGTGAAGTGCGGCGAGAAGATCGCCGATTAGTGGATTCCATGGCAAAAAAACCAAGCGACGAAGAACTACTGCAAAAGCTGCAGGTTGACAGGAAAACGCTTGAATTATTCAAAAAAATCCAGCTTGCCGGCATTAAAGAAGCGCGGCAGATGGGGAAGAAAAGCAGGAAGATAAACGTCCTGGGCATTTCCGGCTCGGCGCGGGACGAATTTGACATGGCCCAGGAAAACTCGAATTCAGAAGAGCTGCTCAAACGGTGCCTAGCGCACTGCAAAAAGCTTGGCGCAGATACAGAACTGCTGCAGTTGCGCAAGTACAACATCCAACACTGCAAGGCCTGCTACTCGACAGCCAATACGCAATGCCATTTCTACTGCACCTGCTATCCGAAAGGCAAGGGCGGAGACGACATGACTAATATAATTTACGATAAGCTGCTTGCAGCCGATGCGATAATTTTCGCAACACCAATTAACAATTTCAAGATTTCCACGCTAATGGCTGCGTTCATCGACAGGTGCATTAGTTTGGATGGCAGCTTGCAGCCGGCAAATCCGAAAAAGCCGAAGGACAGGCAGCTGAACATCAAGCACATGAAATTCATAGAAATGACGGCAGATAACAGCGTACCTGGCAGCGGCATGCTAAGGCGCTTCCTGGGCAAGGTTGCAGGCGTAATCGTAACTGGCCATGAAGCCGGTGCAGCCATGGTGATAAGCAATCTTTTCATGACGCTGAACAACTTTGGCATGCTTTTTCCGCCATTCAGCCATGTTTACGCCATGTCTTCCATCTGCAATTCCACTTACGAAGACAAGAAAATAGTGCTAAGCGAATGCTACAGCGAGCAGATACGGCTGCTGGCAAAGAATGTGATGCATGCGACAAAGCTGGCCAAGAGCGGTAAGCCAACTGATTGGCATTATGATTATAGAGAAAACTGAGGTTTTATCATGGACAAGAAAAAAGTTTTTGATTTGTGCCTTTGTCCGTCCTGCCCGAGCTGGGTGGAGTGCGCAGAACGAGGCGGTTTCTGCATTGATGCAGTGGGCAGGAGCAAGTGCATAATGGAAGAAAAGGGCTGCGTTTGCGGCGCCTGCATGGTGCACAAGGAAATGAAGATGAAAAAAGGCTATTTCTGCACCCGCGGTTCTGAGAAGCAGCAGAAGTGATGCATACTGTTCAACCGCGCCCTCACAGCTTTTGCTCAGGGGGCCATTAGGTATGCACCACGATTATTATTCTGATTTTGCTTATTTAATATTTTTCGGTAGCTGCACGCACTGGTTGCTGACGCATTTAATCTCCAGATTGTCCGCTAGGCCGCTGCAGTAATCCGGGCACTGCTCTGCTGTGTTGACGTAAAGCGCATTGCCGTAGAAGCAGTTGCCGTTCGCCGTATTCCTGCCGCAGGCGCAGTCGCTGTCCTGCTGGCAGTAATCCTCAGCCGGTATCTTCCACACGGGTTTTATCATCATGACATACGCAGCAGCAAGCAGAAACACCATCACAGTCGCGATGGCCAGATATTCCAGGTTGGTTGCCATACTTTAGCTTTCTGCGCGTTATTTATTAAATTTAGCTAACCTAACTTCTGCAGGTGCTAGGATGAAAACTTTTACAGATTATTTGATTTTCAACACGCGCAGCCGCGTGGAATTCGTGCGCATAACCGAACAGATAAACGACGTGATTTTCCGCAGCGGCATAAAGGACGGGCTTGTGCTTATCAATCCGATGCATATTACTGCAGCAGTAATCGTAAACGACGATGAGGAAGGCCTGAAGAGGGATTTTGTCCGCGTGCTGCAGCGGCTGGTGCCCTACGAAGAGCGTTATGAGCACAACGTGGGCGAGGATAATGCAGCATCGCACATCTGGCGCCAGCTCATGGGACACCAGGTGGTGATGTCGGTAAAAGGCGGCAAGCTCGAGCTGGGCAGGTGGGAACAGATTTTCTACTGCGAATTCGACGGCCAGCGCACGAAAAAAGTGCTGGTAAAAATCCTGGGTGAATGAATGGAATTTCTCAAGCAGCTTGCTAAACTTACGCGCATTGAACACGGAGTTCTCTATACTATTGCAGTTTTCATGGGAATTATCATCGCAGGGAAGATTCCCGACGCGCCCGTACTGCTGCTCGCATTGCTTATTCCTTTATTCAGCGAAATGGGCGCGTTTGCGCTTAATGATTATTTTGACATTGCTGCAGACAGGGCAAACAAGCAATTAGACAGGCCGCTAGTTTCAGGAAAGATAAAGCCCTCATTTGCTTTGTGGTTTTCCGCAGCCTGCATTATTCTGTCTATTATATTGGCCTATTTCATTAGTCTGCCTATTTTCCTGCTTACGCTGCTGCTTAATATCCTCGCAGTGGCCTACAACGCAAAGCTGAAAGAGCTGCCGCTGGTAGGCAATTTCTACATCGCATTCACCATAGGCATTCCATTCCTCTTCGGCAATTTGGTAGTCGCGCAGACACTGCTAATACCCAATATAATACTGTTTGTACTTGGCCTGGTTGCAGGTTTAGGCAGGGAAATAATAAAATCCATAGAAGACATGGAAGGGGACAAGCAGGCAAGAAAGGCAAAGACGCTGCCCCTGGTCATCGGTGAAAAACCGTCGCTTGCCATTGCCGTACTGCTCTTCCTGCTATTCATTCCGCTTGCCTGGCTGCCATTTTTCTACGGCCTTAGAGGCAATATAATCTCCTATATTTTCGTAGCAGCAGGCGTGCTTTGCATACTTGCGAACATCTACTACGCGCTGAAGTATAACTACAAAAACGCCCGCACGCTAAGCCTCATTGCCTTCTTTTTCGGCCTTATCGGCTACCTTTTATCGACGGCGTTCATCCCGCTAGGTTTATAAATCTTAACTGGCTGTTCAGGTCGAAAATCAGGTGGTTTTCTCTATGGCAGAAAAAAAACCAGTTGTAAAAGAGTCGGCCATGACCCCTAAATACGGGGAATGGGCGTTCTTGCTTGGAGTATTGCTAGCCTTGATTGTCGGTTTGTTCTCAACCTACCTCCCCGGTATGGCCTCTGTTTACATACTCGCAGTCATGGTACTGTTGGGTTTTGTCGTCGGTTTCCTGAATGTTTCCGAAAAGGAGACGATGGCATTCCTGATTGCAACCATTGCATTGCTGAGCGTGATATCCTCCTGGGGTCCGGTCGCCGCAGTCATAACGACCGTTGCAACCCAAGTCGGTCTTGGCACGTACGGAGCGTTGCTTGTAGCCAAGCTCGCTAACGTTCTCGCAATGCTGGCCTCGTTCGTCGCACCTGCAGCGCTCATCGTTGCGCTAAAGCAGATCTACGAATTGGCAGCCAAGTAAGTTTTTTTCTTTTATTTTTTGTTTTCCGGATTTCCGTTCGGTTAGCAGCGGTTTTAAATCTTTTTATCCAACAATCGTTAACCTAACTGTTTAGCTCCGATCGTCTAGAGGCCTTTTGACGAAAGTTAATCGGCCAGGCAGACCGGTCAAGGATTCTGGACTTTCAATCCAGCGACCCGGGTTCAAATCCCGGTCGGAGCATTTTCTCTTAAATATGCCAAAAAGGGAGGCGTAGAATATGGCGACATTTGAAGATTTTCAAAAATTAGATATTCGTGTCGGGAAGATCATAGAAGTCGAAGATTTTCCTGAGGCAAAAAAGCCAGCCTATAAACTCACGATTGATTTGGGCAGCGAAATCGGGACTAAGAAGTCAAGTGTCCAAGTCGTTAAAAGTTATGATAAGAAAGACCTGAAAGGTAATCTCGTTCTATGCGTAGTCAATTTTCCACCAAGACAAATCGGGCCATTTTTATCGGAAGTCTTGACCTTGGGCGTCCCTGACAAAAACAACGAATGCATTTTGATTCAACCTGGGAGAGAAGTCCCCGTAGGAGGAAGATTGTACTAGGTTGGGGGATTTCGAATCCCGCCTGGGCATTTAATTTTCCAAGAGGTATGAAGTGGACCAGTTGTTTCTCATAAAGGTGTTCCTATCATTCATTGTCGCCGGAGTCTGGATAACCCTCGTAACAATACTGGCGGAAAAATTAGGCACGAAAATCGGAGGTATTATCGGTAGCCTACCTTCCAATACGGTGATTTCCCTGTTTTTCATCGGATTGACGCAGACTCCTGAGTTTGCGGCGAATGCGGCAAAGATTGTTCCGCTGGCTCTTGTGATGTCAAGCGTGTTCCTTTTCATATTCATAGTGACGGCAAAGAAGTACGGCAAGCTGGCATTTGTTTTTGCTTTGCTGGCCTGGTTCATACTGGCCATTCCGCTTGGCAATCTTGGATTCACTGACGTTGTACTCGGCACTGCAATCTATGCGATTCTGTCAGGAGCCATGTTCTACATTTTGGAATACTGGATGAACATACAGTCCATGGAAAAGAAAGTCAACCTGAAATATTCTCCAGGCGAACTGCTGCTGCGTGCCGTATTCGCAGGCGGCGTTGTTTCAGGTGCGGTTGTGATAGCCGCATTCCTTGGGTCTGTCTGGGGCGGGATATTCTCTACTTTTCCGGCGGTAGTGCTTTCAACAATGTTCCTGCTTACCCGCGCACAGGGAGTCGAATTCGCCCAGGCAACAGGCAAGGTGCTGCTGCCCGGTTATTCAAACATAGTAGTCTATGGAATCGCCGTTAGCCTTACTTATCCTACGTACGGCCTGGTCTGGGGCACTGTTATTTCCTACAGCGCAGCTGCGCTATATGTTATTGCAATCTCTCCCTTGCTCAGAAAAATGAAATAGCTATTCCTTACCTGGTTTTTTTGCTCTTACTCAAGCATGTCAACGAAAAACAATGGCCGGCGCATCTCATCCAGCATGCCGGGGTGAGTGAAGATGATTTTATGTTTCGCCGTAAAACCCTTAAACTTGGTCCGCCCCTTGTTGCGCCCCTATCATTTTGATTATTTTTCATACGAAATGATAGTCATTTTAGATTATTTTAAAACGAAATGCTAGTTTGTTTATTTTCGGAGGTGAAGATTCAGAGCTCAGATAGCTTCTCTGTATGCAGTCGGAGCATTAATTTTTCAGAATTAATATTTGGCACGCTGCCAAAACATTAATTTTTATACGCATAAGCCGAATTCTTTTCCATGCTTGATCTGCTGCTTAAGGTGCTGGCGCTGGGCTTCGCATCAATGATGTCGCCGGTGATATTCGCGCTGGCGCTTGCGTTGCTTGCTTCGGCCAGCTATCCGCTGCGCCGCACATTCGCCTACCTTGGCGGCAATCTTGTTTCAGCCATTCTTATTACTGCAGCAGGTCTATTCCTCGGCGGGCACGCGCTTGCTCTGCCTCGCGCCCAGGTCGTCTACATCGATGCAACCTTCGGCGTCATTTGCCTTATCTTTGCCGCATTGCCCTGGCTGCTGAAGCAGAAGGAGAAAAAACCAGAAGTTGCCGGAGAAAAAAAACAGCCGCAGCTGCTTAAATGGCTGCTTGCCGGTTTCGTTTTAAGCATCACCAACCTTGATGCAGCTTTCCTTTATCTCACCGAAGTGCGGGAGATTTTCCAAAGCTCCGCAGCCTTCATCTACAAAATAGCGCTGTCTGCGGTGGGCGCGGCATTTTTCCTAATGCCGGTGCTGCTGCCGCTTGCCGTTTATCTGCTGATGCCGGAGCAGGCAAACAGGGCGCTTAAGCCGATTGGCGAAAAAATGCGCAAATACGGGGATTATATCGGGACGGCAGTATTCCTTGTCTTCGGTTTTTACCTGCTCTACCGCGCGTTTACTTTGCAGTGAGCTAGCTTTTTTAACCGTACGCAGCAAAGTCTATTCATGGAAATCATCAGGCTGAAAACAACTGCTGAGCTGCTGAATCACAAAGGCAGAAAAGCAGTTGCAGTTTTAGACGACTATGCTTACGACGAGGGTGCAGTAGGCGTTATCGCCGAAAAGAAAGCATTGGTCATTCTAGTTGCATTTGATTCACTGCTGACAGCGCACGGCATGGCCCGCGCGAGGCTGTTTTCCAAGATGCGCAACTTCCTCAAGCTCTGCGCAAGATTCGGCGCCCTATACGCCATAGGATTCGAAGCAGACGCACGTACGGGCAAGTACGCCGTACGGGAGCAGCAGGAAACGATTGTAGTAGGCCAGCTGCTTGGTTTAAACCGCGGCCAGGCCAAGATGGCTTCTGCCAGATTCAAGGATCTATTTGTGAAATAGGAAAAGAAACAGAAAAGAAAATTTTACCTTGAGCTTTACTTGGGCCAGCCCACTAGTGCGCGTTCCATCTGACGGTATTGCCCATCACAGTTGGACTTATACCAGTAGATATCCCTGACTGTGGAACCATTAAAGTAAACTTCCTTTGCCGTGTCGAATTTGCCGGTCTTCGGGCAAATGTATGGCGTCACAAGTTCCTTGCCAGCCGGGGTTGACAGCACCACATAGTTGTTCAGCGTAACTCTGACAGCTAGGCTACTTGAGTTTATCGCGTTTATCGTAAGTGGTGCATTCTTGTACTGCACATAGAGCGGAAGCGCGGTGGCCGCATTTATCTTTGGCGGCGATGTGGTGCTCTCATAGTATTTGGTTGCCTTGTTCTGGTACCAGAATTTGCCAGTGCTTGCCTCAAGAATGCCCTTTTCGTTTGGCACGTTCTTAGATCCCCATAAAAAGCCGTTTCCGCGCGTTGTGGAAATCGCAAACACCGGTCCCTTTACGGTTACCGTACCATTGGCAACAGGCAAAACCATATCTTCTGGAGCATAGCTTGCGGCCACGTCCTGCAAAATAGAAGCATAATACGCAAGGAATGGGTCAGGTGTTGGTTTCACCGGGGTCTTGCTCAGTATTTTAGCCGGTGCGGCATATACACTCAGCGTAAGACACAAAACTGCCATTAAGATTACGAATGTTTTACTATACATATTCAAAGAACCACCCGTTAGTATATTTATCGCTAAAGGTATTTAAATGTTTCTAGAAGTGGAAAATTAGTTGTTTGTGGTTCAGCTCACGCTAAAAACAAATAAGAAAAAAGAAAACAAAAAAGAAAGTTCAGCCGAACAAGCTTGCAAGTCCTTCTGCTGCCTGTTCTTCCTTTTTGGCTTCATCTTCTTTTGGCGCTTCTTTCTTTGCCTCAACCGGGGCTGCTGCCGGAGCTGCCGATGCCATGGCAACATTCTTCAGCAAATCATCAAAGTTAACTCCCTTGACTGCATCTGCCAGAACCTTTGCCTTTGCGTCGTCTGTTTCTGCACCGCTAGCTTTAACTACCGCCAGGATGTGCTCCTTGGTAACTTCCTTTCCTGCGCCATGCAATAGGAGTACTGCATGCAAATATGGATCTACTTTTGCCATGTTTTTCACCCTTTATTCTCAGTATCAGTTTTTGGAGCTTCGGCTGCGGCTTCCGCCGGTTTTGTAGCCTCTGCTTTTTTCTCTATCGCGCCGCTCTGCGCAAGCGCGTTGAGTATATCTGCTTCGATGGTTACGCTGTTGTACGTCTTGCTGTTAACCGCAAAGCTTATGCCCTGCAGGTACGCATCGCGCATCACGAATTCCGCGTTCGTTTCAGTCGGATAGCCCGCGTTGACCGAAAGGCTGAATGCGCTTCTTTCCGCTGCCAGCAGGTCCGCGTCAAGCGTGTCGCCCAGGTCCAGCAAAGATTTCTCGTAGATGTACTCGCGGTCATAGCCGAAAACAATGTTCGCCTTTATGGTGAACGGCTTTATGCCGAGAGTTTGCAGCGCCTTTGCCTTGAGCATCGTTATCTTCTCGCCTGTCTTGGCAACAGTGCTGTCTTTTGAGATGACGATTTTGCCGCCTTTTATCTGCACGTTCAAGCCAGCGCCTTTCAATTCGGAAAGAGCCGGACCAGGTGGCAAATCAGTCTCGCCTTCGGGAACAATAATGTCGAACGGCGCAATTTCATTTATCTTTGCACCGCGTTTCTTCGTGTTCTGCTTGAAGAACTGGTTTATCTGATAGGGAGACGAATTCGTCAGTATCAGGCCGCAGGGCCTGTCAGCAGCATTCACCCGCGCTGCGAGTTTTTTGTCTGACTGCAGTACGCGCGAAAGCACCGGCTTCCGGAGCGTCTTGACCTTTCCGCCCTCGCTGCGGATTTTCTTCCTCAGCGATTGGTACAGCGCATCAGGCAGCTTGTCCAGCGAAACCAGGGCAACGGTCTTGTAGTTCTTCATTTCTGCGATGGTCTCTGCGACTTCCTTTGCCTTCTCCTTCACAGAAGGCTTGTTTTGATCTGCTTTTTTGTCAGCCATCAACATCACCCTACCTTCACCGGCTTGCCCATGGTCAGTTTTACGTAAACCGACTTGATGTTGCCTTCGCCGCCTATTTTGTTTTTCACTGCTTCGTAAACAGTTTCAGTGTTTTCCGCCAAATCATCCGTTTCCATTTTCTCGGTGCCGACAAACGCCTGCAGTACCGGCAGGTACTTGCCGCGGGTGACGACTCTTACTGAGCGCCTTACCGTATCAATCAGCGGTCCCGGAGTGCCGACCAGCGGCCTTGGCAGCTTGCCTTTCTTGCCCAGGTACTGGCCGAGCGATTTAGCTACAGCGCCCATCTGATTCGGCTGCGCTATGAGAACGTAATTCTCCGCCAGGTCCTTGAGCTTCTTCGGGTCCTTGTAGCTTTCGATCTCAGTTGGCAGAATCGACAGGTCTGCGCCTGCCTTCTTGGCTGCCGTGGCAACCATTTCCTCTGCAATTACCGCGACCTTGAGCTCCTTGCCACCCTTGCCTTTCGGCAGCGGAATGTCCAGGTTGACCCTGTTTTCGGTCTTGGAGAAATCGATGTTCCTGGCGTTGATTATCAATTCAACACTCTGCGAGAATTTTCGCTTTCCCTTTTCTTCCAGCGCCTTGGTTAAGGCTTCTGTAAATTGTTTTTTATCCATAATCAAAACCCTCCTACGCATTACGTAGTACATTCGGGTAACCCTTGTATGTGCAAAGATTATTTTATAAATATTCGCTTTTGTCGCGAGGCAATTGTCAAGCCTTATCAAAGAAAATCAGATATGTCAACAATCTCGATTTTCTCGGATTTGAAACCGACTTTTTCTTTATCGGGTACGAACAAAAGCCGTCTTTTTGCGGCTATCTTATAAAGAACTTCCTCTGCTCTTTGAATGTCATCTTTTCCTATTTTCTCCTTCCATTTCACTTCCAAGGCAACCTCGCATTTATTGAACTTCGTAAGGCATCCATCTATGTCATAATCATGTGCTTCGAGTATACTCTCTCCAAGGCCAAGATTAGCTGCGAGAAATTCCCTTATGTAATCCTCAGCCATCTTAGGCATCAATTCATCTATGATCCTTTTGATTTCCTGGTCGTTTGGCATTTTTTCCGAAATGTTATACTTCTCATCAGCATAATAGAATAGCCTTGCAAGAGGCGATATATGCTTGTAGATAAACCTGTTTTTTCCGTAAATTTGCAATTTTTTGATAATTCCAAATTCCACAAGATTATTGAGATACTGCTGAATGATGCTGGGGTCATCTTTTTGCATCAGCTTTCTTGAGAACAGGTAGCTGGAGATTTCGCTTGATACCACATTACCATTTGCGATGGCCCTAAGTATCGCTTCATAGGCAGCAGATATGCTTCGCTCTTCATCAACAAAAATCTCTCCGATCAATGAAGGCACTGTTTTGGAAGACGCAGAGACAATTGTTGCAAAAATATGCCGGGGGAGATTTTTTTCCCTCAAAATAATCTATCGCAAGAGGCTCTTTCAGCAGAATTGCAAGCTCAGTAAGGGACTTTTTATCGAAGTCATACTTAGCAAGCTCTGCCATAGAGTCTTTTATATCTATTAGGCCTATCGGAATCTCGGCAAAAAAACCAAGAAGAGGGGATTGCTCTGAAATCAGCCTTTTTGATAAAAATAATGTCGATGAAATCAAAATTACTTTCCCATGC
>JAZDDV010000066.1:0-4848 GCA_043809425.1 Microcaldota archaeon | reverse complement strand
GTAACCCAGCTGCTTTAGGGAATTATCAGCCGCATCCGCGCCCCTTGTCAACTTCAGCACTGACTTCAGGTAATGCCTGTCTGAGACAGAGAAAAGCGGCTCCACTCCGAAATTGAATTCCGCAGCCACTTCCACTGCTTTTTTTATCAATATTCTCAGGCCAGTTTCATGCGTAAACTCATTGTTCAGCGGCTTGGAGTGATAATTCTTCAGGGCAGCTTTTATTTTTGCGCCGCACAGTACGGCGACATCCGTTGCCGTGAGCGAAAGATAGCCTTCCTTCAGCGGATTGAATATGCGCATTACGTCGTATAAATAAGGCGAGGGGCTGCCAAATGGGTCAACTTCCACGAAATCTGCAGTAATGTCAAAAACCAGCCGGGAGATATTGCCTTTCACTGCCTTGAACCTCAGGCCTGCGGCTTTCGCATTTTTTTTCACTGCTTTTATGGCATTAGGGTCTATATCGATGAATGTCACGCTTTTTACGTTTTTATTTTCCACCGCATATCTTATGCCGCGTATGCCGCTTGCCGTGAATGCATCGCACAGCTCCAGTTTCCTGCCGGTTGCGCCCACTGCCAGAGACGAAATACTGCGGCAGAACCTCATGTTCGGATTGTAGAATATGCCCTTAGGCACGATAAATTCGATTCCTTCTTCGTTCATTTCTTATCCCCGTCTGTGAATTCCCTCATGGCCACGGTGGCATAGCAGCCAGAAGGCAATGAGAAACTAAACGTATCTTTCTTGAATGAGAAATCTTTTAATGGCGCAAGCAGCAGCCGGTTTGTACCCTTGGATGACACTTCGGGCATGGATTTTATCTTGAAATCCGCAGGCTTCACCAGGAATTCTTCCAGCAGATATTTCTCCCTTTCATTCGGCACGGTTTCATAGCCGACTAGCCTTCCGGCAAGCCATTTCTTTTTCCTTGATTTCTTTTCCAGGTCAGGAAAGCCCAGCGATTCGCCGCAGTAATACTCGCCTTCTTCTTTTTCCAGCTCCCCTTCTGCAATCCGGCGGGAAAGCATCTCGTTGAAAATGTGCGATTGGAATGCGTGGATAAAAAGTAGCAGTATGCTGCGCGGCAGCTTGCGCAGTGCGCCGTGATAATCCCGCTGGTGCTGCTGCAGATGGGCAAGCATGCTCCGCTCCAGCCGAAGGCTTTGCGGGAATTCGTGCAATGCCCTGCCGAAATCCCCTGACGTTTTCAGGTTTTTTCTCGCATCCACCGCTTCCTGCCTTTTCTCCCCTTCCCAGCTGCAGAGGAATTCCGTCACTGCCAGATCTGCCCGTCCACGGATAAGATTTTCCCCTATGATGTGGGTGTTGCGGCGTGCGCTGCCGAACCTCTGCTCGCCGAAATAATTGGGAAATGCTCCGCCAAGCTCTTTGCTGATTTTTTTCACTGTTGCATTTGCATTCTTGCCTGCACCGGCAACTCTTATGGTGAATCTGTTGCCCAGCAGCTGGCCAAGTTTCACTTTGTCTGCAGCTGACCAGGCGCCAAGAATTTTGATATCCTTCAGCTGCAGCGAAAGCAGGTTTTCTTTTGGAATGCTAAATGCAGATACAAGCTGCGTTGAGATTGCCATCTTATCTTTTGTGCCTGCATAGCTGAAGCGCTGGTGGCCCACGTGGAACGCATCTGCTATGCGGCGCAGCGCGCCTTCGGACGTCCACTCTTTTTTCTGTAGCACAAACCAGGTAAATTGCCCGGCTACATCTTTCTGCGCATAGGGCTTGTCCAGCTCAAGCACCGTTCCGTCTTCTTCTATCTCTTCTACTAAGAAATCTTCACAGGCAGTCTTGAGACTACCGCCGATGCCTGCTGTTTTTGAAAGATAGGAAAGCTTCATGAGTTCACTCCATTGCCTTCATCAGGTCTGCGCGCGTCACTATGCCGATTATTTTTCCTTCTTTCTTGACCAGCACTGCCCTGTAGTATTTCAGCAGCTGCACTGCCACTTCCACTTCCGCGCCGACAGGCACTGACGGAAAAGATTCGCCCATTACTTCTGCCACGCGCATCTCTTTGACCCTATTGCCGTATCTGGAAAACCATTCCAGGAACATGGCATCGGAAATGCTGCCAACCACGCTACCTTTGGAAAGGACGGGCAATTGGGATATCTCCTCTTTTTCCATGACCTTCATGACGCTGTCGATTTTCTCCGTAGGAGAAGCAAATTGCAGGTTTTTGGACATTATCTCATCCACTTTCCTGCTCTTGTGCTTTTTCTGCGCCTCCAGCGCAGAGAAAATCTTTACCACGTTGGAATAGGACGGATCCAGGCCGCCCATCTCTATTTTGGCAATAAGCGACTGGCTGACGCCTGCAAGAACTGCAAGCTGCTTTTGAGTAAGACCTAGGCGCTTACGCATCTTTGCTATGGACTCCAGACTTATTTTTGTGAATTCCAAGAATAATCACCTTGTCAGTATAGGAATTGAAAAGTTAAAAAAGGAGGCTACCACTTGTTGTAGTGCACTCGCTGCATGCTGAAGCGTTCAGGCTGCGCAGGCTTCTCAGCAGGATGGCCTATTGGGATGATGCAAAGCGGAACTACGTTCTTCGGAAGTTTGAGCAATTCGGAAACTCCTTTTACCCGATCCTGCATAGGGTAGGTAGCAGTCCAAACTGCGCCTAAGCCCAGTGCATGCGCCGCCAGCAGAATATTCGCTCCGGCAAGAGTGCAGTCCAGCACCCCGAGACCAGGGGCCTTCTCCAAATTGGTATCAGCGCAGATGATAATCGCCAGTGCAGCTGTTTGGCACATGGCTGAATAGGGGCTTACCTCGGGAATCTTGTTCAGCACTGCCCGGTCCTTAACCACTATGAAATGCCACGGCTGCTCGTTGACTGCAGATGGTGCGAACATTGCTGCTTCCAGTATCTTCTTTACGTCTTCGTCTGCAACCGGCTCGCCTGAAAATTTCCTGATGCTCCGCCTGGTCTTCATCGCTTCCAATGCTTCCACGGCAGCACCTATTTTTTCTTCGCTGGTTTTTTCACAGGCGCCTTAGGAACTACTTTGGCAACTGGCTTGACAACAGCTGCAGGCGGCTTGGCAAGCGGCGCAACTGGAGGCTGCTGTTTCACCGGCTCAACATCTGCTTTTGACGCCACGACCTGCTTCGGAGCTTCCTTGAATCGCCTGACCTTGTCATAGTTGTAGAAAAGCAGGAATGTTACCACTGTGAAATAGGCTAAAACCACTGAGGTAGCAGTGCTTATTAGGATGCTGAAGCCAGATGCAACCGCATCGCTTATCATGGTTTTGCCAAGCACCAGAACCAAAACGAGGTTTACTCCAACATCGGCAATGAGAAATGGGATTGCTGCTAGGACGCCCAGTATGCCAACCAGGAATATCCAGCCAAAAGTCTTCCACCATCTTTTTTTCACCAGTGCTTCGCTGTAGCTCCAGGCATCCCAACCCCATTTGCCGCGCGTAGCGACAACGTAAACCAGGAAGTACCAATAAACGTAGTAAAGAATGCCTGGGATGATAAATGCCAAAGTTAGTAAGAGCAATGCAATGCCGGTGAGTATGTTGGTAGCTAAAAGAGCAAACCACTTGCGCAGCGATTCAACCAATGCGTCTTTCCAGGAGATTTCCTTGCCCTCCATCTTCCTATCAAGTACTATGGCCATTGCCATAACCGCGACAACTCCGAAAAACAGCTCCAGAGTAGACCAGACGTTGCCGGAAAGTCTTATTGCCTGCAGGGTATCCGAAGTAATTAAAGGAATCACAAATGAAACTACAAACGAGTGTACCACATTCAAAGGCAGATAGATAAGCAGCAGTATGGGCAGAAAAATCATGAAATTCTCTTTGAAAAGCTGCCACGCAAGGCTAAGTAACTCTATTACCCCATATTCCCGTTCTGTGATATCAGATTTCATACCAATAACCCCGCTAAAGCATCTCAAATAACGGTTATAATACTAATCTTTTGCCTTTGCAGGCAAGGATAGGGCAAACTTCACTATTTCCGTATGCAGGACAAACCAGTCGCCTGGCCCGAAATGCTCGAATGTAAGCGGCTTGCCATGCGCTGCAGCAGGTATCTTCCTGCTGCCCCAGATTACATCGCTCACTGTTCCGTGCTCTTTCAGATCAAGCTTCTTGTTGTGCCGCAGGGAATTGCGCACCACTTTCGCATATCTGTACCACGATTGCTTTGTCATAAGCGAATCAAATAGCTGCCTGTGCTTGGAGAAATCCTTTACTAGCTCGAATGGCTCGCAGCCGATGTCGCGTATGCCCATCCAGATTGCTGATAGCATTACTTTGCCGCGTGCCGTCTTGTCTTTCAGTGTTTTCGCAATGTCATCTGGATGGATGACCACTTCGCCATAGTCCTTGAACTGGTACTTGCACTCGGCAACGCGCTCCATCCTGCGTATCACTTCGTCGTCTATGAATGTGGCTGCTGATAATACCACAAGCAGATTATTTCGCGGATACTGCAGCTGCTCCACTAGAGCTCGCAACTCAGCCATATCCTTTGCTCTTGATTCCATATTAGCAGGATTAAAAGAGGAAATATTATAACTGTTGAGCAGGAAGCAAAATAAAGCAATGAGATGATAATATGAAAAAAGATACCAAGAAATCAGAGACAGGATGCTGCCCGAATTTCGACCCAAGGCCATGGCATGAGAAGGAAATTGTCTGGAAGAATAAGCTGTTCGTCAAGGACAGCGTCATCAGCTTCTTTCACATTCCTCTTAACTTCGGCCAGGTCATGGTAAAAAATATGACTAAGATAAAAAATGCCGGGGCAGAGCCCGACGAAGCGATACTGCTTGCAGACGAGAATTCGCTTTTCGGT
>JAZDDV010000065.1:0-30463 GCA_043809425.1 Microcaldota archaeon | reverse complement strand
AGCGTCGCGTTGGCAAACGGGTAGACAAACAGAAGCGCTACTGCCAAGAACGCAGCGCTGTCCAGGAAAAACGGCTTGCCGCTGTCAACGCCAAAGCGCCTTTTTATGAAGCTGCCTACTGCATCGCCGACAAGCGTGCCTAATGCCAGTGCAACAGCGCCGAATAGCTGCGCCCTGTAGTCTGCGAAGAATGAAAGATGGTAGTAATCGGCAACAAGAATGCCGGCAAGCGCTCCGCAGGCAACGCCTGCTGCAAAGCCTCTAATAGTCTTGCCGTCGCCCAGCAGCCTCCTGCCGTCACTGAACTTCATGCCAAAATCAATGGGTTTGCCGCCGCCTAGAACAACAGGGCTGCTGTTGGCTAGGTACACGGGAAGGAGAAATATGATGAGTGCTACCAAATCCATGAAAATCATTCTGCATGATATATTTTTAATGCCTCTGGCACGGCGGGCAGATGCAGCAACGTCGTCTTGAAACGGGCGACAAGCGCAAAGAGCATTGCCTGCGCAGGGGCAATGCCGAACAAGGAAAATATCAGCACATTTGCGCCTTCGCTAAGGCCCAAGCCGGCTATTGTAGTTGACGGAACGAATTCAAGCATGGTCACCAGCGGCTGCAGGAAAAAATAGAAAAGCGGTTCAGGATAGCCCACGTTTAGTGTTATGCCCACTGCCTTGGCTACGAAGTACCAGGAAAGGCCCTTGGCAAACCAGCTTACGAATATAAGTATTGTTAGCAAACCAGCGCGCTTGACCACGTGATGCGCGTTATCCTGCATTTTCACCATTATGGAATAAATCTTGGAAACCAGCGGAATCTTTTCTGCAAAGGAAAACAGTTTTATGAATCGGCTGGAGAAAAGCATGAGAAGCATCACTGCAATTATGCCGCACAGTAGCACTGCGCCGACAAATAACATCCAACCGTCGTTTGTTTTAAGCACGTACGTCAGCAGGTAGAGCATTGCTGCCGTACCGAGAATGACCTTGGCTGCAAAATCAAATATCTGCGGTCCGAATATGGAAAGCATTGCCTTTTCTGAAGGAATTTTGTAATTTAGCCGCAGGGCTGCGGCAGTTGCAAAATACCCGGCCCGGGCAGGCGTGAAGTCAGCAGCAAGCATGCCCACGAAATGGCATTTCAGCACGTCTATGAAATTCATTTTTTCTTTCATATCGTCCAGCAGTACTTTTATCCGGTAGCTCATCACCAGGTCCATGACAAAGAGGAAGATAAGCGCAAGCAGCAGGTAGTCTAAGTTTATTTTTACCGCATCCCGCAGCACGTCTCCTATACCTACGTAATACAGCAGTGCAGCTACCAGTACTATAGATATTAGTATATTGGCTACTGTGAAGAGCTGCTTCCTATTCATCCGCTCTTCAGCCCGTTGCCGTTTTGGCAGCCATAAAGCTGCCCATTATAAGCGCCCAGAAGCCGAAGTAGGCAACAAATACAGATACAAATGCCAGTCCGGTTATCAGGAAAATAGGCACAAGTACGGCTATGGCTGCGTTTACGTCAGTGACGCCATGCACGTTTTTCACTACCTTATATTGCAGGTAAAGGCCGTAGTAGCCGATAAGCATCCTTATGGGCGTGACAAATGAATTGAGGCATATTAAGAGTGTTAGTAGCAGGAACGGAACTTCTGCTGCCTGGGTTGCTGCAATGGCTAATGCATTCAAGTACGCATGCGTTCTGAAGTCTCCCTTGCCGCCAAGCATTTTTGCAATAGTGCATTGCAGCCAGGAATAGATATACCAGCCAATTACCGGGCCGAGTAAGTACAGGCAAAAAACAATCAGTGCAAGCACAACTCCTCCAGCTATTACGAATATGGCATTTTGCTGGAATAGCGCCAGTGAGAAGATGCCGCCCAGGAATCCGAAATAGGCGAATACTATTATGAGTCCTACTGAGCCCAGCAGAAGCATGGGCAACGATGCGACGAAAACGTCCTTCGCAGCCCTTTTCAGGCTGTGCGGTTCGTCCATCTGCTTTTCAATAGTTGCCGTCGGATGAAAGAACAGCTCTTTCCAGATGAACAGCCGGTCGTATTTTATGCTGTTGACCAGGCCGTCTGCATAATCCTCAAGCTGGTCTTCAACTCGCTTTCCCGCTTCCGCTTTTTTGCCTTTAGTATTATTTGCCATAAAATCGATTCTCTTTTATTGTTTTTAAAACTATGTGGCTGAGGCAAAATAAGCAGGGCTAATGCTAAATCATTAAGTGGACTCGGAGGGATTCGAACCCCCGGCCTCCCGCATGCAAAGCGGATGCTCTACCACTGAGCCACGAGCCCAAAAGAGGAACCTCTTATGTTTTCTAAGGTGGTTCCTTCTATGTGGAAATCGCATGGCGATTTCAACAGTTGAGTTCTCTCGAACTCAACAATCTCCACCCGAGGTTTGCGCTCAAGACGGAGAAATGAATGTTACGGAGTCGCCGCGAAGCAGGATCGTTCCTATGCCTCTCTTGACTTCTCCCTTTTCAATCTGCTCTGCTTTTTCAAGCACCAGATTCATGTGCACATCATAGGCTACCATGACGCCACGGAATTCGTAGCCACCTTTCATTCCTACAATCACTGTGTTGTTCAGTGAGCTGTTCAATATGTCAAACGGTCTTTTTTCCGGCATATATTTTCACCTCTAAAAAAATAAAAGTATTATTATCATATTAGGATAGATTTTTTAAACCGAGCGCTGGCGCGTCAGTATCTGCGCCTCCTATTCCTGTAGTACCAGTAGGCCGCAGCGATTGCAGCTATCACCAGCAGTAGCAGCAATGCCGCCAGGCAGTAGTCCTGCAATGCAATCGGCTTGCCCCCAGGCAGTTGCGGCTGTGGTTTTATATTGGACAGGAGCGAGACTGATTCCAGCGTGGTGCCGTCGCTTAGCATTGAAATAGTATAATTGCCTTCAAAGTCCATGAGCAGTTGTACATTTCCGTTGGCATCGGTTATTACAGTTCTTTTGCTGCCGTCCGGAAGAGTTACTGCAAGCATGGTATTCGCAAGCGGCTTGCCGTCTGCATAGGCAGTTATGGCGATAGTGTCTCCGACAAATGCTGATGTGGGGGCAGAAAGCTCGTAGGCAACTGGAACGCATTGGCGGTCAGTGCATTTTTCCGTTGCAGCGCACAGCGGGCATTCGGACTCAGGGCCGCAGGCATAGGTAAGCCAGGTATGATCAGCTGCATGGCCGCACACACCCGTGACCTTCTTGCAGTCATGATTGCCGCAGTATTCGTCTCCTGCACAATCTCCGTCAGCGCAGCATGTGTAGGCAACCCATCTGTGATCCGAAGCGTAGCCGCAGGTGCCGGTGACCGGCGTGCAAACTCCGGCGCAGTATTTATCCGAGCTGCAGTCCGCATCTGAAGTGCAGCCCTTGGGCGGTGGCTCCTTCTGGCAGGTCGCATAGTCGAAGTTTCCCGTATCCACCAGCCTGTAGCCGCTCTTGCTTGTGATTAGGTCGTAAGTTCCGTTCTGCGTCAGCGTAAACTTCGCATTGCCATTATCATCTGTGTAAACCGTCCTTAGCAGCTGGCCGTTTAACAGTAGTTTTACTATGACTTCGGACAGATTTTTATCCGCTGCAGTGATGTGCACTGTTAGCGCGTTATCAGGGCACGCAGTCGCGTAGGACATGTCAAATAGCAGGTCTCCGCCGCTGCTTGGCGTTGTCGGTGAAGGCACGCCAACCAGCAGCGCAAACACGCTACTGAAGTTCGCTATCGCTGCGAACACGCTCTTGTTCGCGGTGTTTAGCGTCGAGCTGAGTTTTGTCCATGCGCCGCTTTGCTTCCACATGCTAATTGTGTTCTCATTGTCACCAGCAGGGATATCTTCGCTGGCGTAGAACATCGTCAGGTTGATCCACGAATCCATTGAATTGTTCTGAATCTCCAGGAACCGGTTAAGGCTGGCTGTGCTCGCAGGCAATGCAGGCAGCACGCCCTTTGTTATATAAATGTCGTGCTCGGCGAATGATGCGACGGGCCTTTCGAAGATTGCATTCTCAACAATGTTTGCAGAATTAGCTAATGAGCTGTAATAGCCGCGCGTTGCGCCCGTGGTGTTCACCTGCGACAGGTTGATGTTCCTGAAAGTATTGCCTGTTGAATTAGAAACGCTTATGGTGACTTCAGGGAAGCCGGTTAGTGGCAGCTGGCCACTCAGGTTTCTTACGGTGATGTTCTCTATCGTGCTGTTGTTCAGTAAGACGAAGCCCATCGCCTTCGAACTCATCATGTTCGTGATGTTGATGTTCTGGATTTTGCTGTTGTTCGAGACCATCACAGAGAAACCCGTGATACCGTCTACTACTTCGCTGTCTCTCATTGTCACGTTCTCTGTGAAGACGATGCCGAAGCCCTCATTGTTAGTTGCGAAGTCCGATGGTAGTAGGGGATACCATGGTCGCAGGGCATCTATGATGCTCAAGCGATTGTTGTAGGATTCTGAGTTGTTGGATGCGAAATATCTGATACCCCTCAGCGTTTTACCAGAGATGTTTCTACTTGTAATGTTGTTCGAGAATCCTGCGTAAAAGGCATGAGAGACGTTCTCCACAGTGAGATTCTCAAAAAGGACGTCTGTGCAGTCAACGCAAGCATAGAACGAACCATTGGTCGGCACGACAAAACCCGGGGCCGGAACGTTACCACCGAAGGTGGAGTAGTAGTACATCGGCCTTCCATTGATGGTGTTCGAGGTGTCTATGTCCTGCTCTGCATAGTCATGGACAAGTGACAGACCATACAAAACAGCAGTGCCCACATCATCTCCGCCAAGAACAAAGTTGACGCCGTTATTCGTCATATTGTTATTTCGGAGTTTGTTGTAGCCAGTACCTGAAAGCTCGATGCCAAATAATAGACTGTTGGTGACGTTAGTATCATAGATGAAGCTGTTCCATGCCTGCATATTGATGGCCATGAAATTGTTTCTGAATGTGCTGTTGATTATGTAGTAATTATTCGCACCGCCGCAGAGTAATGGCGATTCGCTGCAGGACACGATATTGCCTACAAAACCATTTGACAGGTTCTCGAACAGGCAGCGGTCGATTGTTATATTCGATGAGTTGCCCCAGTGTGTTATGCCTGTGATCGAGAAGCTGGGAACGCGGTTCGTGAAGCTGGATTGGGTTATGGTAATGTTGCGGCTATTCGGGTATATCGCCACGATTGGCGAGTTCTGGAATGGGAGGTTCGGGGCAGTGCAGTTTGAAACAGACAGGTTCCTTACGGTGAGCTCAGCTGCGTTCCACATTAGGAGCGCGGTGACACTGCTGTTTTCAACAGATGCATTCTCAATCAGGCCATTGGATGAATTGTACACCAGGATGCTTGCGGGTATGCCCATCGGGTCACTTGAATTCGTCACCGTGCCAACGCCTCCTGAGAACCTGCTGTTGGTTATGTTCACTCCGGTCGTCCCGTTTACCAGAATCGATATGTTGTTCGAGAACCCGATGAAGTTATCGATGGTCGTGTATTGGCTTGAGTCTTCGAGCATTATCCCGATCGTTGAGCCGTCTGCCGTGTTATTGGCGATAAGTATGTTGGATGAAGGCCCGCAGCAACCAAGGTTTCCATACACCTCAAAACCGATTCCGAAGTTGTATGCGCGGTTGTTGGTATAATTGTTGTAGTTTGCAGAGTTGGAATCAAAACCTACAGAAGGGCCAAACGTCTGGTTGCTGCTGTACGCTGTATTATTGTCAATAATTGAATAATTGGATTCAACAAAGTGATAACCCAGATAAGTTCCGTTAATGGTGTTGTTCGCCACCACGCAACCATGCGAACTATCGATGTTAAAACCTAGTATGGTATTGCTAAGCACGTTGGATATCACGGTGCAGTTGTTGCTCTTATTTCCAAAGGATACTGCAATGCTGTATCCTGGGCCGGTTGGCAGCACATTCGAGATGTTATTATGGGCAACTAGGGTGCCGTTGGATTGGGTTGAGGCTATGCCGACAAATGTGATATTTGTGATATTATTGCCAGTGAAGTTGTTGCCATTTGAATATATTAGTTCAATGCCGATTGTACTGTTGTAGATATTGTTGCCGGCAAAACTGTTGTTGCTGCTTGAGTCGAAGTAAACCCCGTTAAGCGTATTAGCGCTAATTGTATTGTTGTAGACCGAACCATTTTCGGAAAGCAGGACGTAAAGGCTTGTGTTAGCCATATATAATATGTTGTCGGTGAGATCGAAACCAGAAGTCTTGTAAACAAAAATGTTGCTTGACTGGACGCCACTACCAGCAGACGTATAGTTGCTTATGTTGCAGTTCTTCAGCGTTACATTTTGCAAAATCCCGCTGCCTGAAAACAATGGCGGGAAGAAATCAGCCGGGTCAGCTATTGCAATGCCTATAGTGTCCGGGCTGTTGCCTGTAATTGAGTAGCCGGCGCAATTCACGCTGATGTTGGATGCGTTGAAAAGGAGGCAGACCGGCACGGTTGAGAGATTGCCAACGATGCTCTGGTTAAGGACGTAATCCTGGTTCGAAGTGGTGAAAATCCCGCAGCCGGATACTTCTATGGGCGCTGCGTGGGAAAGCTGCACTACTACTAATAATAGTATAATCGCCAGAAGCGGCCTGGTTTTACAGGAAAGCATACATGCACCTGAATCACCTTCTCCGGTGATATTTAAAATCTCGCCCTAGGTGGAATAGTAGTATTCGCCTGCTGCCTTCTGCTCCCGGTCCAGCATGCTCCCCGGCTTGTTTATGCGCGGCCGCCTGCTGTCCTTGTCCCGGCGCATGGTTATGCCTGTTATTTTCAGGAATGCATTCATGCCCTGGCGTTTTGAGAATGGCGCAGAGGCATGGCCATTCACAGAGCTTGTCCCTTCAAATACGGAGAGCCGATTGGCAATCGCATCTATGAAAACAATATCATGGTCCACAACGAACGCGCATTTTTCCTTTTCGCTTATCACCTTGCGCAGAAGCGAAGCGAATTCAAACCGCTGCTCGATGTCCAGGAATGCAGTAGGCTCGTCAAAAAGATAGGCATCTGCTTCGGTGCTTAAAGCAAGAGTAAGCGCAACGCGCTGCAGTTCTCCACCTGAGATTTCCGTAAGCCGCTTGTCCAGCAGCATATTAAGCGCCAGCTTGCGCTTGCATTCTTCCAGCACAGTCGGATCAAGTTTCCGTGAAGCGAAAGTTTCTGCGACTGTCTTGTCATCAGGCGTGATGTACTGCGGCTTGTAGGATACTTTCAAACCGAGCTGCTCGCCTTCATCAGCAACTTCCACGCCTGCCAGTATCTTAACGAAAATGGATTTTCCCAGGGCGTTCTTGCCTACTAAGCCAACAATCTCCCCTTTGCGTATTTCGCCTGGCTCGCTGGAGAATTTGAATCCTTCATAGGATTTCTTGAGCGCATCGTATTTTACCGCCACGCCTGTTTTTACCTCTCCTTCGCTGTGGCCTGAGAAGCCGATTTCATATTCGCGGAACCGTACGTTCTCCTCTTTCAAATAACCAGCCAGGTATTCGTTTATGCCTACGCGCACGTTCTTTATCTGCGAAACAATGCCGTAAACGTTTTCCGTGCCGTACATTACGTAAACATAATCGCTTACGTAATCAAGAATCGTCAAATCATGCTCTGCCAGTAGCACGCTCTTACGGTCGGCAAGCTCCTTTATGAGAATGCCAATGCGCAGCCGCTCTTCAATGTCCAGGAAGTTGGTTACTTCGTCGAAATAATACAGATCAGCGTCTTTTGTTGCGGCAACTGCAATGGCAACTTTCTGCAGCTCGCCGCCGCTCAGCTGCCCTATTTTTCTGTTAAGTATCTCCTTCAGTTTGAATTTTTCCACAACTGGTTTAATGTCCTTTGCAGCAGTTTCAAGCAGCTCCCTAACCGTGCCTTTGAAGACGTCTCTCACGCGGTCGATGTATTGCGGCTTGGAGCTTATGCGCACGCCTTCTGTAATTCCGTTGAAATACCTGTTTATATCAGTGGAAAGCTGCTCTTTCACCTGCTGCTCTGTCAGCTTCGTATCTCCTAAATTCGGCTTAAGCTGGCCGCTGAGAAGTTTTATTGCCGTTGTTTTACCTATGCCGTTCTTGCCAACCAGCGATGCTGCGCCTTGTTTCTTCGGCAGCGGCAGGCCGTATATCCTAAAATCGTTGATGCCGTACTGGAACATGGGCTTGCCAATCTCATGAGCAAGATTAATTATGGCTATGCAATGAACAGGGCATTTCTTGACGCAAAGCGCGCAGCCTATGCAGAATATCTCTGAGATAACAGGAAAGCCAGTTGCCTCTTCCTTGACTATGCATTCCTTGCCCATTCTGTTCACTGGGCATACTTTTATGCATCGGTAGCCGCATTCCTCACGGGTGCAGACATCCCTGTCTATTACTGCTATCCTAGTTGCTATGTGAAACACCTAATTAGAGTATTAAGAAAAGAAAAATAAATAAAGGGCTTTGCAGCCCAAAATTAGCCTTCACCTTCAATGACTGTGCCGGTGAGCGTTGCAATTGCCACGCGGCTTGGTGCGCCTTCCGGGTCTTCAGCTCCGGTGTATACCACTGCGATGCTGCCCTTGAATGGCGAGCCCTTGCCCAGTTCAGTCGGTTTGCCGTCTGCTTCGTAGCATGGAACAGTTGTATCAATAACCTGGCCTGCGCTTAGACGGCTGGTCAGCCCACCTTTGTCAATAACGAAGGTCTTGTTTATGCTTGTTGCAGGCATGGTGGTGCAGACGATGCCCTTCAGGTCAATTGCCTGGCCCTGCTGGTTCTCAAACTTAAATGTTACCATGTCTATCTTGTTGACCGCATCGTAGTATATGATCTGCTTGGAGCAGGTCAAACCAGGCTGGGTGAACATGCAGTTCTCAGGGGTCTGAATCAGCTTGGGCAGATAGGACGCGATGAGCGCCAGCACTATAATTATAATAAACAGCGCAAGGCCGTAGGTCATTAGGTATTCCATCGCGGCCTGGCCTTTCAAAAATCCTTTGTTGTTTTTTTGGTTTTGCATAATTTACACCTCATGAGAATGTTACGAATATGGACGACAGGAAGCTGGACGCAAGCCAATACACTAAAAAGGCAAGGGCCAGCATCACCGGGAAGTATTTCATCCCCTGGGATCTGGAGCCTGTTCTTATCGCGCTTACAATGAACGAAGATATCAGGCAAGTGATAAATATCGTTGGTATGGAGAACCAGAAGAAATCCGTTGAAGTTATCACCGGCGCTCCGAATGCCATGTTGCTGAACGGCCCGTAAACCGGCGCAAGCCCGCCTGTGGACGGCATGTGGATGGAAATCTTTTCGAAAACCTCAATCAGTTTTCCGCCAACGGAAAACAGGAACGGTGTTCCGATCACTGCGGCGAATATCACGAAGATTTCGTACATCACCAGTGAGGCTGCAATCTCCTTTCTTGTGATAATCGTTTCACGCACGTCTTCTGCCGTGCGTTCAAGCACGTTGGTCAATTCACCGCCTGTGGCATTGGCCTGCTTGATAAGCAGGATAGTCCGTTCAAACGGCTTGGAGTCAAAGCGCGCCGCAAGCTCGTCCAATGCAGTTTCCAGCGACTGGCCGCTGAATGCGCTCTTAACTAAAGTTTTCACTTCGTCAGAAAGCGGCCCGAATTCAGGCTTGGCAGAATACCACATGGCCTGGTCCAGCGGCATGCCTGATTTGATGTTGGATGACACCAGCATAAGGAAATCAGGCAGCACAGCTTCCATCTGATTGGTGCGGTTCTCTACGCGCATCAGCAGATAAGCTGAAAGAACTACGAACGCGGTAAAGTACAAGCCTACAAGAAGGCCGATGAAAAGCACCAGCCAAACGGCAGGCAGCGGTATTTCGCCTAGTCTGGCCAGCGCTGCCTTAACCGGCGTTGCCGTTGGCTCGAAAACCAGTAGGAAAAGCGAAAGGCAAAGCGCTATCACAAATACTATAAGTATTACGAATCCTGCGAAGGCGTCGCCTGGCATGATAAGCCCGGCACTTCTCAGCTCGCGTTCCAATGCGCGTACCCGCTCCCTTGAGAACACAAGCCTTCCGACGGTTTCAAATATCGTTTCTGCCATGAGAATCACCTATACAAGATACCTCGGACGCGTGCTTTCTATAACACCAAGGAACAGGAACTGGATCAATGCGATTATCATCATCACCGGTATGAGCAGCGACGCGTCATAGCCGCTTTTTCCGCCGCTGAGCACCGAGACGAATGCAACGCCAAGCACCACGCCTATGGACGGCACGATGATGCCGAACAGCATGTAGAACATGACTGTAGGCGTCAGCTTCTGGCTGTACTCTTTCAGCTGGATGACCTGCTCTTTTGAAATCTGGTCAAGAACAGCCTCCATTGAATTGCCTACGTCTGCGCCGCTTGCCAGCGAGTTGGAAATCTGGATCATTACCCTTGAGAAATATTTGGATGGCGTCTCCTGCGCCACTTCCCTTATGGCCTGCGTCGGCGGTACGCCGACTATTATCTTATCCACTATCTTCTTTATCTCCCTGCTGACAGCTCCGTAGCCTACGGAAGTGCTGACGAACGTATCGAAAAGCGGCATGCCTGATTTCAACGCGATCAGTATGTGCCTGCCTGCGAAAACTATCTCGTAGTCCAGCTCCTTTTTGCGCTTTTCAATAGTCGCATCCGGATAGAGCAAAAGATAATTGAATGCTGTAATGAATGAAAGCGGAACGATGAGCGCCAACCAGATGAAGCCCAGGCTGCTTATGTATACTACGATGGAACAAAGCAGCGTCAGTACGACGCCGACTAATATTGTCTTCTTGAGCGTATCCTCCATGAATTCTATCGGAGTTTTTTCTATGCCTGCAAGCCGCAGCTTGCCTTTCAGGTCCCCGCCGATCCTGTGCGACAGGAATTCTGCGGGCTGATAAAAGATACTCCTGTTGACTGTTTTTTCTTCCATAGTTAGCCCCCGTTACCAAAATATTTTTTGATTGTACTGGCACTAATGCCTTTTTCCTTTGCCATGAGCGCCTTGGCATGGGATAATGCTTCTGCCTTGGAAATCTGCCTGCGTTCGTAGCGCTTGTAGAACTCCATATCCTGCGAATGCAGATAGAAAAGCAACGTTCCCTCATCCATGTTCTCCACTTCAGCCACTTTTTCCTCTACCTTCTCTTCGGCCACGTCTTCTGCCGTTTTCTCAGCATCTGCCTTCTTGAAGACTTCCCTTCCTCCGCTTCTTATGACCGCGTCTATTTCCTTTTTGAGTATTTCCCCTATGATGGCGAACTCCTTTCCGTAGCTTTCTATTTCCCTGTCTCTTTCATCTGCCTTTTTCTGCAGGTCCTTTTCCTTGTCTGTCAGGTTCTTCTCCATGTTGCCTATCTCAGCAGCATGCTTCTTCTGCATGTAGTCGCTGTACTTTGCCAGCACTGCAGGCACCTGGTCTGCTATGGTTGTCAATGCGAATACCAGCGCATCGTAGGCTTCTTTTTTCTCTGCGTTGTCCTTGGCATCTGCCGTGGTCTTTGCGAACTTTGCCCTCAACGGCATCAGCTGCTTGTGATAATTGCTAGTAATAGTATCTTTTGTCTGCGCCAGCTCAACGCGCTGTGTCGATATTATCGTTTCCAGCAGTTGCGCATGCGCAACCTCTTCTGTCTTTCCTTTGCCGCGTGCAGCCGTCTTTCCGGCCCGCTTGCCTGCCATCATGTTCTTCAGCACGGTTATTTCCAGTTTTATGTGCTCGCGCCTGCTGGTGCTTTTCTCCTTGAATAATTCTTTAGTGAGCTCAAGCATTTTCTTTTTTATCGCCGCATCATCTGCCTTATCTCCGATGGTGGAAAGCACTTCCTGCTCTATCTGCAGGTATTTGTCCTGGGCAGCCTTATCCGGGCTTCCTAGGATGCTTGGCATGATAATCTGCGCAGCTTCTGCAACAGGCCTTCTTTCCCTGATTTCAGCAGGCGCAGCCGGTGTCGGTTTTTCTTCCCTTTCTTCTCTTTCGATTTTCTTCTCTTTCTTTTCAATTTCAACAGGCTTTTCCTCTTCGATTTTTCTTGAAGCCGGTTTTTCAAATTCAATCTCTTCTTTTTCAGCAGGCTTTTCCTCGCCGATTTCAATTTCCTTGCTAAAGTCTATCTCAGCAGGCTTGGCAACCTGCCTTTCTTTCTTTTCAATTTCGAACTCTATGCCTGCTGGCGCCAATGTCTCCCTTTCCAGCTCAATCTCAAGATGCGCCGGCGTTTTCTCCGGAACCGGAGCTGCGGCTTTCATCTTTTCCGCAGTAGCCATTGTCTCCTGGGTCATCTGCTTGATTTTTTCTTCCACTGCCTTGGCTTTTGCTTCCTTATCCTTCTGCAGCTTCGGTCTTTCCACGCCTTTTGCCGTAAACATCTCCGATGCCTTGATTATTTTCTGCACTCTTTCGTAGATATTAATTGCGTCATCGTAAGTAAGGCCGACATATTCCTCAGGATGCAGGTCCACTATTTTCTCGATGCTTATCTTGCCTTCGTAGGACTCGTGCTCCACAGCCTTCTTCTCTATCTGTTTTGCCTCTTCTGCGTAGTCCTCAAAAGCATCCATCTGCGCACCTAAAGCTGCTTCATGGTGAATTTCCACTGTTCCTTTTTCTTCACTGCCGCCATTACCTCATCCGGATTCATGTAGTAATTGGACACCACTTCGCCGACCTGGTCGACGTCTAAGTATTCATTCTTCACCATCCAGTCAAGCACGGCAATCTTTTCGTCAATATCTGTTTCTATTTCGCGTTCATCCATGCCTGCGTAGAGCGAAAGCAGCTGCCCAAGCTTGTCCATCTTGGCCGTTGCCTTGATCTTATCAGACTTGACATCCCAGCGGTACAAATCCGTCGGGTTGCCCTTGCTTATCTCTGCGAATTCAAGCACGCGTCTGATGTTGAACCGCCTGTGCCTGAATGTTACCACTATACCTGCCAATGCATCCAGCATTTCCTTTGGCACGTTTATTGGCGGGTTAGTCAGTCTTGAAACGGTCTGCTCCGCATTATCAGCGTGTAATGTAGCGTATACTGAGTGACCAGTGTGCATGGCCTCGAACATTACTTCTGCCTCGGCCTGCTTTCTTACTTCGCCCACTATGATGCGGTCAGGCCTTTGTCTCAGTGCGTTGACCATCAAATCAAGCATGGTCACTTCGCCCTTGCCTTCTGGGTTTGCTTCCCTCACAACCATAGGCACCCAGTGCAGGAAGTGCGGTAGCGTGAGCTCTCGCGTGTCTTCTATGCTGATTATTCTCTGATTAGCCGGAATCAAGCCTGCCATGGCGTTAAGGAACGACGTTTTACCGCTTCCTGTGCCGCCTGCGACTAACAGCGATAGTTCGTTCTGTATGCACAGCCAGATAAGCGCCGCCACTTCGCTGGAAATGGTCTTTGCCCTTATGAAGTTGGTAATGGTCCACGGGTTCTTCGAGAACTTTCTGATGGTAAGCGTGTTACCAAAGCTTGATATGGGGAATAAAGTTGCATTAACACGGTCGCCTGTCGGTAAATGTGCGTCAAGCATCGGGTTAAGCACGTTTATCTGCCTGCCGATTTTTCTCGCGATAAGCGATGCGTAGTCATAGGTGGATTCTTCGTTCTTGACGCGGACATTGGTCCTGCACCAGCCGAATTTCTTATGGTAAATCCATACGGTCTCATGCGAGTTGTTGATTACGATTTCTTCCAGCTGCTCGTCTGAAATAAGCGCTTCTATCTCGCCCAGGCCTAAAGTATTCTGGATAAGGTAAACTGCAAGCACTTCTGCCTTTTCTTTTGGCAATGAAGGGAAGCTGCGATAGAGTATTCGTTGAGCGGCAGCAAGGAATTTTGCTTTCACTTCTTCGTAGCGCTTCGGGTCAAGAATCTCGCTGATATCCAGCTTGACTTCAGAGATTAATTCTCCTCTGAGCTTGGTTTCAAGAATAAGCTTGGTACCGCCGGCAATGCCCGGAATGGTGACTTCATAGCGAGGTACGAAATCGCCCTTGCGCATTATCTTCACTTCTACGGGCAAACCTTCACTGCTGAATGAATATGCCGAAAGAAGCGTCATCTGCGAGCGGGAAATCTCTCTTTCCCCGGTTGCTTCCGGTTCGTCTCCGCCTGAGGTTTCCGCTGCTTTTTTCTCCATGATTCGTCTGGCTAGTTTTTCTTTAATCCTCTCGCCTATGCTTTCTTCTGCCATTAGATCACCGTCATCTCGTTCATACTTCTATGGTGAGGTTTTTAAATCCTTCATTCGTGCCCACAGACGGCAGATTTTGCCATCCCGGGGCATCTAACATACAACATTTATAAACACTTCCAAACACAGTATACTTATATGTCCAGGCAGAGATATTATCCCAATTCCAAGAATTCGCACAGGGACAGCTCGGACAATATGCGATGGTTTTTACCACCGCTTTTAGCGGGCGTTACTACTGCGTTCAAATACGATCAGCGCCTTGGCCAGATAAAGACCATCGAAAAAGACCTGAAGCATACTGAAAAAGACCGGGAAATTGTAAAGAATGAGTTCCAGGAGCGGCTGGGCGCTAACCTGTCGCTGAAAGATGCGTTTACTACTCACTACAAAACCAACGGAGTCGTAATCCAGCTCAAGGGCGACACCGTTGCCGAACCAATCATTGTAAAAAGAAAAGAAATGGAATTTATCCAGCGGGAAAGGCTTGATAATGCGAATGCACTGACCGATGAGATTAACGGGCTGAAAACCAGCATAGAAGTGAAGCAAAAAGAGTTGCTGCCAAGCGCAGCAAAGGATTTTGCCAGGGATGCTGCCCTGTTTTATCTTGCCATGCTCGTGCCTTCCATCATAATATTAACCGTCAACGTGGTTATTTTCCTGAAAAACAAAATCAAAATGTCATTGGAGAAAAAGAAGGCGGTCAAGCAGTTGCGGGCAGCCTATAAAAAGGCAGAAGCGGAAAAACAAAATCCGCCTGAAGTTGCGGTCACGCAGCCGGCCGTGCCCATAGCCCGCATTGCCCTAACAAGGCCGCAGACCGTCGTGGAAAAAGCCTATGCTGAGCTAGCTCCGGAAAAGAGTGTAGAACAGCCAAAACCAATAACGCGTCCGATTCCAAGGCCCAAAGCAGTTCCTAAAACCGAAAAGCCTGTTTCAGGAGTTTCCGATGGCCGCGTGGCTGCAACCATCATGAGAATAATCGGGGCCAAATTCGAGATGGATTTGCCTGACATCAAACCTGCAGTAAGAATGGTACTTGAAGGCGGAATACAGGATATGAGGTATTTTGTCAAGCAGTACCTGGAATACCTGAAAAAGCCGGAAGGCACAAGAGGCGCTTTTGCCCAGAACGGAATGCTTGGCACTTTCAGGGAAAAATGGAAAGTGGAAGGCAAGACTGATTTCGGCCAATGGCGGGTGTTTTCTTCCAGGGTTAACGGAAGTGGGAGGGTTGTGCTTGCGATAAGCATCGCAGAAAAAAAGATAGCCCTTTTCGAGGCTACGAGTAATCACCCAGGTTACGTTTCCTCTTTGCTGGATTTCGATCCTAAAAGAATTAATTTTGCAGTGGATATAGACGTGGCTAAGAATCCTAATTAAAACAGCCTTAGCGGGAAATACTGTAGCAGCTGGACGCCTTTTTCATCGAATTTCAAATTTATTTGCCAGTTTTCAACGCCTGCGCGCTGTGCTTTGCGTGCTGCGCGCTTTATCGGCCCTGAGCCCTTCATCCGTTTAGGCGGAACAAACTGTATGGCATCATAGGGAAAGCAAAGCAGGATTATTGCGCGGCTGCCTTTTGGCACTGCCGCGCCCAAATCATGGAAATGTTTTATCATCCTGTCAAAGCTTGTCAACGGCTTATTGCCGCCGGTGTAATTCGGATGCTTTTCGCTGGGAATCATCATCACCATGGTTTTTGCTTCAACGTAGGTATTGCCATTAACAAGAAAATCAATGCGTGATTTGCCTAAGGGCACCTCTCGTTGCACTTCATGCTTTTTGCCAATCATTTTTTCCATCTGACCGGTGCGCATGAAGAATGCAATGTACTCATTTGCCTTTGTTTGGTTTATTCCAATCCAACTTTTGTTTTTCTTTGCGGGCGGATCAAGGGAAATTGCCTCAACAGTGCAAGGCGTCTTCCGCTCAGGATTATTGCTCATGGAAAGCAAACAAGGAATATTGCTGAATCGTAGATTGCCTATCCTGCCTGTTACCGGGCAATGGCACTTGAGCAGCTTTTTTCCAAGCTGCACCCGCATGATGAATCTGTTTGGCCTTGCCTTTATTAGGCCTTCCACCAGTTTTTCTGGAAACCTGTATTTTTCCAAGCGCATCTCCTGCTAATAGTTAAGATAGTTAATTTAAAAGAAGTGCCATATTGATATGCTTACGGAGGTTCTGGATGACGGAAAAAATGGCTGAAGACAAAAATCTGCCTAGGATTGTTGCAAGCAAGAACGAAGACGCCAAATTCTGGAATTACGTGAAGGAAGCGCTCAAAATGGCTGCCGTTGGGGCGTTTATGCCTGCTGCAGCGCTACTGATTCCAGTCGGTTTAATCACTGGTTGCGGGCCCGATGTTGGTGTTAAGATTGAAGCTGATGCGCCCGCTAAAATAAGGCCAGGCGCTGGTCAGCACGTCTACCAATCGCATGCTCTCAAGTGGATGCCCGCTTTTTTATTTGAATTTAAAGGGAATGAATTAACTGTGCGGGACGCCAGTCTGGGGATAGAACAATCCAATACGCAATTCTTTGGTTCTGAAAAATATTCAAAAAAACCAGAAGATATATCCACGTTTATGCGTGCCAACTACAGAGATTCTTTTATGCAGCAGGTCGACCAGTTTCTTCCCCAGTTGAACCTAACCGAAGAGATGAAGAAAGAACTCACAAATAATGTTTATATCATGGTTGAAAAGATGCAGCCTGAATCTGGTCTTTGGGGCGGAATGCCAGAAAGCTACCGCATTGTTGATGTCAGCGGGGTAAAGATAGCTGCATGCTACAGCAACTGTGACAGGGCAGACGTTATTGCACTGCGTTATAACGATGGGTCAGCGCCACTACTTCACGAGATTTTTCATGATGTTTCGGCTAACCTGATGTCTGACCCGGACACTAAACTATTTCTTCAGGATACAAAACTGTTTTTCTTGATTGGCGGCGAGACAAAAGCATCAGACATGCTGTTCCGCGATATTATCAACGAATCAGCCGAACCTTTTGTAGATGAAAATGCTGCCAGGTTCGGTCTTTCCACAGACCGAGAAAAATATGACCTTACGATTGCTATTAACAGTTATATTACAGCAAGATTCAGATTTGCTGAAAATCTCGTGGATACTCCCGTCAAAGATTACAAAGAGGCGCGGGAAGGCGTTCTGACCCATCATTTTCAGTTTTTTGTTTCTGGTTATGACAAACTTTTGCCGCCATTTATCGTGGAGCACTACAAACCATATCTTAGTGAAAAGGGGCTCAAACTTCTGCGTTTTCAGGATAACCCCTACTATGCAGACAAAGAATCATTCGCGAAGTTCAAAGAGATAACAGAAGAATTCCTTATCTATACAAAGGCAAAAATGGCAGAATAGCAGGCTGCATGAAATGCTGGCTGTCGGGTAAGCCGTGCGATAAGCTTTTACTTACATTTTTAAACTAAACTAACCATTTATATTATTCGATAATTATGCGGCAGATACCAATATTCGCAAGACGCAGGGGCGATAAGATGAACAAGTTGAGCCCCATCACCCCCATTGTCAATCTTATCCATCACATGTTTGATTCAGTAGGCGAAGGGATAGTCGCCCACGAAGTCAAAAGAGCCGGCCATATGCCGGTGATGTGCAATCTTTCTGATAGGCTCACAATGCAAAACACCAAAGGCGATGCTGCGCTCATTTCGATAAACGATCCGATCACTTTGGGCATGGTCGTACAGCAATGGCCTGTGCTGAAAAAGAATTTCAGATCAGTCGTGGTTGGCGGCCAAATTCCGAGCCTGATGCCTGATGTCGTTGGCAGTGTGCTGCCAGAGGCGAACATTTTTATGGGCGAATGCGAGGACAGCATGAACATGGTCCTGAACGATGCGGTTTTTGGCAAGAGGAGAATGCTCTATTCTGTTCCACCTGTTGATATCGCAAAAAATTATGTGCGGCCTCTCAGGCAGAGTTCAGAGCGGCTGACCCATGCGGTTGAACTTGGCAGGGGCTGTTCCTACGGTTGCAATTACTGCGGCATGCCTAAGAATTTCAGACAGGTCCGTATCCGTGACCCTGCTGACGTCATCGATGAGATAGACAGCCTGAAGGGAGCGCTGAGTTTTGTTGATTCCAACATTTCCGGCTATCCTCCGGAATACCTGCATAAAATATTCACACATCTTGAAAGAACAGGCAGAATCTGGGTTGGCGAAGGAACCGCAAGAGAGCTGCTTGGAAATCCTGACCTCTGGGATCTGATGTCAAGAACCTGCGTAGCATTCCTCACAGGCATTGAGGATCCCACTGTTGAGGCATTGAATGGCCGCAGAAAGTCGCCGGAGCTGCTGCAACCTAAAAACGGCAGCGTCATATTCAACACCATGATCGCCGGGCATCCTGCACAGGGGCCTGCCGAAAGAGAGGCGTTTCTTGGCTATTCCAGAGCGCATAACCTCACTGCTTTTTTTACTCTCTACACCCCGTTTCCCGGCACAGCAGCTTTTAGAGATGCCGATAGCAAGGGACTCATTCTTCAGCGTAATTTTGCTCTCTATGACCGGCGCAAGGTAGTTGTCAAAACTGATATGGGCCCTGTTGAGACCAAAGAATTCCTGATGAAGGCGCAGCGGAGTGCGCACACAATCGCTGGTACCATCAAAGAAGTAATTCGGATAGTCAGGGAATCATCAACAATCAGGCTGGCTCTGGCCAGGTTGTCTGCCATGCTGGTGGTGCGTATGAAGGCCCTGCTCGCAGGTCATGACCTCTGGAAATGGCGGAATGAGTCGGCAGACGCAGTATCTATTCCGATACCAGAACAGGAGCAGTAATCGGTTTTCAGCATTCTATTATAATTTATTCGCTATGATTAGTTGTTTGATAATCATGATAACCATAGACGGATCGCATCGAGAAGGCGGCGGACAAATTATTCGAACTGCCCTCACACTTTCTGCACTGACCGGCAAGCCTTTTGAGATTGATAACATCCGTGCAAATAGGCCGAACCCTGGCCTGCAGCCGCAGCATCTTATGGCAGTGAAAGCAGCACGGAGCGTGTGCCGCGGAACAATGGAAGGCGCAGAAGTCGGCAGCAGCACGTTGAAGTTCAATCCGGTGAATATAATCGGAGGCAAATACGATTTCAATATTGGCACAGCCGGCTCTGTAACTTTAGTTGCCCAGACAATTCTGCCGCTGCTGCTGCATGCGAAAAAAGAAAGCAAGGTACGCATAATCGGTGGCACGCATGTGATGAAATCGCCAGGCTATGATTATTTTGAAAAAGTTTTTATTCCTGCGGTGAAGCAACTGGGCGCAAAAGTGGAATCAAAAATGATCCGCGCAGGATTCTATCCAAAAGGCGGCGGAGACATTGAGCTGCTGGTCAAGCCGTCGCAGCTGCGCGGCTGCAGCACGTGGCTGAGTGCAAGCTTTGGCGCAATGATTGTTGTTGGCAGTTTAGAACCGATTATTGCAATACGCGAGAAAAAAGTATTCATGCAGCATGACATGGAAAAAAACGTTTTCATCCGCAACTACGAGACTTTTTCGCCGGGCAATGCGGTAACTGCATGGCGCGGATTCAACGGTGCGTATGCCTTGGGCGAAAAGGGAAAGCGAGCCGAAGTTGTAGCGCAGGAAGCAATAGACGAGTTGAAAAAACAGACTGCTGAAGTCGACAGGCATCTGGCAGACCAGCTATTGCTCTACGCGGTATTGGCAGAAGGAGAAACAAGTTTCACTACTTCTGAAATAACCGAGCACCTGAAAACAAATGCGGAAATAATCAGCCTGTTTTCCGACAGGCAGCTGTTTATCGATGAAACGGAAAAAAGAGTTACAATAAAATAAAAACAAATAAAGAAATAAAAAATTAAGAAAAAAAGCTACTGCTTCTTAGCTCTTATTTCTCTTCGCTTCGGTCTCAGGTATGGTGAGCCGCAACTTCTGCATTTTTTTATGCCTGCTTTATTCCTGGCCTTGCATCTTTTGCATATCTGTATTTTTGCCAATACGGCGTCAGCTTCTGGAAATTTACCCATGATTGTTCACCTTGTGTGTTTCAGTATTACATTGCAAGAGTTTAAAAATTTCACCTAGCGCGGAGCGGCTATTGCCAGCTGTCTTTTTTAGCTTCTGCTGGAATTCCGCCATCGCTTATGATTATGTCTAATGGTTTGGTAGCTCCGGGCCAGCCGAACCAGGCGCCTGCTGCACGTTTTATTGCAGCGCCGCCGGTGCCAACGCGCGGGTATTCGGTTGCGCCGGCTGAAAGATTGAAGAAGTTATTTTTTACATCTGCATCCCAGCCAACAATCTGCGGATGGCAGGAAGGAATTCCAGGTGTATGCACATTGGCAGCAAGTGTGATCGGGATGCTCTCATGGAACTGCTCATTCATCTTGGCGCACTCTTCTTTCGTATAATAGGCTACGGCACCGTGCGCGCGGTAGCTTATGCGATCCAGCGTCAGTGTAGAGCTATCATAGGTAAGCGTAACCGGCTCCCAGTCGTTTTTCTGCTCTCCTTTCTGGTTTCCCCAAAAGCACCAATAAGTAAGGTTAACCTTGTTCTCTGCTACAATAACTTCAAGATGCACCTTGTCAGGAGCCTTTGTGCCGTAGAGATAAATCCTTGGTTTTTCGATTTCATTAATAAGCGCTTCAGTAAACGGTTTTACTCCTTTTGATTCGAGCTCATATTTGAGAAGTTCTTTTCTTATTGCATCAAGCTTTACCGTGCCGATTCCATCTGCTTTGTAATTATGCGTGTGATACGCCTGCTGAAGGTCAAAGCTGATGACAGGGCTGGCTATAAGCATGGCAAAGGCAACCGTGGCAGCGCCTGCTGCACCAGCGCAGCCCCATTTTGCCGCGCTCTTGAATTTCTGCCATCCTGTTGCTTTCGTTTCGCTTTCTATCGGTTTGAATCTTAAGAGCCTCATAATTAGCTTTAAGGCTGAAATGGTTTAAAATACTTTGTTTGCCATCTTTAGACACTAAACTATCGCCGCCTAGCCGTAGATTATTACGCTTGTTCAGTGTTGTCCGGTTTCAACAGGCGCGGTGTTTCATCCTCATTAACTAGCGCATCGATGATCCTGCTTTCCCTCTCTGCTTCTACCGGGTCATCGGCAACGTGCACCGCGGCTATCTTGACCTGCCTTATCCTGCTGTGGCCGTTTGTTGACACGAGCACGCTTTTGTTTGGAAACTCCGCCCTTATTTTGTACTTAAGTGAGATTATCTTTTCAAATGCCGTTCCTTCCCTGAAGAAAAGAACATCAGCCGGTCCTGTCTCCGCGGTCTTGAATATGCGCTCCATCTCCAGCGCAAAGGCAGCCCTGTCATGGCTCGGCGGCCAGAAATAAAGGTACTTGGCGCATTCCTGCCAGTTCGCTATGTTCACGGTTGAATCCACTGCCAGGCCATCAGCCTTCACCAGCGCCAGGATTTCGTTCTTGAATTTCTGACCATGCGGTTTTATTACCATGAACGGCCGCGTATCTGCGCTTCCGGTGCGCAACAGCCCATTAAGCCTCTGGATTATGGCATCCATCTGCGGCCTTGTTATAATGCTCTCGGGCAGCACGTGCGTTCCGATCTCCTTGTTTGCAAGGACGTTGAACACCTTGCAGCAGTTTGTGCAGCACGTGGCGCACACCGAATTTTCCCTGCAGTCATACTCCATGACGAATTTCAGGATTTTCTTCTGCTGCTCATCGAACGGCTCGTCTATGCTGCCAAGCGGCTCGCCGAATCCGCGCATGTATATGGAGCAGGGATAGTAATATTTCCCGTCAATCGTCCTTTCCGTGAGCGGTATCAGGCAATGCTCCATGCACTGCTGCGCCTGCTCGTCCTTGAGTCCTGATGCGTCAGGGTCGAACAGTCTCTCCAGCTTATACCTGAGCAGCGGGAACGAGTTTTTCGAATAGGGCGAGAGTATCCTGAAGACCTGCGCCTTGAACATCCTGTGTTCAGCCTCGTGTTTTGCGATGAGCGATTTATCCTGCGATATGGCAAGCAGCTTTACATCATCAGGATCCAGCGATACGAGAAACTTTACGGTGCTGGCTATCTCATCAACGCTTTTTTCTGAAATGCATGCGTTGATAACAAGGAAAATATCGCGGCCTTCATCGCGCATTTTTGCAATGTTTCTTATGTTGTCCACCACCTTTCCGAACGCGTTCCTCCTGCCGACTATTCTTTCGTACTCTGCCTCGGAATGCGAATCTATGGATACGCGCATCTCTGTCATGCCTGCCTCAACCAGCCTGCTGTATATTTCAGGTTTTGCAGTGCCGTTGGTGGTGAGCGATGTGAGAATGCCGCGTGATGCCGCCAGCTCAACCATCTCTGGAAGGCTTCCGCACATGGTCGGCTCCCCTCCGGTGAAATGCATGTGTTTTATGCTTGAGAATCTTGCCGCGTCGTCAAGTAGGCGTCTGAATGAACTGAGCGTGAGGTTGCTTCTGAGCAGTTCCAGTTTCCTTTCAGTCTTGTCCCCGTTCTGGAGCCGCAGGTGCGGCCCGTTGCAGTAGGTGCAGAAAAGGTTGCATCGGTGGGTTACGAACACCGTAACCCGGTCAAGCTCGCTTGGTACGTTCCTGTCTTCCCACACGCGCGGTATCCTGCGTATCCTTTCAGTCATCACGTCTGGCATAAGCAGGTCTGGGTTCTTGCTTATTGTTCTTCTCTGCAGCTGCTTTCCCACCGTTGCCATAAGTGGTCATATGTATCAAATTATTTATAAAATATCCCCTGCTCCGGCTACCCTAGCCGTACGCCTACCCGTAGATTATTACGCTGGCCCAGTGCTGCCCGGTATAGCCTGCTGCAGTCTTCAGCACTTCAATCCTGAACCGGTGGCCGTCTGGCGCTGTCCAGTAGTTGCTGCCCTGGCAAAGCACATCTTTCTTCAGTTCAGTGCCGTTTGCATAGGCAAGGGTAACTGCAGCGCAGATGCGGTCTTCACTATATATTACCAGATCATCAAGCAGCAGCACGTAGCTGCCCTCGCCGAAAAAGATGCCGCTGCTGTTGCGGCTTTCCGTTGTGTTTTCAACCGGCGCAGTATAATTTGCTGTTGCATTGCTTTGATTAACCGCGGGAGCGGTGATGTTTCCTACTATACTATTATTAGTAATATTCTCCAGCGTAGCGTTGGTCGTATTGCCCGCGGTTATGTTTGTGACAGTCGCATTGTTCGCGGTTTGGTTAACCGTCACATTGGGCGTGGTCTGTTCGCTTGGCTGCAGGCAGCCTGCCAGAAGCACAAGCAGAATAACAATCGCGTAGCGCATGCTGTTCTTTTGCTTTTTAACTGTTTTAAATGTTGCTGCTGAAAAGCCTGCATGTGCAAGCTATGCGATGCGGCAAAAGGCGACGCCTACAGGCAGCTTATCGAGAAGATGACACAGGAAGACAGCGCACGCATTGAATTCACAAAGGAGCGCGCAAAGGAAATGCAGCTGCTGGCAAAGCGCTGCTACTCATCCATCAACTGGCCAATCAAGTTGTACTATCCGATGTTTGAAGCGCGCATGGCCTATGCAATCCCTGCAAATTACTTCCAGCCATTGCTGCTTGATGATGAAAAGATAGGCAGCGCATTTGGCCACGGTGCCATGCGTTCTGTCTTTTTCGCAGGTGAAAGGCTCATGCTTTTCACCAAGACGACAAACTTCCTGGACGGAAAGGAGTACTTCACCTCATTCCTGCTGCTGCATCTTGAGAAAAACGAGTACTCGCTCAAGGTAGACGGAGAAAACTTTGCAATCTCAGCCGATGTGACCAAGCCGATGAGAAATCTTGTGACGGGCGCAGCGGAAAATAAGAAAGTCAAATTCAATTTTGTTAATACGCAAGTAAAAGGCAGAATCGTTACAAAGGAAAAGGTGCTCACTTCTGCGCAGTTCAAGGACATCTATGCAAAATACGGCGGAGGAGTAAGAGGCCGCACAGCCTCAGTTGATTTGGAAGGCTATGCCATAACTGTGCCGCACTTTGCTCCGCACCCGTTCCTACTGCAATTAAAGGAGCAGTTTGGCTACGCCAGCAACCGCGAATTCCAGGAACACGTGTTCGACTACTTTGCAGCGCACCGCTGATCTACTGGTGCATCAATTGCGGTTCTGCGCCGCCAACGGTGCAAAGCGCTTCAAATCTGCCTATGAAGACCTGTAGCATTCTGTAAAGCTCTGCCGCCCTCTTTTGGGTCTCTTCCTCTCTACCGTACTTTGCAACGAACTCTTCGGGTTTTATTTCAGAATCTATAGCCTTCAAGGCATGTAGCACCATTACATTGAAGTCTTTTGATGGCGCTTCTTTCATTTTTGCAAGTAGCCAGCTAGTTGCGCTTACGGTTGCAGGCAGCGTTTTCGTGCGCTCAGCCAAGTTGAATGATTCCCTTTCATGTTCGCTTTGCAGGAAGAACCGGTAAAACTGAGTCATGGAATTGATTGCATTGGCAAGATTTCTCTCGTAATCGATCAGCTTGCTGTCGCCCAATTCCCTGTCCCTGATGCGTGATGTATAAAACAACGCGTTATCGTAGATGATGTTCAGGAGCTTGATCACCGCATCCTTCGTGTCTTTGTCCAACGAGATGAGCAGGGTTCCTGGCGTTCTAAGAAGTGCGACTTTTCTCCCCTCCTCATCCAGAATTTTTGTTTCAAATGACTGTATGCGTATCTGCCGTAGTTGCAGGTAGCTGCCCTTGTTGGAAAAGTTAGCCGTTCTGGAGCGCATCTCCCTTTGGCTGGTTGCCCACAACCGCGGCTGCTCGCTATCTTCGTTGAGCATTTTATTTAGTACTCTCAGATTCAAGTGGCAATCAAGCTGGATTACCATAATGTCCGCCTTCTTCTCGTTCTTCTTCACCACCACGAAATCGAAGTGGGGCGGAAGATGTTTCTTGTCAAGGACATAGCTCTTTTCGCTGTCCTTTCGTTTTCCTCTTTCCCGCATCATTTTTGATTTTAAGGTTTCCTTGAAATCTACGCAGTCTCCGATGTCAACCATGGCAACGTCGAATACCTGCAGGAAAAGGTCCCCAGCCAGCTTCTTGACCGGCGTTTCATTTAACAAATCCAGGAATGGCTGAAGTTCGTTAAGGTACACAAGGTCGCTTCCGACAGCCCAATCCGGCTTGAAACGCAGCAGGCACATGAACTCCACGAACCTGGTCATGCCCTCATCAAAAAGATCTGGTTGGTTTTCTAGCACTCCGTGCTGGAACATTATTTTATTCTGGGTTAGTTCGAATTTTCCGCCAGTGGGTGATGTGGCCTCTAGAACCCTCCTCTTTAAATTGTCCTTTTTCTCGATTACAGTGAAACCTGAGCTTTCCAAATGTTTTCTTATCTTATCCAGATTCATGGCGAACGAAGTTGGCACCACTATCTGTTTGTCACTAATACCAATCGTCCTTAACTCATCAAAATCAGGAAGTACTGAGCGCATTCGGTCTATGGCAAATGTGTCGTTATTGCCTCCAAGACGTGTTTTTCTTAATAGCGTAAGCTCATCCAACATGCCGTTTTTTGCCGCTTCGTATTCCATGAAAAGCGTGAGCATGATATTTTCAACTTCTTCAAACCGGTGCGGTCTTTCGCTTTCAACAGACAGCTTCATCTCTGTAGGTGGCTTGGGAAGATACGATTCAAGCAGCAATGCCCTGCCTTTGCCGAATTCCTTGCCTTCTATGCCTTGCAGCCGCTCTATTACATGTTGTAACCTCTTCGGTGCCTGAGCATCTCTGCTGTCCGGATTAGTAAGTTTTTCTGCCATATATTAATTATGGTATAATGTGTTTTAAAATGTTCTGTATGGCTAAATCCGCCGGCGGCAGGCTTATGCTCTTCACCAAGATGACAAATCACATGGACGGAAAGGAATATCTCACATCCGTTCCTACTGCAATTAAAGGAGCAGTTCGGCTACGCGAGCAACAGGGAATTCCAGGAGCACGTAATTGATTATTTCGCGGCACACAAATAATTTATTAAATTGTTGCAGTTAGTATCAATCGCATGTTGTTGAGACACGGGCCGGCTCAGCCAGCCAAGTCGAATTCTGCTCCTCTTCGTGACCAGGTTAAAAAGTTTGGCCTAAAGCCCGAATCCATGATCCGTCTTGTTCCAAGAGAATGGAGGCAAAAATTCGACTATCTTAATGGCAAAACCGAGCAGGAGATTGTCGAAATCGTTTCCACGACAAAAAACCTGAAGCTGCGGGATGCGGCTATTGAAAAGCTTGCGGACAGGGCGCAGAGCCTCACGCGCTGGACTTCCATAGCGCTTGTCATAAGATACGCAAAAAACTCGCCTGCAAGGAAAACTATTGTAGACCGGATGATAAACCCATCGCTGCTTCGTTGGATAATAGCAAGATGCCCGCATGAAGATACAGTAAAAGAAGCGAAGGAAAGGCTGAAGCAGCTATCCTAGTTTTTTCCACAGCTTTAGCAGCTCTTCGAGCATGTCCGGATTAAGTACGGGCTTTCCGAAGAGTTCGGTATCATCTGCGATTCGCGGGCAGGCGGTGTTGACAAGCGCATCAAACATGAAGTTGTTTATCGCATTCGCGTCAAGTTGGTTGGAAACGACCACTTCAGCATGCCGGCCATGCTTCCTGATTTTCTCCGCAAGCTGCTCGGCAAGCTGCAGCCGCATCTGGCCTGGCTTGGTGCTTACCATCACGCCGAAGCTTTTCGCATCTACTGCCTTGAGCACCGCGCCTTTTCTCAGCTTTTTCGCCCGCTCAATCTCTTTGCTTAGGTTGCGTACCTCTCCGGTTTTCGGATGGATTGCGTAAACAGGATAATCTACGAATGCGCCGACTGCATGGAAATCCCCGCCGGCTACGATCACCGCTGCATTCGCAGCTTTGTTAACGGCTGCGCCGAAATCGCAGCCAAGCACCTGGCCTTCGTAGACTGTGAATGCGCCGGAGCCGATGAAGACCTTCTTGCCTGCTGCCTCGAATATTTTCTTCATTTTTGCCAACTGATGGATATGCTGCACTGTTGTTGCCAATGCGATATTCTTCTCTTGGATTTTCTTCACAGCCGTTGCCAGTCTGTCCAGGTTGACGACATCATGCCACTCGACGTATTCGACTGGCAGCGGCGTCTTCTTCATGAATCTTGCATGGCCGAAATGAACTATCTTGTCTGCGCCTATCGCCCTCGCATCGTCCAGTGCCAAATCGCATGCGCCATAGCAGGCCGCAGCCGCCAGCACGACTTCGTGCCCTTCCTTTCGGTACTTCTCCGCGTATTGCATGGCCATCTGTTTGAGGCCTTCTGGAAATTGCAATAATATCCTCATGTTATTACCTATATTAGAAGTAAAGCAGAATGCCCAGCGTGGCGTGAATCACCGCAAGGCTAAACGACAGCATAGCCAGGCGCGGATGCCAGGCAAAAGGCGGCGCTCCTTTCATGCCGTGCAAGTTCGTGTAGCCGATGTACGCAGTTATGGAAAAAGAAAGAAGTGTTGCTATGCCCAGATACATGATGAACGGCTTTCCCAGAATCGGATAATAGGTTATTTCCTGAAACATAGTATCACTGCACGATTATCGTTCCTTTCATTGACGGATGGATTCCGCAGCTGTATTCATACGTGCCAGCAGTATCAAACTTTTGCGAGTAGGTCTGGCCAGTTGCCATGGTCGGTGAAGACTGCTCACTAATCTTTATAGTGTGCGGTGCAGAATCCTGGTTTGTCCAAGTTACCATCGTCCCTGCTTTTATCGTAAGAGTGGATGGCTGGAATGAGAAGTCCTTTATCACCACTGCAGCAGTGCCAGCTGCCGGCGTTACGTTTCCGCTGCCGGCAGGCGTATTATTCACTGGAGATGCCGGCTGAGTGCATCCGGCTAACAATAGTGCTAACCCAAGTAGCGCAAACAAAAACAACGTCGTTTTCATGTTTTTCATCCTCTTTATACTATATAGTGAAATAGGGAATGCATTTAATCATTGCGTGGCTTGGCACGATGCATAAGCATTTTAAAACCCTTTTATACACAAAATAATCATGAAACAACTATTCCTATCCAACAAGACGAGGGAGACACAGCTGCCGCGGATTCAGACCGTGCTCAGAAAGCTCGAGAAGGTTGAAGAGGCGCAATGGGCAGCGCGTTCGCATATTGCGAATGTGAGCACTGCGATGGGCGATGTTGCCTACGCGCGGAAGCTCATAAAATTCATAAATCCATCTGCAGGCACCTATGTCTTTGTCGACCTGAGTAATCTGGGTGCAAATAAACGGGAGCCTACTGCTGCTGAATATAAGACCATGTGCTCCGAGCTTAAACTTATACCGGACCTGAACCAGAGGCGCGTTGCAGAGATGAATGGTGCACTCCTGGCGCTTGATCTGCGGCTAGAGGGACTAAACGCTTTGGAACGCCAAGGCGATACGGAAACAGAGCGTCTTTCCAAGCAGGTACACGGCGATATGGTGAACCTCAACAAATTAGGTGCCGTGCTGAACAGCACAAATGCTAGCAGGCCTGCTCTTGTCTCTGCTGGCAAAGTCCTTCTCGGCGCCCTAATTGGTGCCTGTGTTGGTTTTGGTTTTAATCCCAACGAAGATTTCAAGTCCAATGCCATATCTACTTTAGGTGGTGCAGTGGTGGGCATTTTCTACGCAGCCGTACTTGAAATTCGAAACTATTTCAACAAATTGAGCGAATTCAGGCAGACGCTTTCCCGCGATTACGAAACAAGCTTTGATTCGGCGATGAAAAGTTTAAACCAGCTCGAAGGCAAGCTGAAAGACGAGCTAAGCTATCTCTCGGCAGGCCTGCCTGAGCTGCTTGCAAAGCTGGAAGTCTCAGTCGCAAAACAGGCAGAAAAAGACGGCTTCGGCAGCGACGTGCGGACCTGGCTTCTGTTCAAAGCGCGCAAGACGTCAGAAACAAAGAAAGAGGCACTGGCTGCCAGGCTCGAGACGCTTGAAGGAGAATTTTAAATCTACTTGCAGTTTTTTTCCGCCTCAAAAGAACTTTTATAAAAGTTTCTTAATGGTCTACTGCTGTTTTTTTCCTGCTTCGTTTCTGCAAGCCGCCATTTTGTTTTCAAATTCCTTGGACGGGTCTTGGATAAGATTATGAGGATCGACAAATTCAGCACCATGGCTCTTTAGCGCATGCCAGATTTTATCAATGAGTTCAAAATTGTCTTTTTCTATGCCTTTCAGGAGCACTGCCAATGCAGTTCGTCCGCCCAAATAATCCTGTTCATTCACATCCAACCCTTCCTTTACCAATATTTCTATGATGTCGCATGCATCGGTTATCTTTTGGTCTATTGTATAGTCTTTGCGCAGAGAGTTATTTATTCCGGCGTCTGTTGCACCCATGGCCAGCGCAAAAAACGGGGGTGTAATGCGCAATCCGGGTATTTTTCCTTTGGCGCCCTTGGAAATCAGAAATTTTGCCAATTTATAATCGCCGATTTTCAACGCGTCGTTTAATGCCGGAAAGGTCTGGTTATTCAAATCCGCCCCATGTTCAATCAGAAAATAAACCATTTCTTTGTTTTTGTAACATATCGCGGTAGTCATCATCAAGCCAAGGTCGTGTTCTGCTTCCTGGGAAAGAAGCAGTTTTGCAATTGCATTATAGTGTTTTTCAATTGCAATCATTGCGACAGGCATCATTTCCTCGTCTTCAACATTTGCCGGAACTTTCTCTTCAAGCGCACGTTTCACAGCGTCGATATCTCCTTTCCTGATGCCTTCGATCATTCTTCCTGTTGGTTCAACGACTTGGGCGGCTTTTTTGGCCGCTGCTTCTTGCCGTAGCAGTTGTTCCTTTCTCCACCTATTTGATCGCTCTGCCAGCAAGTTTATCCGCGTCCCGAGTCTCTTCTGCATAGGCATCTAATATTACAAACAGCTTTTAATTGTTTTTAGAAGTGGTTTTTACAGATAAATGCGTCGTATTCGTGTTCTGCGAAGCTTTATAAAGATTTCGTTTGAAAAGGAACAGATACGCTCAGTCTATATGCTAGCATTAGTCAGGTGGTATTCTGAAAGGATCTAAGAAAACTAAATCCGACGTTGATGTATTATCGTATTTTTTGCTGCCTAAGATGGAAGTGCTAAGCGAAGATGCGAAAAAGCGAGTTCTTAAGAAATACGGGATAGTAGAAGAGCAACTTCCGCGTTTTAAATCCAACGACCCGGCAGTGAAAGCACTGGGAGCCC
>JAZDDV010000064.1:0-30815 GCA_043809425.1 Microcaldota archaeon | reverse complement strand
TCATGCTGGTTTATTGCTTTCCCTATTGCTTGAAAAAATAGGCAAGCGCGCAAGGACTTTCATTGCAAGCGACTATCAGTATGTTGCACATGCGGAAAAAGACGTGCTTGTTGTCTGCATCACGCAAAGCGGAGAAACTGCAGATGTTCTCCAGGCAGTGAAATATGCAAAGAAGAATCACGCAAAAGTGCTTGGCATAACTAACGTAGTAGGCTCTTCCATTACGCGCGAAGCAGATGCGATTGTTTATCTTAACGTTGGACCGGAAATAGGCGTCGCGGCAACCAAAACATTCACTGCGCAGCTGGCCATTGCTTATCTACTAACAATGGACAAGGAAAAGCTCACGGAAATTCCAAAGATAATTGACCGGGCACTCACAACTGAAAATGACATCAGAAAGATTGCTGCTGTATTGAAAAGCAAACAGGACGTCTTCTTCCTTGGCCGAGGCATAAACGTGCCGATTGCCTATGAAGGCTCATTGAAATTCAAGGAAATTTCTTACATTCATTCAGAGGCCTATCCTGGCGGAGAATTAAAGCACGGAACGCTCAGTTTGATTCAGCCAGGCGTGCCTGTTGTTGTTCTTGCGCCTGAGGATGAAACTGCTTTGAAGATGCTTGGCAATCTGAAAGAAACCAAATCGCGTGGCGCATTGATTGTCAGCCTGACAAATAATGAAGAGATTGCATCAGAAAGCGATTATGTCATTCAGCTGCCGAAGATAAACAATCCGCTGCTTTATCCGTTTGCCCTAATCGTTCCGCTGCAATTGCTAGCCTATCATATCAGCGTTCTTCGCGGCAATGACCCGGACAAGCCACGGAACCTCGCGAAATCCGTCACGGTGGAGTAACTGAGTTTTTACCTTGTTTTTTGAGTCTGGATTTTATCTCAGAAAAAGGTATGACTTTGCCTTCTCTATACTCTTTTCTTGATTTCTCAAGAGATTTTAAGAATTCTGGATTTAATTTCATACGTGATTCTTTCATAGCTTTCCCAGCCTCGTGTATTTCTTTGCCTGCAGCTTTGCCCTTAGCCACCAGAGATCAAGCTCCTTTTCCTTCTGCTTCCAGTCAGGATAGCGTTCGCTCATCTTATTCCAGAAGCGGCTGCCGTGGTTGCGCACGTCCCGGTGCGTAAACTCATGATAGACGATATAATCAATCAGATGCCGAGGCAGGAATGCAAGATAAACTGACAATCGAATCTCATCGTCTTTTGAAGAATAAACGCCCAGGCGGCTGCGCATGCGCCTTACTGCAAGCTTTGGCTGGATAAGCGTGTGCTGGTCAAGGAAACTTTTTGCCTGCTGCTGCAATTCGCTGCGGAGCTTTCTGCTTAATGCTGCCGCACTCAACGCATCAAACTGCTCCAGCGCAGCAGGTTCTCCGAAGTAGTAGAATTGGCCGTCGGCTACAGCAGCCGTGTCTTCCATCTGCTTTAACTGCTGCAGCTTTTTTTCCACCCAGGATTTCTTTTCCCTCAGGATTTCATTTATGGAGTGGGCATTCCTGCCGGTTACGATAACCTGCCGGCTGGAAGGAATGCGAATGCGGCTGTAGCGAACGCGGCGTATGTGCGTTATTAGCTGCGCATCACCGAAAACTCCCGTAAGCGAAGACTGCATTTCCATGTTACTTTTTCACCACGAAGGAAATCTTTTTGAAAAGTTTTCCGTTTTTGAATAACTGCAGATTAACATTATTTTTTTCTATTTCCATGATAATAAATGTTTCGTCTGTTGCACCGCTTACGCCGCCCCAAACGCCTGTCGCAGTCCCGGGGTTGATGAACAATTTGCCTTCATATTCGTCGACACGCAGCGTATGGGTATGTCCGCAAACGAGAAGGTCTGCTTTTGCTTCTTTGCGAAGCTCATTAAGCTGAGGCAGATCGCCGCGGGGATGCACCTCTGTGCCGTGCACCAGCAACAGCCGCAGGCCTTTTGCAGCAATCAACTCGCTTTCAGGCAGCTGCAACGTGTCCATATTACCCAAAACGTATTTTACCGGTGCTAATTTTGCAAGATAATTAATTACTTTCATGCCAGTCAGATCGCCAGTGCAAAGAACCATGTCGAATTTTTCTTTTTCTATTATCTTCCTTATCCATCTTGGGATCTCAGCTGACCTTTCAGGAATGTGGAAATCGCCGATGACAAGAAACTTCATCCTATCTCCTTTCCGAAATTCCAGATTTGGTCGCCGACGTAATGCAAATTCTTTATCACTTTGCCTTTCTGCATCGCCTTCATCTCTTCCGAAGAAAACAATGCGACGCCTACGGCCAGCATCTTGCCGAAATTCTGGTCGACTATAACTACGCCATCGCCTGCTGCGATCCCGTCTTCGATGGCCACGATGCCTGGCCGCATGATGTCTGCGCCACCGGCTACGAATTTAACTGCGCCCATGTCAACGGTGATTTTCTTAAGCATCTGTTTTTCCTGAAGTGTTTTCAAAGTGGGCAGCACCTTGCCTTCATATTCAAAGGCAACAGGCTGGCTTTCAACGAGTATTATGTTCAGCTTGTCTTCCACCATTTCCACGCGGCTTTTCACAGGAAGCTCAAAACCAAATGATATTTTTTCATTGAGTTCTTTTATCTCTGCCTTGTTCAGTGAACGTTTTTTCATCTTTTCACCCGCATATGGTAGAAATCCCCTTCTTCCCTTATCGGCGTTTTCAGTTTGGAGTCCCGGTAGCGCATGGCATCAAGATCCTCTTCCAGGCAGGTCTTAAGCACGTTCTCCACGAAATCTTTTTGCGGCTGAACTTTCGATTTTAAGCCTTTGGAAACGTAGTGGAAATTCAAATCCGCAGTAACCTGGCCGCCATGATCCCGGTACACTGCACTGTTCCAGTGGTCCGGATACATTTCCACGATTTTCTCAACTGAATTAAAACCATAGTCAAAGACGTCAACGCAGCCGCGTAAATTCAATCCAGCTGCACAGCGTTCAATATGCTCCCTGGCAATGACATTCACAGGGATAAGAAATCCTTCTGGCATGTTTTTCATGTATTTCTCCACTTCGCCGTTCTTGAATTTTTTGAAAACCTTCTTGCCCTCTTCCATGTGCAATTCCACTATCTCTCCGCCTGAATTCATGAGCATTTTTGTCGGCAGGTCATCGTACAGCTCATTGGAAAGCACGTAGTCTGCGGCCTTTATGAACTCAGGCAATCCGCTGTAGACGATGCCGTCCGCATTGAAGCCGAAGGCATCGCCCCGCTTCACCGCATTCTTGACCAGCGGCTCTGAAATATCGCAAAGATGGTACACCACGCGCTCAGTGAAGGCGGCATCCAATCTTCTCAGCTCAAGCATGAAGGCGACGAACATTGTGCCTGTGCCTACCCCCATCTCATAGACATTGATGGTGCCGCGGTTTGTAACCCGCGAGTAGAAATCCTTTGCTATGGAAGTGACAAAATACTTGTCTGCAGCGAAAGTCTTGAAGTCTTTGGGGAAATCGATGCCGCGGGCAGCGTAATACTTCTCATTCTTCTCCTGCTGGAATTTCTCAAATGAAACCATGTATACAATGCTTGAGTAAAGAATTTAAACTATAATAGTGAATCCAAAATATGGCAATTAGAAAATATGTTCTGGATACTTCGCTTTTTGTCAATCCGGCTGCCAGAAAGCCGTTCGGAAAAAGCCCTGATGAAGCAGTCATGAAATTCATCAAAATCGCAAAGAAAAAAGAAGATTCTGAATTCTACATGACGCCCCTGACGTTCAAGGAGCTGCAGCATTTCCTAAAGCCCCGCACGGCGGATGAGCTGGAAGTTTTCATCAAGAAACGCTCGGCCAATCTCTACGCCATTTATCTTCCTGCTGCCGTGTTGTATAAGTTCATAGACAACGTGCGCGGCCGCATAGACAAGGGCCTGCGCGTTGCCGAACAGTTTGCCATTGATAATACGCCTAACAACCAGAGCAAAGTGAAAACGCTCAGGGAAAAATACCGGGTTGCATTGCGCACCGGCATAATCGACAGCAAGGAAGACTTCGAAGCGCTGATGCTGGCAAAGGAAATGGACGCAGTCATCGTAACCTCGGACGAAGGCGCCATAAGCTTTGCCGATGACGTCGGCTGCCAATGGCTGAATGGAAAACATTTCTACAAGGTAATAAACGGGAAGAAATAGAGATTACTTTTTCTCTGAGATAATCTGAATCGAACGCCAATCCGAATAGCTTGAGACTATCGAAGAATTAACAAAAACTCTTTTGCTGTTGTTTTCATAGAGCGTATAGTTTAAACTGCCCACGGCAAGAGGATAGGATGCAACACACTGTGTTTGGTTAAAAGATATGTTATAATTTTCAATAGACTGGCCGTCTAAGCTGTAAACAGAGACTGCCACGTCTCCCAAACACTGATTATTGTAAAAGTATATCCAGGACGGGTATACATAAAAAATCTTGTCATAAACCTTAATACAATCGTTGAAATCCACCATATAATCTGAGGAACCGTTTTCCACGTCCTGGCAGCCAGAAGCATTAAATTGCACAGGTACTTTTTCGTTAACCAAAGAACTTGTATTCTGTGTTTCGTTATTATCAAAAAGCGTCATTATTTTCGTTTCGGAATAACAGTCGCTTTTCAACCTGGGGTTTTCAATTAGATTACAACTCCCATTATCTCGATTATATACAAAGAACAGTGTAAGGCACCAATCTTTCAGATTTGCAAGAGTATAATTCCCGACTCCTTTGATTTCGCAGGAGGCAGGTGAATTATCCAGGTTATTACATATCGCTGAATTATTGTATTTTTCTGCTGTCTCTTTGATACAATCGGCAACTGGACTGTAAAGCTGGCCGGTGCCATGGCCCGGATTGCGGGCAAAATCGCACGAAGAAAGATTTTTACACGCTTCAATATCCTTTTCAAGCGGAGTTTTTTCTCCTGGAGCGATACAACCGAAAATAAGAATAGCCAAGACGCATACGACAATAAAAATCCAGTTACGCATTGATTTTCCCCTTTTATCTTTAATTATAGTTACTTGTTTTTAAGGGCTTCAAACATTTTCGGATTACCCACGGCCATCCTCACCGCCGTTACGCCCTGCCTCTCGGCATAACGGTCAGCACCTTTGCCTACCAGGAATGCAGCTGCCTCTACTTTTTCCGCCCTTATCGCAAACATCAGCGGCGTGCTGTCATCGTTTGATTTGTCATTGACTTCTGCCCCGAGTTCGACAAGTCGCTCCAGTATTTTGACGTTGCCGCCATGGGCCGCATACATCAACACGGATGTGCCATCGCCGTCTTTTGCGTTAACATCTGGTTTGTATTTCAGTATTAGCTCAACAACTTCCTCGTCTCCTTCGAATGCGGCGCTCATCAGCGAGGTCATTCCGTTGGCGACGCGCGCATCCACGTTCGCGCCTCTTTCAAGCGCGTCGGTTATCTTCGCCTTCATCTTCTCCCGGTCAGGTTCGTGAAATGCCTCCAACAGCAGCCCATCGAGGAGGCTAGTATCCTCATCTGCATGTGCACCGTGCTTTTTCAGGAAATTGATTGTTGGCCCATCGCCTGCAGCAATGGCATGCATTAGGATGGTCTTGTGCGCATTATCCTTGCCGTGCACATCTGCCCCGGCTATCACAAGATAGTTGATCATCTCTCTCTTCTTGTTTATGACTGCGTGGGCAAGGGCGGTTCTGCCGTCATTATCCCTTTCTTCAAGCTCCACGTCATCCGCAACCAGATCTGCTATGCCCACGTTTCCACCGATGGCCGCATGCATGAGCACGTTTTTTCTACTCTTGTCCTTTACATCAATTTTCGCGCCCTTGCTGATAAGATACTTGGCGAACTCAAAATTTCCTTCCTGCGCCGCCATCATCAGCGGCGTGCAACCTAGATTATCTGGAATATTCACGTCTGCTTCGAAGGCGGTCAGAACCATGGCACCCTTGAGATTGTTTGTCTTTGCTGCCAGGGCCAGCGCTGTCATGCCGTCATTGTTCTGCGCATTTTTTTCTGCTCTGGCACCTATAAGAATTCCTATGATATCCACGTGCTTGCTGCCAAGGATGGCATACATGATTGCTGTATTGCCGCGCGCGTCCTTTGCATTGGGATCAACGCCTTGGGAGAGAAATAGTTCGATTAGGTCGCGATTTCCGCTTTTTGCTGCCAGCATAAGCGTGGTAGCGCGGTTCTCATCCCTGGCATCCTTGCTTGCGCCATCAACAAGTGCTTTTTTGGCAGCTTCAAAATCTCCTCCTGGAACCAGGAGTGCATCGAGAAGTCGTTTATCAAGAGCGCGCTGGGCAAAGTCATCCAGAGGCTCCTTTCGCATACTGGAATTACTCGGCTTTTTTGTAGTAGGCGTGACCGTCTCCTTGCCGCGTACAAGACCTATAAAAAATTCGGTGGTTCTTGACCGTGCCATGTATGTACTATTACACCGACAACCATAAAAAGGTTATTTGATGTCTTATCGTGTTCTGCGTTAATCTGACTAGTGCTGAAAGCCCCCGGGGCGAATTGAACGCCCTACCTCCTGTTTACAAGACAGGCGCTCTACCAATGAGCTACGGAGGCGTGGTAGCAATAGATAATCGCCCATCTATTTTTATTCCTTCCATCCCAATTCCAAGCCAATGCAACTGTACAGAATAGATTCAATCAAAAAATGTTCCGAAGACGTTAAAATATTCAGGCTGGTTCCTGTCGAAGGAAAAACGCCTGATTTCAAGCCTGGCCAGTTCCTGATGCTGGAGCTGTTGGATGCAGCGGGCAACAGCATAGAGAAAAGACCCTATTCCATCGCATCTGCTCCTGGCGAAAACTACATTGAACTGGCAATCAAGATGATTGGCGGCAGGTTCACTTCTCAATTAGATAAGCTAGACGAAGGAACGATTGTCGGAGTTGAAGGTCCGCTTGGCCATTTCATGTATGAAGAACAGAAAAAAGCTACGTTCATCGCCGGCGGCATCGGCATAAGCCCGCTGCTTGGCATGCTCCGGCACATAGCAAAGCACAAAATTCGCGGCGAATTCACCCTGTTCTACAGCTGCAAAAATGAAAAGGAACTTGTCTACTATGATGAGCTGAAGCAGATTGCAAAAAAGCACGGCATCAAATTGCACGTTTTTCTGACGCGCGACTGCCCGCCTAATTGCGGCTATGAAACAGGCAGGATAGACGCAGAACGCATAAAGAAATTCGTGGCTAATCCGCAGGAAACCCACTTTTTCATCTGCGGGCCACTGAAGATGGCACTGGCGCTTAAGGAAACGCTTGCTGCAGCAGGCGTTCCTGCCAAAAACATCAAGTTTGAAGGATGGGGCTAAACTGCAGAAAGTAATGTATTATAAGGCTGTTTTGAGAAATATTTAGCGATGACACAAATCAAAGCGCTGTTCTTCGATTTAGATGACACACTTCATGATTTTAACCGAGCCTCAGGGACGGCTCTGGAAGAGGTTTATGAAAAAATAGCCGGCAGGTATAAGCTCGACAAAACGCAGTTGAAAGATAGATACAGCGAATTACGAAAGGAAGCAGAGGAGCATGCCTTTTTGGATGGTCGCCTAAGCAGCGAGTATAGGATGGAAAGATTTCGAAACCTGCTTCGAATATACAACATAGAGGATGAAAAATTTGTAGCCGAACTTGTTCACCTTTATACGAAACAGCTTGAAAAACAGATCAGGCCGTTTCCAGGAATAGAGGCTCTTTTGAGCAAACTCTGCCAGAAATATGAATTGTATATCGTCACTGAAGGGCCGGTCGATGCCCAACAGCGAGCTATTGAAATTTTGGGGATAAAAAATTATTTTAAACGAATATTTATTTCTGGAGAAGCGAGAAAGAGAAAAGCTACAGGAGAATTGTTTGCCCATGCAATAAAAGAAACAATGCATTCTCCTCAAGAGATCCTCCTGGTTGGCGACTCGTACAAGCGGGATGTTCTCGGCGGTCTTAAAACTGGGTTGAAGGTTATCTGGGTTAATTTTAGAAATGAGAAAACCCAAGACGGTTCGCCAAGGCATTACTACGAGATTAAAGACATAAGAGAATTAGGCCCCATTTTGTTATAAAAACTACCAAATCTGCACCCATTTTAATATCTTCTATGCACAGTCTATAACGGGTGATAGATATGACTGGCCCGAATAGAATCAAAAAAGATACTCATGCTCCAGCTAGAAAACCAAGCAAAGCAAGAAAAGTGCTTGAATTCACAAAGATGTTCGGCAGACAGGCTGCAATCGTAATAGGCACCTCAGTAGTCATAGGTGCAGCCACTTTAATCGGCGGTAAAGCGATAGCCCAGGAGCCGGCAAAGCCGCCTGTAATGGCGGCAGCAACGCAAGCTCCGACTAGCGGTGCAGGCTACCAGCCAGACGTCAAGAAAACCGCAACCGACCTAACTGCCCAGGTTAACTTTAACCCTCCTAAAGATTTGATAGATCTAAATAGATTAGAGACGAGTTCTCTGAAGGAAATGCAAGAGTTCGAAGCTAAAAGTCAAGAATTCAGAAAAACTGCCGCTAAAAATATCAGTGAAAGAACATTCTTTTACGGAATGGGCGTACCTGTACCGGGACAAAACTGGACAATAGAAACAACTGTTTGGATTGGTTACGACGCCAGAACAAAAACAGACAGGAACGATATGATAGTTACCTTTGTTAGAAAGAATGGAAAACGAGAAGGCGTTAAGTACGATCTAAAGAAACTCGCAGAGATGTACGAATTGGCAACTGGAAAAGCCATGAAGACCGTAGAATTAATCGCTGAAATATTTTTAGATGAAAAGACGGGACAATTAGACTATATAAGTATCCATGCAATACCGAACGGTGAACTAAATCAAGGAATACCTTACTTGGGAGTTAGCTACTTTGATGATACTCTACACTCAGGTATGAGAAAACTAGAATAGGTGACAATATGAGTGGTAGTAAGTTTGGCCAGCAAGATAAAGCTTCAGAAAAACCCCTACAAGAACAAGCAGAGGATACCAATTCACATGCACTTAATACAATGTTAACTTGGCTCTACATAGATTTCACGAAGCAAACAAGTGGAGAGAGAAAACCACCTAAAATATCACCTCAAGCAATGGATAAGATAAACTCGAAACGCGATGATTTATTCGTCCAGCTTGGAAATATACTCAAACCGGGTCAAACAAAACAGGAAAGAGACGACGCGTATAAATCATTTGAGATATATCTAAAAAGAGAGAATGAATTCGTGCCTGTAGAAGTGAGAGAGCAAATATTGACTTACTTTGCCGCATTCATTAAAGATGCTCAGCCAAAGCTGGAAAAGACTGCGGAAATGTATAACGCGCACGTTACAGGACTTGTCAACAAAGATGTCATGACGGTAAAGGCCGCAGAGAAGAAACTGACAAATGAATTCGGTAATGAAACAACGACGGAATTACTTGCCTATGGTATCAGAAAAGCAGCTCTAAGGCTTGCAAGCGATAAAGGAATCAAAAAAGAAAAAGCGTTCGAGGAAGTCGCGCGGACTGCTTTGCAGGCAGGAGGACTAACTGCAGCAGCAGTGTATGACGTGGCTTCTGAATTTGGCATGAGCAAAGCAGACTTGAAAGCACTGGCTCCACCCGCTGCCACAAAGGAAATGGGCAGGCAGATGGCAACTGAAGCTGCCAGGCTCGCAACGCGCGCAACAAAGGAAGCAGACAAAAGAATAGCCGATGCCGAAAAAGAGAAAAAACAAAGAGCTGATGATGAGGCGGAACACCTCGCAAAAGCAGAGAACGAAGAAGATGTCAGCCCATTTGGATCAACAAGGGGAAGACTCAAGGTCAAACCGGTTAAAATCGACCAGGACTTAGCCTGACGCGCCCTCATAAGATTTTAAAATCAATCCGCTTAATACTCAATCAACAATTAAACGGGAGATTACTATGGAAAAGACAATCAATGCAATAGTGGATGGTGGAAAGGCAACGGCCGGACCGCCCTTAGGCCCGGCACTGGGCCCGCTTGGCGTCAACGCAGGCCAGGTAGTGGCAAAGATAAACGAGGCTACAAAGGCATTCGCAGGAATGAAAGTGCCTGTGGCCGTCATAGTCAACACGGACGCCAAGACGTTCACGATCGAAGTCGGAACTCCTCCTACTTCAGAGCTGCTGAAAAAAGCAGCGGGAATAGAAAAAGGCGCAGGCAACAGGGAAGCGCCTGCGGGCAACATAGCACTCAACGAACTGGTCAAGATGGCCAAAACCAAGAGCAACTCGCTCGGCAAGACCACCAAGGCAACGGTAAAGGAAATCTGCGGTACTTGCGTGAGCTCGGGCATTAACGTAGACGGCAAGAAAGCAAAGGCCATTATACAGGAGATAAACGAAGGCAAGCACGACTCTATGTTCACGGGCTGAGCGGATGAAATATATCCAACTGCTCTTTGTTCTGCTGCTTGTTTCTCTTTCCTTTTCATCTCTTCTCTGGCAACTTGATATCCGGGGCGAGCCAAAGGCAGCGCCCATAGTTTTCCAGGACAAGGTAGCGGTGCTGTCAAATGACGGCAATGTCTATGCCATAAATACGGCAACAGGCAAAACGTCATGGAAAACAGCGATTGTCAATGCAAGCAACTTGCTGGAATACAACGGAAAGCTAATCATACTCACAAGCGATGCCAGAGTAGCGGCAGTGGACAAGGACGGCAAGACTGCGTGGACAGTGGACTTGAAAAAACTCAATATCAGCAATGTGACCACCACCTACGGCGCAGGAAAAAACTCCCGCGGCGTTTACGTGGCAACTGATGCAGGTATCTTCAGGCTTGGAGAAAATACGGCAACACCGTACTATCTGAAGCAGGCAAGATACGGCAAACCAACAGCAACGGATAACTTCCTGATATTCGCAGAAGACACGAAAATGATCAAGGCAGACTTGACCGGCAAAGTGCTCTGGTCTCACGAATTGAATGATTATACCTGGAAATCCTATCCGGTTATTTCAGGGCAGATGATTTATTTTGGCGGATTGGACAACCGGCTGCATGCGCTTTCCACAGCAGATGGCAGCGAACTGTGGGCAGTGCCGACAGGCGGCTGGGTGCTTACCCCTCCGCTAGTTACAGGTGACGATGTTTATTTTGCAAGCAATGACGGCTATGTTTATTCAGTAAACCCGGTCAGCGGAGACATAGAATGGAAAACAAAAGTGCGGCTGGCAGTGGTCGCCCAGCCCGAGGCAGGCATAATCGGCGGCGAGCAGGTCATATTCGTCGGCTCAACAGACGGCAATGCCTATGCGATGAAGCAGGATACTGGAGAAATAGTTTGGAAAAGCGCTGCAACTGACAGGGTGGAAAAACCCATATTTGACCATAACAAAGTGATTCTTGCATCCTACGACAAATCAGTTTACGCCTATGATACGGAACGCGCCTGCTCCATTGAAATTCCGGTGGAAGGTGACAAGGTAGGCTTCAAGGAAGTGGTTGTCACCGGCAAGTCGGTTTCCAACCGTGGCGGGCAGCAGGTTTTCATAAGCATAAACAGCGCCGACTGGGTGGAAACAAACGTATCAGAAACCGGCAATTGGTTTTATTACCTTGACCCGCAGACAGTGCTGCAGGAAGGCATCAACGCAATTTCATGCCGTGTGGTGGATATGGACGGCTCGGAAGAGGGATTCTTCACCAATGTCAATTTCATAAGAGACTCCACCATAAAGCTTGACGATTTTATCATTACCGTGCCTAATACGCCCTACGATAGCGAAGCATTTGAGATTTACGTAAACAGCAAATCAGACGGTTCGCCTGTTGACCGCTTTACATTGAAAATAAGCGGTAAGAGCTATACGGGCGATAAAAAGGTTAATGTGACTGCAGCAGGCGGCAGGCAGACCATTGAAGTGACAAAGCTCGGCTATAATGCAGGCACGGCCCAGGTGGATGTTGCTTCAAAAGAAATAAATCCGCTTTACCTGGCAGGCGGTGCGATACTACTGCTTATTGTGCTGTGGCAGCTTTACGTGCAGGTAATAAGCAAGATGCTGGTCAAGAAGTGATAGCATGTTTGACAAAAAAACGTTTTCCAATTTCGTAGTCAGCCACAATGTGGTTGGTTTTTTCAATGAACCGCTGAAGCTGAAGTCAGGCAGATTGTCCCACTGGTATGTGAACTGGCGCACGGTAACTGAAGATGCTTTTTTGACTGACAAGCTCACTGATTTTATCATTGAATTCGCTCAGGAGAAAAAGCTTACTGCAGCTACGTTTTACGGCGTGCCTGAAGGAGCAACTAAAATCGGCGTACTTGCACAGTATAAGAATGCGAAACGGCAGAAATTCGCAGAAGGCAGCCATGTGCTGGCCATGGGCAGAGGAAAGCCGAAAGAACATGGCGACCCGAAGGATAAATATTTTTTAGGCATGCCACGTGGCAAGACAATTGTACTGGAAGACGTCACAACAACAGGCGGCTCGCTTATTGAGACAATTAAGAAACTGAAGGAAGCGAATGTGGAGATAATCGCTGCCATCGGGTTGACAAACAGAATGGAAAAGCGCGATGACGGCAAGACTGTGGAACAGATGCTTGCCGAGCTGGGCGTGAAATATTATGCGATGAGCGAAGCAACAGAACTGCTTCCTTCTGCCTATAAAAAACAAAAGCCTTCTGCTGATGTCAAAGCAAAGGTGGAAGAATACTTCAAGCTTTACGGAATAAAAGAGGTTGTGCTGTGATAATGAAAAAAGACCGAAGCCTGATCATTGCCTGCGATGTTGATTTGCAGAAATACGAGGAGCTTTTGAAGGCAACGGCAGACGTGGATGCAGTGGGCGGCTACAAAGTAGGTTTTTACCTTGGCTTGAAATACGGGCTGCCGCGCATAGTTGAGATTGCACGGAAATATACTGACAAGGTGATTATGTATGACCACCAGAAAGCGGCAACAGACATCCCGGACACAGGAGAAATGTTTGCTGAAGCCTGTGCAGACGCCGGGCTTGATGCTATTATCCTTTTCCCCCAGGCAGGACCGGAAACGGAAAAAGCCTGGATAGACGCCTGCGTTAAGCGCAAATTAGGCGTCATCGTTGGCGGCCTTATGACGCACAAGGCCTATCGCAAAAGCGATGGCGGATTCCTGGACGATGCGGGAATTTACAGAATGTACGAAATCGCAGCGGAAAAAGGCATAAAAGATTTTGTAGTTCCTGGAAACAAGCCTGATGAGATAAAGAAAATACGCGACCTGCTGCTGAAAAAGAAAGTTGATCCGGTATTTTATGCGCCTGGATTCGTTGCCCAGGGCGGCAGCATTTCCGATGCGGCTAAGACAGCCGGCAGCAAATGGCATGCGATAGTCGGCAGAGGCATATACGAAGCCAAAGACATGCGAAAGGCTGCTGAAGAACTGGGAAAAAACCTGTAAACATTATTTCTGCAGGTACTGGTAGGCACTGTAGGCAGCAGTAACGCCTTCTGCTGAGGCGACTATACCTTGCTTGAAGCTGATGTCAGTGACATCGCCAGCAGCAAAGACACCGGCAACATTCGTCTTGGCATCCTTATCAGTTATTATTTCTCCGGCTGCATTCAGCTTAACGCCAAGCGGTTTTGCCAAGGCACTGTTTGGTACGCGGCCTATTTCTACGAAAACGCCGTCAACAATAAATTCCTTGCTACCTTTGTGCGCCTTGTCAAAAAGCAGCTTTTTAACGCCTTTATCGTCGCCAACGATTTCCGTAACGTTCGTGTTGCTAACGCTTTCGATTTTCTTATTTGCCTTCACTTTCTCAAGAGTGATTGGCTCTGCCCGGATCTGGTCTTTTCTATAGATAATATATACTTTCTTTGCCCACTGCGTGAGCAGCAATGCTTCTTTGGCTGCAGAATCGCTGCCGCCAACAACTGCTATCGTCTTGTCAGTATAGAAAAAACCATCGCATAAACCGCAGTAATGCACGCCGCGATTGGCAAATTCCGCTTCTCCCTTTACGCCGAGCTTGCGAACTTCTGTGCCAGTTGCGAATAGCAGCGTTTTGGCTGCGTAGGATGCACTAGGCGTTGCCACTTCGAAACCAGTCGCAGTCTTCTTTATCTCTGTTGCAACCGTATCCTTAAGCTCTATGTCATACTCCTTGGCATGCTGCTCCAGCTGCTTTGCAAGCGTCATGCCGTCTATCTTGCTTATGCCTGGCCAGTTGGTTATATCGTTTGTATTTGCAATCGTGCCACCGCGGGCCTCAACGAGCAGCAAAGTCTTCATCTTAAGCCTGCCGGCATACATGCCTGCAGAAAGCCCGGCGATTCCACCACCTATGATCAGCACATCGTACATAAATACACCAAAAGAATAGGATTATCTGAATTTAAGAACTTTGCTTTGTTTTGGAAAAATAAAGAAAAAGACTAGGTGCACTTGCATACGCCGAATTCACAGGCTGCGATTTTGCCCTGCGAACACCTGCAGTCGCCGGCAACGCTGCACGGCTGGGTATTATCCAATGTGTAGCTAGCGCTTTGGTTGATCTTGGCTGCGCTTTCCTTGGCCGTATTGAGCAGCTGATATGCAGCTATCGCAACAATTGCCAAAACTACTGTAATTAATATCAACATTTCCGCCGAAAGTTGTCCTTTCACCACATCACCAAGCATATTTTATGTGCAAAAGCATTAAAAAACCCAACTAAACGCAGCAGAACGAAGCACGAGAGCCGCAAGAACCAACGTTTTTAATATTATTCAGAGATAGCAGGCCATGTCTGACCAGCCCATGATTCACATCTCACGGTTAAAACTAAGAAATTTCAAATCATTCAGAAACCTGAATGTGCAGTTTCCGCCGACAACTATTTGTTTTGCTGGCCCAAATGGATCTGGGAAAAGTAATATTTGTGACTCAATACGGTTCGTATTAGGCGAAACGTCGCTTAAATCACTGAGAGCAAAGCGGGTTAAGGACCTTATCCACGTGGACTCGAGAACTGCAGAAGCGTGGATTGAATTCGACGGCAGCGAAAAGTATGAAATAAAGCGCGCCATCAGGGACGACGGAAAGATAATCTACAGGCTCAACGGCAAGAAAACCACGAGAACATCCATTCTTGAATCGCTGAAAAAATACAACCTGGACAGCTCAGGCAGGAACATTATCGCCCAGGGCGAGGTGCAGCGCATAGCAGGCATGAGCGGCCGGGAAAGGCGTGAAGTCATTGACGCGGTAGCAGGCATCTCTGATTTCGAAGAAAAGAAAAAGGAGGCGCTTGGCGAACTTAACATAGTGGAAAGCCGCATAAACGAAGCGAATATCGTGCTTGGCGAAAGATTTGCCTATTTAACTGACTTAGGCAGAGAGCGCGACACGGCGATAAAATACACTGAAGCCAAAGGACAACTAGACAGTGCAAGAGCCACTTTGATAAAGCTGGAGCTGGACAAGCACAGGAAAGAACTGGACAAGCACGAGGTTCATAAAAAGCAGCTGGACGAGAAGCTGGCAGCGGCACAGGAAACATTCCGAAAAGTGCAGGAAGAAATAGCAAGCGTAAGCGAACAGAAGATGAAGCTCAGCTCAGAGCTGCAGAAAAAACAGAAAAGCTCTGAAGAAATACGAAAAATCGAGGAGTTAAAGGCGAAAGTGGCCACTCTGCAGGAAAGAATTGTGGAGAAAAAAGAGCTGCTTAGCAAGCTGTCAAAGGAAAAAGACCAGCTGGCTACGGAGCTGAAAAAAGAAGCAGCAGCAGTGGAAAATATTGGCGATGAGCTGGCAAAGCTGGAGAAGGAACTGCACGAGGTAGAAAAGCTGGCAAAAGAGGAAAAATTCGAGGATACTAAAGCAGTGGCAGAACTGCGAACAAAAAAAGAAAAGACGGAAAAAGAGCTGCAGTCGCTGCGCGAAAACAATGCGGCAACAGAAGCGGAGATACGCGGAAAAACAGAGCAGCTGCAGCTGCTGAAGAAACAGTTTAGCGAGCTTGGCAGCTCGGATGGCGCAAGCGTAGATTCGGAGAAAAAAATAAATCAGATGAAAGCAGAGCGCGAAGGGATAGGAGAACGGCTCGAGGAGATGTTCGCAGAGACAAAGGAGACCAACAAGAAGATCTCAGAGCTGGAAAAGGAGATGCTGGAGCTAAAAGAGCGCTCGTCCATCTACCGCGTCCGCTCCAACCCGCAGCTCATGAACCCGGCGCTCAGATACATCGCTGAAATGAAAGAAAAGGAAAACGGAATATACGGAACCGTTGCCGATTTGATCCAGTTCGACCCGTCGCTGGCCCGGGCCATTGAAGCAGCGGCAGGAGGCCGGCTGCTGTATGTCGTCGTTGATAAATCCGAAAGGGCAGTGAAGATAATCGAAAGGCTGAAAAAAGAGCGCGCAGGACGCGCCACATTCATTCCACTGGACGTAATCCGCTCTGTGGAGCCGAAGCAGCTTGGCGGTTACGAGACAATCCTGAAGAAAATTTCCTATTCACCAGAAGTGCGCAGGGCAATGGAGTATGTGTTCGGCGATACGCTGCTGATAAAGACTCATTCAGATGCGGAGAAAGTAGGCATCGGCAAGGCAAGAATGGTCACTGTAAGCGGCGAGATTTACGAAATGTCAGGCACCATCAGCGGCGGCTTCAGCGAAAGCGGCATACTGGCGCAGAACCAGCTGAAAAAGCTGGAGGATGCATTCTCAGCGACTAAAAAGGAAAAGGACGAGCTCACGCAAAGGCTCTATGTCAACAGGGAAGAGGAATCAGAGGTGCGCGCCCGCAAGTCGCGGCTTGACATTGAGATAAGAACGCTTGAATCAGATGCGGCGGAAAGCATTACGGAAAACCAGCAGTTGGAGAAGAAACGCAGCGATCTGCAAAAAACTATTGATGCCATGGAAAACGGAATAGCTGCAGCAAGCCAGAGCAGCAGCACCAGGCACAAGGATATCAGCCGGCTTACGGATGAACTTGACCGCACAGGCAAAACTCTTGAAAATGAAGAGCAGGAGGAAAAGAAAAAGGCAGAAAGCGTCAATAAAAAGGCAAAGGAAATCATTGAGAAGCTTTCATCTTTACGGGCAACAGTAGGCGGAAAGAAAAGAGAGCTGGAAATGATGAGCGCTGCGCTGGCAGAAAAGGAAAATAAACACAGCGAGCTGAACGAAGAGCATGCAACCACGGAAAAAGACATAAAGACCAGCATGGCAGAAGCCGAGAGAAGCGGCAAGCACCTGAAAACAGAAGAAGATAGCATGCGCGCCAAGGGCAAGGAAATAGAGACCATCTTTGAGAACATGAAGTCGCTGGAGAAGGAGCTGGAGCTGCTTGGCACTAAACAGGAGCTGAGGCGCAGGGATGCCACAGAACTGGACAAGGAACTCGCGCAGCTGGACGTGAGGAAAGTTTCATCGGAAACGCGGCTGGAAGACCTGCAGGCAGAATACCAGAAATATCACGACGTCAAACCGCTGGAAGAAGAATCGAAACAGAAACTCAATGAGATTGCAGCTGCGGCTGAGCAGGAGCTCAATGTCATAGGCACTAACGTCAACTTGGCATCCATCGAAATGTATGCCAAAAAAGAAGCTGAGATAAAGGAAGTGAAGGATAAAATAGACCAGCTGGCAGGCGAGCGTGGCGCAATAATGAAAATGATTGATGAGATCGAAGAGCGCAAGAAAGAGGCTTTCTTCGAGGCATTCAACAACATAAGCGAAAACTTCAGGAAAATGTTCTCCCACATCAACATCGGTCAGGGCCATCTGCAGCTGGATAAGCCGAATGAGCCGTTCACCAGCGGCATGTACATCCGCATACGCAAGGACAACCACGAATACTCACTTGATGCGCTTTCAGGCGGTGAAACAACGCTTGTTTCGCTGATGTTCATCTTCGCTCTGCAGCTGTTCAAACCCTCACCGTTCTACATACTGGACGAAGTCGACGCGGCGCTGGACAAGGAGAACAGCAAGCGGATGATAAAGCTGATACGTGGCATGACCGGCGACAGCCAGTTCATGCTTGTATCGCATAACGATACGGTCATTTCCAACGCAGACGTGGTGTTTGGAGTTGCGAAACTGGATAACACTTCAAAACTCGTGGGCGTCAAGCTGGACCAGGAAGAAAAAATAGAAACAGCTAAAGCCTAGCTGGCAGTAATATTTTTCTCCAGCATGTCGATAAGTACGTTGCCGACGAATTTTCCCCGCACCGAAAGCTGCACTTCAGTTGCATTGAGTTGGCTGTCGCTTTCTACGGTAATCAGCTGCAATGCCTCAGGCACAGTATAATCAGACTGTTCAAGTTTCACCACATAGGCATATCTGCTGCTGCCGGTGTAATTCAAATCAAGAGTCTGGTTTGTGCGCACCGTAAGCGTTGACTGAGTGAACGTAATATTGCTTCCCAGATCAGTTGCCGCCTTTGCCGCATCGGTGAAATTTTCTTCAAGCACCACGCTTTTCTTATCTATGTAGGTCACGTAGCTGAATTGCTTTGCCAGGACAATCTGCTGCTGAGTCAATTCGCTGGAGAAGAAACCGATGTTTTTCTTGTCGTATTGCACTGCGCCGTACTGCTGCAGCGCCGCCACGTCCACGTTATTCCTCTCAGACCAGGGAATGGAATACGTATAAACAATCAGCTCGCTCTGTACTTTGCCTCTGAGCGCAATAACGTTCTCTTCGGTTTTAATGAGCGCGCCCTGATAGCCAGTTATCTGTCCATTCAGCACGCTTACCACCATGGTTACGGTTACCTGCGTGTCCGGCGGAACTATCGGTTCTGTCTCTACGCGCACTGCCACATTGCCAAATGAGACGTTGATTGAATCACCGCCCTGCAGAACCACTGTTGCCACGCCTGGCGGAGCGATGTTTGCTACGGAGTAAGTAGTGATATTTTTCTTTTTCAGCTCTGCCGCGACCGGATAAACATCATCGCGCGTTTCAAGCTGTATGACCGTATTGCCTGCTTCATCCGTAACTTCCTTGACGCCTGCCATGGAGCGGATATCATTGAACATGCTGCCGCGAAGGCGGCCTACAGGCACCACAAGAATCGGCTCGTAGGTCCTTATGCTTCCCTTGAATTCAACCTGGCCAAGCTTCTCAGCCTGCGCATTGTCGCCATTGCCGAAAATGGACCAGCCGCTTCCGCCGATAAAACCAAACGCTACTATTTCAAATATGAATATCAAGACTGCCAGCACGGCAAGAGCGGCTTTCCAATTGCCGAATATGCTTTCCTTTGGTTTTTTTGAAGTTTCCGGTTTACCCGCCATAAAATCAACCTGACTAGCTCCCGTATTTCTCTGCTTTTCTGAGAATGTTGAGCATTAAGGGCATGAGGTCCTTGCCGCGTATGTGGCCAAGGCCGCCAGCCATGCAACTTAATTCATCGAACTTTTTAACATTATCGTAGCGCTCTTCCTTGCTCCAGATGAGTATCGGCACTTCGTGACCAGAGTGTTCTTTACGCGCAACGGGCGTGGAATGATCACCGGTTATGATTATACTTGCGCCGCATTTTGAGATTATCGGTATGATTTCCCTGTCAATGCTTTCCAGCACCTGCTTTTTCCTGCTGAAATCGCCGTCGTGACCTGCGTTGTCGCAGCCTTTGACGTGCAGGAATACCAGGTCATATTTGTCAGTTGCCCTGGCTGCTGCCAGTGCTTTCTCCTTAAGGCTCTTATCGTCTTCTGACTGCGGCAGCATGATGATGTCCATGCCGATGAAACGGGCCACGCCACGGTATAAGGCGCCTCCCGCTATGCATACGCTGTTAAGGCCGAACCGCTCAAACAGGCTTGGAACTTCTGCAAATTCGCCTGCGCCCCTTAGAAGCAAGGCGTTTGCCGGCGGCTTGCCAGCTGCTTCTCTTTTCTTGTTTTCCTCTGCATTTGCCAATGCCCTAAGCGCGAATTCAGTGTATTTATTCAATAATTCTGCAGTGCGGTCATCTTCCTCTGTTTCGCCCAGACCAATAGACTTGTTTATGCCTGTATTGCCTTTGTGCGGGTCTGTATCTGAAATGCAGGCGCTTAGACCAGGGCCGCGGAATATTACTGCGCCGCGGTGGTCAACTGAATGCTTGTAGATCATTTGCACGCCATCGATAGTAGTGCTCAAATATTTTTCCAGCTTTTTGGCATCTTCTGTCTGGATTCGCCCTGCGCGCCTGTCGGTGATTACTCCATTTTTGACAGTTGCGAAATTCGCGCGGAATGCCACATCGCCTTCTGCCAAATCCATGCCAACACCCAGCGCTTCCAACGGGCCTCTCCCTGGATAGAATATCTCCGGGTCATAGCCGAACATGCGCAGATGAGAAGTATCGCTGCCAGGCACCATGCCTCGCTTTAGCGGCGAGTAAAGGCCTGTTATGCCCTCCTTTGCAAGCCTGTCCATATTAGGTTTCTTAGCTGCCTGCAGCGGAGTTTTAGGCGTGGGTAAATCGCCAACACCATCTATGATTAGCAGTATGATGCTGTTTTTTTCCATGCTGGGTATTAGCCGACGAAGTTTTAAAGTTTATTCTTTTTGTAAGGCATCAGAATAAGCAGCTAAAATAAAAGAAATAAAAAAGAAAAACTAATACTGCTTTACGCCGACGTACATCACGCTGTAGCTGACGTCCTTCGCAAAGTCGTAGGACAAGCTTGTGGCGTCAATGCTCGACAGCCTGGAACCGCGTTCTGTTATGCCGCCCTCGGCGCTCAGTGTTATGTAGTCCGGACCTGGTTGCATAACCGGTCCTAGCGAACCATACAGCACGGTGCCTTTCTTAAAGAGCGGGCCGTTGTCTGAGCTCACGTCTTCGTTGAAAGACTCGTTGCTGTGAACTGCAAAGACAAACTGGTTCATGCCGGTAATGGCATACTCCTTTACTGAAAATACCAGCAGTGGCACAGGTGAAACGCCAGAAGGGAAAAGTTTCTTGGCATTATCCCAGTTCAGCATCTGGACAGTTGCGCTTGTAAGATCCTTTACGAATATCGTGGTTCCTGCATTGTACTGCTGCACGCCATACTCAGTACTAGACGGGCTGTATTTCATGAAGAACGAGCCTGGCTGCACAGCGCCTATGCTGCCCTCGCAGTTAGCGCTCTTGACGACTACGTAAGCCGTGTTGTCTGCCTTGTCGCTTGTACTTAGGATCGAACCTACTGGACCTGCTGCAGCGATCCTGACAAATGGCGCATCCACGACGCACTGCACCTTCTCACCAGTCTGCGGATCCTTGGAGAACAATGTCATTCCCATGCTTCTTTCCAGGTTGAATGAGATGTTAGTGTATTGCGCATCTATGCCGCCATAGCACAAGCCGACATTATCCAACGGCAGTTTTACGCTGTCGCCCTTCAAGAGCTTGGCATCTCCTGAAGATGAAACATCTGCAATGCTGTCGGAGTAGAGAACTATTGTCCTCAGGTGATCCGCCAGGGTATCGAATCCAGACGCGCCCTTGTTCTTCCAGCCAAGCGCCACCGTCCATCCGTTAAAGCGTTCGGTATCAGGGTCAAGCTGCTGTCCGTCCTGCAATTTTATCTCGTCTGAGAAAATCGCCAGGTCAGCCCATTTAGCACCGAAGGTATAGCCGTTGGCAACCTTGTAAACGTGCAGCCTGTAGGTCTTGCCATTAACCGGAATCGCCGCTGTTTCGCCTTCTGCAACCTTATCCTTTTTCAGTATGTTATCATTCGCATCGAGCACTGAAATAATGGCAGAGAGGTTGCCCTGGGAATCCTGGACATCATCCAATCTGAATTTCAGGTTGTCAAATGGAAGCGACTCACCGACCTGATGCTGCGGATCGCCCTGGATTGCCGCATTCAGGATGCCTGAAACTGCCTCTTTTGCGAGAATGACATAACCGCCATTCTGCACCTTTGTCTCGGTCATGACAAGCCCATCCGGCGACTGCATTTCTGCAATCACCCACGGTTCGCCCATGAAATTGATGTTCACCTTATGCCTTTCTGTCTCGTAATCCGTAGTGCCTTCAATTTTGCATGCGCTATAATCCGTGCCGTCCGGGGTTGTGCACACGGGGATTCCGAAATCATCACCTGCTCCAGAGAATTTTATGGAGTAGGCAATAAAGCCTATATCAGCAACAACAGCCTTGCTTCCATCCTGGAAATAATCCGCACCGCCAACCCACAGGGCTGACTTCTGCACGTAAGTTTTCCCAGCATTATCATCATTAATCGTATCCGTTCCCAAATCGGTTTTGTACATGAATGATTGTGTCGGACCAATAGTTCCACCTTCACCGTCACTGAACGGATTTGCAGTATCGGTAAGATCAGAACCGCCCAGAAGATATTCGGCGTCTGTATTGCCTGCCTCGTTCGGCACCCTGTCCTTCAGAGTCCTGTTAAAATAATCGCCTATGGTGTTACCGAAACTAACAATCGTACTTGGATTTTCGATGCTTGAGCATGGAGCAGTGATACTGCCGTCTGTACCTCCATCCACGCCGCCATCAACAGGGCCGCCATCCGGAACTTGGGCATCGCCGCTATCGCTTACCTCTGCATCTTGCTCAACGCCGCCATCATGGCCAGCATCCCTGCCGGCATCTTTCTCATGACCATTAGCATCCCTGCTTATGCCTGCATCAGGCTCTTCGCCAGGACCAGCTGCAACACCGCCGCAGCCGTTGCATCCGGCGACAATAATAGGTGCAGTGACAATACAGGCGATTGCGAATTTTTCAAGCACCCGCATCAGTTTTTCCGGAGAGTCGAACAGTTTGTTATACCATCTGCGGCTTCTTTCTGGCGCAGCAGCAACATCCTTACTCTTGTCCAAAACCTTATCTGAGTCATATTTTATCTGCATTTGTTTCACCCTCTCAATACATAACAATTATTCATTTTGTTCGTTTAATAATGTGTATGAAAGGGTTTAAAAATGTTACTGATTGTAATGTAAATTCTGGCTGAGTATTTTAAAAGCCTACTATGCTATTTTTTATCATGCAAGAAATAGAATGTGAATCTGTAGAGGTCATAAAATCCGCACCCTTTTATCCAGACTTGGCCCTAAGCATCAAGAAACAAAGAGACAGTCTGTTTATGCAAAGTATTGTTTCGCTTATTTTTCTAATTGGAATTTCATGGGTTTTAATCCCGTATTTTCTCTATGTAGGGTACTCTATTTTTAGTTCAATTGTATCACTATTCTCTCCTACAACTTGGACTAATTTCGACTTGACTCAATCCATTTTATCGGTATTCATATCTTTTTTTATGGATCTTATTTACGCAATCCCTTTAATTTTGTTCATTATTATCGCGATTTGGTTTTGGAATTCATTACGCATGTACCTTCATCCCCATCCATATATGGCAAAAAAAATTTTGGTTGTCGAGAATTATAAAGAAGTTGAAGCTGCCACAACCAAGGGGTTGTTTTCCCTTGTCTATTCCACACTTAAACAGTTCTTTGGAAGAATAGGCGTAAATCTTGACACCATATCCTCGCCTGTATACGCCAAAGGAGCGATTATAATCCGCACGCCCATAGCCAATTGGCCCTTGGTAAAGAGTAAAGGCACGGATATTTTTTATTCTGATTTTGGGGATTATTTCGTTATTGCCTACACTATCGGTAATAACTTGCAGGCAGTCGCAGTAGTTATGAAAAAACATAAAGAGACAATTCTCAAAAAATTGAATGAGTACTTTTATATTAAATCTTCGATTTAAGCTTCAAAAAAGCTTGAGACCCATTGTCATCCGTGCAATTTTACTTTTTGAACTGCTCCATGGAGCCTTGCAAATCACTCTGCTCGTTTACCATATCATCCATGGTCGACGGCCCCTGCTCCTTCAGCGGAAGTCCGAGGAAATCTGCAATCTTCTTTGCCTCTATTCTTTTCCTCTCGCGCGGGTCTGCATTAATTCCCATCATACTGACTTGCCCGAATTCCAGGGAAATGATCTCACCAGTGTTTATACTGAAGTCCAGGACGAAATTAGTACGAGTATGCCCTTTCTTTGTCGTCAAGAAGCTTCGCAAGACCAGTTCCTTTATCTGGCTGAGCTGAAACTCCTTGTATTCTTTTCCTTTTAGGACAGAAAGCATGGAGACTGAGAATTTAGATGTGGCCTTGTCCAACTTTGCTTCTATAGACTTATTGCTGATGAACGCGTAGACTCCACCAAGAGCGATAAGCGCTGCAATCGCAATCACGAGAGTATTCCCCTTACTTAAAATAAAAAATGTTATAATGCCAAGAGCAACAAAAACAATGCCGCCAATGAACTGACCGTAGTGGTTGTCCTTCAAGACCATAAGGCTTGGGTTTTCCAGAGTTATTTTCATACTTAGAGATTAGGCCTGAAATAATATAAATATAAGTGATTAGGGCGTTTCGGAAGTGGTGAGGCCAAAAAGAGGGATTCTTGGAAGGTGAGAATATGAAATTTAATCAACTAGAGAAGCATAACGCAGTATACCACGCAACAAAGGAAACCCGCATATGTTAAATATCTTTTGCTATAACTGTTTAACATCAAATTTTGGTGATTCTATGACAGAAGAACAGAAAACTGAGGCTGCGGCTGAAAACACACCAGCAGCAGTGATACTGGGCAAGGAAATAGCCAAAGACACATTCCACTTCACAGACGGCACGCAGAATACCGCTAGCGATGATGAGGAGATCGCAAAATTCCTCAAGGAGACGGAACAGAAGATTTACGTCGTCGGGGCAGGAGGCAGCGGAACCAACACCGTTGACAGGCTATTCGAGATGGGCGTAAAGGGCGCAATGCTGGTATCCATGAACACCGATGCCAAGCACCTGCTCAAAGTCCGCTCAAACAAGAAGGTAATCATCGGAAAGAAGCTTACCTCGGGCAGAGGCGCAGGCTCCAACCCGCTTATCGGAGAGGAAGCTGCCAAGGAATCTGCAGCAGAAATCAAGGAAGCGATCAAGGACGGCTCCATGGTGTTCATTACCTGCGGCATGGGCGGCGGTACTGGCACGGGAAGCGCACCGATAATTGCAGAGATAGCAAAAAGCGCAGGCGCATTAACGATTGCAGTTGTTACGCTGCCGTTTGCATCCGAAGGCAAGATAAGAATGGAAAACGCGCTTAAAGGCCTGGAAAAGCTGAAGAAAACCGTGGACACGCTTATCGTAATCAAGAATGACAAGCTGCTTAACCTGGTGCCTAATCTGCCGCTTAATACAGCATTCAAAGTGTGCGACGAAGTGCTTGCAGGCTCGGTGAAAGGCATAACAGAACTCATAACCCGCTCCGGCCTGGTGAACGTGGACTTTGCAGATTTGAAGACGATTTTAACAACAGCAGGCTATGCAGTCATAGGCCTGGGCGAGGCGTCCATCGACGCAAAGCCAAACGAACGGGCTAAGCTTGCAGTGGAAACAGCGCTCAGTTCGCCGCTGCTGGATGCAGATATCCGCGGAGCGAAGAGAGCCTTAATAAATGTTATTGGCGGAGAAGACATGACATTAAAAGAGGCCGAGTTCGTAGTAGCTGAAACCTCCAAGAGAATCGATCCCGAATCCCATATTATCTGGGGTTCGAGAATAGAAAAGGACATGAGGAAGACGTCCATGCGCGTGCTGGTGGTGCTTGCAGGAGTGCGATTCCCGCAGTACGATGTGAACACGAAGGACATCAACATCGAAACTCTCGACCTTGATATTATAGGGTGAACCAATGGAATACCTTGAATTGCTGAGAAGGTGCTGGCGGATACTTCTGATTTCCAGAAAGCCCACTCCTGAGGAGTATTCTGAAGTCGCCAAAGTGGCAGGCATTGGTATAATCATCTTCGGAACAGTGGGATTTGTGATTGCGCTTATATTCAACTTTATCGGGTGATTGATTGATTTATACAATTCGCGTAACTACGGGGCAGGAAAAAATTGTTGCCCAGATGCTGGAAAAGAAATCCAAGGCGGAAAAGCTCAACGTCTACTCCATCGCCTACATCGAGAACATCAAGGGCTATATCTTCATCGAAGTCTTTGACAAGAACGTGCTGGCCAAGTTGCTGCAGCGGGTAAAGCACGTGAAAGGATTTTTGCAGAAGCCGGTGGAAATAAAGGAAATAGAAAAACTGATAGCGCTTTCAGCCCAGCCGGCAGTTATGCTTGAAGTCGGCGATATGGTGGAAATGACATCAGGACCGTTCAAGGGAGAGCACGCAAAGATAATCAAGGTGGACGACCAGCGTGATGAAATCACCGTTGAACTGGTGGAAGTCGCCGTGCCGATACCAATAACCGTCAAGACCAAGATGATCAAGATATTCCAGAAGGCAGCAGACATGGAATAGTTTCTTTTTTTCTGTTTTATTTTATCTACAGAATAGCGCGGCTGTAGTCTAGCGGTTAGGATATGGGCTTCCCAGAGCTTTTTCTTTGGAAACTCGGAGAAAGAAATACTGGAAAAAGCCTATGACCCGGGTTCAAATCCCGGCAGCCGCATAATGGCAGGCAGGCGCATAATGGCAGACCGTGAATTGTTGTAGAACGACAACTATCAAGAATGTAGCTTTATAAACTTTTTTATACATAAAGAAGACTATGCATGCTGCACGCAGTGTTAGAACTATACTTGACTCTAGCCCAGGCCATGCCAGAAAGAATTTCAGCGACAAACTCGCAGTGGAGCAGCATACTGAAGGACATGGCAGGATATTCAGGGAATGCAATGTACCTATCAAACCAGGCTGCCTTGTCAAGATATGGCATGGGAGCTATGCTAATTGGGGCATAGAGCTGAATGGCACGAACAAGGAACTGCGGGAATGGGCAAAGACAAGGGCAGAGCATTATGCCAAGAAGGACATCGACGATGCGGATAGATACATAGACCGCAATGACCTGGTAATCCAGCCCCACACAATCAACATGAATACTTCAGGCAGTCTTGTTGCAAGGATAACAGCCGAAATAGTGAAGAAAATAGGGGAATCAAGGGACAAGGATGCATTGTTAAAAATCGCTGTTATCGGCGCAAGAGGCGGATCGCTTATAGGCAGCATAGTTGCAAAGCTGCGCGAATTGGACGAAAATATAATCGACAATATCCAGTTTCATATTCTTGAACCGTCTGAGAAGAAGATCAGACTGGCAGAATCAACGCTGCCGATTTTGGGATTGAATGAATTAAGAAAAACAAGAAAAGGCGGATTCTCGCTTGAATTCAAGAGTGACGAGCAATTCTTCTCAACATGGCCAAAGGAAGACCTTGACATGGTAGTTTCATTTTTCCACATGCATGGCAAGCCGTTCCCAGACTATCTTGGCGATTTAAGGGCTGCCATGAAAGATGATGCGGCACTGGTAATAGCTGATACGTACTCTCCTATGTGGCAGCACCCGGTTTTCGTATACGGGCTGCTGGAAGACATAAACATAGGGCAGAAAATCCTTGAACAGTTCAGGGACCATTTTGCAGTTATGCCGCTTGACGATGCACAAAAAATCATAACCACGCTCAATGCAACTGAAATCCAGTCGCTCAGGGACCACCACGACTACTGGCTTAAGGTTGCCGAGGAACTGAACAGGGGAAGATACGAGAAGTCCCTGTACTTCCTCAGGGCGCACACCACAGTTACGCAGAGGAAGTTAGAACTGGCAACCCATGGATTCACTACTGAGGAAGAGACTATACATAAGGCATTCCCGGGAATCCTGGAATCACAAAATATAATGCTGCCCTGCAGGATAGACCCGGCATCTGATTTTGTTACCGTGATGGTCGCGCTTAAGCAGCAACTTGAAACAACCAATGGAGGGTAGGAGGCGATACACATCGACTACTACACTGACATAAAAGAAATCGAAGCTTTTAACACATTCATACAGAACATTACACGTAAGCTTACTATGCCGCTCGGGGATTTGTACAGGTTGCCAATCCAGGCCCTGGAGCACTGGAACATACGTGTGACAGACGAAAACAGAAAACAGCTTGAAGAAAGATCGCTGAAGAGCTTTGAGGAGGAATGGAAAGTAGTAACCAAGGAGGCCTACGAAGCAATCCATGCTGCCATTGAAGCAAGCGGTCTTGGCCCGGGAAATACACTGCTTAACGAAAATCTCGCGCAAATGGCTGCAGAGATAATCGTGAACATCGCAAAACACAAACCAGAAGATGAATTCATAGACATGTGCGATATAGGCGCAGGCAGGGGCGATACGACTGGTGCCATACTGAACGAACTGAGGTTTGGTCCCAGGATAAGCCTGCTTAAGAGGATGCGCATCTACTTCATCGAGCCGTCGGCAGATACGGCAGTACCAATCAGGGACATGATGAAGAGCTACGAAACGCTAATCCGTAGGAACCAGCAGGTGAGGGGCGCGGATTATGACAATCTCCCCATGCTGAAGGACAACCTTTTTGACATCGTTGTATCAAACGCAGTATTCCACCACAAATCTTTTCCAACCCAATTCGGCGAGCTTAGCAGGCTGATAAGGCCTGAGGGCGCGCTGGTTATAGGCGACTGGTATACGGAAGTGTGGCAGAACCCAAAATACGTGGCCTACCTGCTGAAGAATTCGCTTAGCGCGGATGACCATATGCTTACTGAATTCATGCGGGCATTTGGGACGAATTGGGAGGAAGTCTCAAAATTCTGGAATGATGCGGCAACTGACCCGACGGTGAACACGCGCCTTGAAGGCATGAAAAATTATATTTACAACCTGAACAACGAACTGATAAAAAGGCAGGCCACGCTGTGCCTTGTGGAAGCGCATGAACTGCTTGAGCAGAGGAAGAAAAAACTGCAGCAGCATGGCTTTGAGACTGATTTCAAAAACCTTAAGGAAAGGCCGGCTTTCAAGGGAATGCGCGGAAACTACAGGGAAGTAGTCCCGAAGAACTTTGCCGGCGTTGGCGCATTTGCCCCGAAGAAGCTTGTTGCCTAGAGCAGCTTTATCTCTTCAGTGCCCATAAAATCCTGAAGCACTTTCGGCACGCGCACTGTTTTCTTGTCTTCCTGGTAATTCTCGATTACTGCGATTAATGTCCGGCCAACTGCAAGGCCGCTGCCGTTGAGCGTATGCACATAATGCAACCCACCGTCTTTTCCGCGGTATTTTATCTTTGCGCGCCTTGCCTGGAAATCGCCGCAGTTGGAGCAGGATGAAATTTCCCGGTAGCGGTTCTCACTTGGCACCCACACTTCAATGTCATAGGTTTTTATAGAAGCAAAACCCAGGTCACGGTGCAAAGCTGGATGGTGCGATAGGGCAGCTCAAGCAGCTGCAATATGCGCTCTGCATCGTTTGTAAGCGACTCAAGTTCTTCAGAGCTGCTTTCAGGTAATGCAAGTTTTACCAGCTCCACTTTGTCAAATTGATGCTGCCGTATCAGGCCGCGGATATCCTTGCCATAGGCGCCTGCTTCGCGCCTGAAGCACGGTGTGAATGCCGTAAGCTTGAGCGGCAGCTTTGCCGCGTCAATGGTCTCGCCTGCGTAAAGATTGGTAAGCGGTACTTCGGCAGTAGGAATAAGCCAGAGATCGTCTTCCTTGCATTTGTAAAGCTCCTCTGCAAATTTCGGTAATTGCCCAGTACCAGTCATGGTTTTGGTATTCACCAGGTAGGGCACCGCGTATTCAGTGTAGCCCTGCATTGTCTGCACCGAAAGCATGAAGTTAATTAACGCGCGCTCCAATTTTGCCAACGGTCCACGCAGCACTGTAAATCTATGCTGAGCCAGCTTAACTCCGCGTTCGTAGTCTATGAGGTCTGTTTTATTTCCGATTTCGTAATGCGATAAAACATCATCTGCTTTTTTCACCGGCTTTCCCCATTTACGCACTTCCACGTTTTGCGTTTCATCCTTGCCTACAGGCACAGACGGATCCGGAATTGATGGCAACTGCAGCATGAGTTCGTCGCGCTTTTTCTCCAGCTGCTCGGTCATGCCTTCGATTTCTTTTATGCGCTTGCTAACGCCAGATGACCTGGCGATTTCTGCAGCGATATCTTTTCCTGCCTTTTTCTTTGCAATCACTTCATTGTTGAGCTTATTCCGCTCTGCGCGCAGGTCCTCTTCCTCTTTTTTTATCCTGCGCCACTCCTCATCTGTCGACGCCACGTCCTTTGCCGACTGCAGCAACTCTGGCGTAGCCTGCCGGTTCTTAAGCGCCCTAAGCACGACGTTGATGTCTTCCCTGAATAATTTAATGTCTAACATGAGATTAGCACCGTTGAAGATATTGGATTGTATTATTTATAAAGATAAGCGACGATACAGCATGGGGTAATGTTTATGAGAAAAAGGCCACAGGATACACGAGAAAACGATATGCGCGAAGTCAAGGTAATAGGAGCCGAAGTAATGCAATATCAAAATTTGAAGGATTCGTTCTTTGCAGGCCATCCGAAAGGAATTATCCTGCCGCCGCATTTCACAGGCGGACTTTCCCTGCTGGGCCCAAGTTCAGTTTTGCCGAGGGTAGTGACGGCACACATGCCTGCCGGACCGGATAGCCAGCTAAGGCAGATTGATGCCAAGCTTATCCAAGCCTACAGGAATAACGATGGAAATGCAGTGGCACGCATGAGGGAAGAGATGGATTTCGCGATGAAAAAGAATGGCAGCATGTATCAGATTCCAATGATGCCTGAAGATACTAATTTACAAAAACAAGCAGAAAAGAAATACAGAAAGCTAAGAGAGTAGCCAAGGTCCAGCAAATTGTGCCTAGAGAACAAGTATGTTTCTGCGGGCAAGTTCAACTAGCACTGCATCACGGCAGCTGCCTGCTGTTTTATCTTCTGCATCAGAAGAAACTGCTGCCAACCCCGTCACT
>JAZDDV010000063.1:0-51051 GCA_043809425.1 Microcaldota archaeon | reverse complement strand
AACCAAGAAAGAAGAAGCTATCGATAGATCCCTTATTGCACGAATTTCATTCTGGTCGTCATATTCTTCGATTCTTTTTTTATATGCATTCGGGTCTGTGCAACAAACTATTATGACTGGTGCGCTGTAAACGAATTCCTGTTCAAATATCTTGTTTTCTTTTAATTTTTTCTTTGTGTTTTTATCTTTCACAATAAGATATCTGGATGGTTGGGCGTTATTCCCGGATGGTGCTAATCTGGCGGCGTCTATCAATTCTCGGATTATGCTATCAGGAACTTTTGTATTCTGATATTTTCTTATGCTTCTTCTTTGCTCAATCGCTTTTTTGACATCCATAAAACTGTTAATGTCCTAAACATTAAAAATGTATTACTGATTGTTGACTGTACAGTTGGCTCGATAGCGTTAGTTTTTGATTTCTTCTACTCCGAACTGAGCGCAGACTATTGAAAAACTTCCGTTCGTTTCCTGGAGATATATCCTTACCTTTTTGCCCTCATGGAAGGTGGGTTGATCCTCCATAGCTTGGCAGACGCCGCCGACGCAACCGCCAGACGTCTCCATTAGGATTTTGTTTCCCGGGAGCGTTCCCTTCAAATATTTATCGATGGCTATGCTGCTATAGGTAACAATCGATGTATTCCCATCATTCCATCTGGTTTCAACATTCCCGACAGTTCCTTCGATTATGTAGGCTGCTGTGTTAGTTATGTAACTCCTATTAGCGCATTCGGCAATAAGCATAGCAGATCCGCCGGCTTGCCTTACAGTTATCGGTTCTGAATCTACTGGCTTTCCGCCTGATAAAAGCAATACTGCTCCTACTACAACCAGGACGCAGACCACCAAAAATAGGTAAACCATATTTTTGTTTTCTTTCATGAGTATATAACCCATGGACGGTTTAAGAAACCGATGATTTTGTACAGTTTTTCCTGTCTGACAAACTAAAGCGCCATTCCAGGTCGCACGTCAGTATTCGCTCAGTTCTTTTATTTCCAATTCATTCTTCTGCAGCTTGTGCAGCGCTTTCAGCAGCTCAAATGCAGTGTTGATATTAGTGATGCACGGTACGCCTTTTTCCGTTGCAAGCCGTCGTATCTTGAAACCATCAGTTGATGAGGAACCGCCTCTTCTTGGAGTGTTTATTAGCAATCCAATCTTGCCTGACTGGATTATTTCAAGCACGTCTGGATGGCCTTTCATTATCTTATGCACTATCTTTGCATTTTTTATTCCTTCAATAGTGCCTGCAGTGCCGTAAATCTCAAAGCCAAGTTTATCCAGCAGTTCTGCAATCTTAGGCATGAGCTTTTTGTCCTCATCACGAAGGCTGAGGAATGCTGCTTTTGTTTTGACTTTCAAGCCTGCTGCAATCAGCGCCTTGTAGTAAGCCGTCTCAAAATTACTGCCAATGCCCATGGTTTCACCAGTGCTTCTCATTTCCGGCCCTAGCCTGATATCGCCGCCTAATTTCAGGAATGGAAATACCACTGATTTCACAGCAAAGCTGCTAGTTTTCTTCTTTTTTTGCGGCTCAAGTTTTTCACCAAGCATAATATGCGTAGCAAGCTTTGCCAGTTGCACACCCGTTGCCTTGCTTAGGAATGGGACAGTTCTGCTTGCACGCGGATTAACTTCAAGAATGTAAACTATGCCGTCTTTCACTGCGTATTGGATGTTTACTATGCCCTTGATTTTCAAGGCTTTCACAAAGCTGCGGCTATGCTCAGCTATTTTTTCCTGCTGCGCTTTTGTAAGCTGCACTGGCGGCAGTACGATATTCGCATCTCCTGAATGCACGCCTGCAGGCTCGATATGCTCCATAATGCCACCGATGAAAAGCTCATTGCCATCTGCGACTCCGTCAACTTCACATTCAATCGCATCATCCAGGTATTTGTCAACAAGCAGCGGCTTGTCTTCTGTTGCTTCCATTGCTTCTACCAGAAATGCTGTCAGCTCATTATCATCACGTACAATGTCCATGCCACGGCCTGCAATGACATAGCTTGGCCGGATGACAACAGGATAGCCAACCATGTTTGCAACTTCATGCGCCTTTTCGCTGCTGGTCACTGTCGCATTCTTTGGCTGCGGTACACCGAGCTTGTTTGCCAGCTGCCTAAACTTTTCTCTATCCTCAGCAGTGTCAATACTTTCCACGGGAGTTCCAAGAATATTCGCACCAGCGTTGTGCAAACTTTCTGCAAGATTGATGCTTGTCTGGCCGCCTAGCTGCACAATAATTCCATCCGGCTGCTCGTTCTCAACGATATTCATAACATCCTCGAAAACCAGCGGCTCAAAGTACAGTCTATCACTGCTGTCAAAGTCAGTGCTGACTGTTTCCGGATTATTGTTTATCATGATGGACATGACGCCCATATCTTTCAATGCAAATGCAGCATGGGAGCAGCAGTAGTCAAACTCTATTCCCTGGCCGATTCTAATCGGACCTGAGCCAAGTACAATGACTTTCTTTTTGTCTTTCGTTGGCTTGGCTTCGTTTTCAACGCCATAAGTCGAATAATAGTATGGCGTTATTGCTTCAAATTCGCCTGCGCAGCTATCCACCGCTTTGAATACGGGCAGCACACCAAGCTCCTTGCGGAGCTTTCTTATTTCCAATTCAGTACTGCCTTTCAACTCGGCTATTTTCTTGTCAGCTATGCCTGCTGCCTTTGCCTCAAGCATTATTTCCTTTGTAATTTCCCTACCGCTTACTTTCTGCTCTATTTCTACGATTCGTTTTATCCGTCGTAAAAACCAGGTATTTATCTTTGTCCTTTCATGCAGTTCTTCTACCGTATAACCTTTCCTGAATGCCTGGAATAGGGCGTATATTCTCAGGTCAGTTGCCGGATAAATATGTCTGTCAATCTGAATTGCCACCGGTACTTTTACATCCAAGCTGCGTAGCGCCTTCATCAAAGACTCTTCAAAGGTCCTACCAATGGCCATTGCCTCGCCAGTGCTTTTCATCTGGGTGCCTAGTTTGCGATCGCTCCGGGAGAATTTGTCAAATGGCCAGCGTGGTATTTTCGTAACAACATAATCAAGAGCAGGCTCAAATGCCGCAGAGGTGCCGGTGATCTGATTTTTTATTTCATGCAGCTTGTAGCCTAGTGCAATTTTCGTGGCAATGCGTGCAATAGGGTAGCCAGTTGCTTTTGATGCTAATGCTGATGAGCGGGAAAGCCTTGGATTTATCTCGATAACTGCAAATTCGCCTGTTGCCTGGTTAAATGAGAACTGCACATTACAGCTGCCTTTTATGCCTGCAGCATCCACTATCCTGAATGCTGCGTTTCTCAGCTTCTGGTGGTCCTGGTCGCTTAATGTCTGTGAAGGCGCGACAACAATGGAATCGCCGGTGTGAATGCCCATCGGGTCGAAATTCTCCATGTTGCAGATGATAATCATGTTGCCGTCTGCATCGCGTACTACCTCATATTCAAACTCGCCCCAGCCAATAACCGATTGTTCGACTAATGCCTCACTGGTCATGCTAAGGCGGAATGCAAGCTCTAAAATATCTTTCAATTGTTCTTCGTTATAGGCTACGCCGCCTCCTGTTCCGCCAAGAGTGAATGAAGGCCGGATAATAACCGGATAGCCATTCTTCTCTGCGAATTTTCTTGCCGTTTCAAAATCATGAACAACTTCACCTGGAAGAATCGGAATGTTTGCCTGCCGCATCATCTTGTTAAATTCTTCGCGGGATTCGCAGCGTTCTATGGAATCAGCGTCTGTGCCAAGGAACTTCACATTATATTTTTCGAGAATGCCGCCTTTTTTGAGTTCCATTGCCAAGTTAAGCGCGCTCTGGCCCCCTACAGTCGCCAGGATGCCTTCCGGGCGTTCTTTTTCTATTATGCGTTCTATGACCTCAACTGTAAGCGGCTCGATGTATATCCTGTCTGCGATGTCCTTGTCTGTTTGTATTGTGGCTGGATTGGAGTTTGCCAATACTACTTCTATGCCTTCTTCGCGGAGTGTTCTGCAGGCCTGCGTACCAGAGTAATCAAACTCAGCAGATTGGCCAATAACTATCGGCCCGCTTCCGATTACCAGCACTTTCTTCATCTTCGCAGTCATCGGAGCAACCTCACAAAGTCATCAAACAGTTTCCGCGTGTCATGCGGTCCAGGATTAGCCTCAGGATGGAACTGCACAGAAAATATAGGCTTTGAGTCATGCCGCATTCCTTCCACTGTTTTGTCATTAAGGTTCCTGTGTGTCAATTCAAAGTCAGCTGGCAGCGGCTCTTTCACTGCATAGCCATGGTTATGCGTTGTTATGGCAACGCGCTTGCTTACTTCGTCATAAACCGGATGGTTTGAGCCGCGATGCCCGAACTTCATCTTGTAGGTGCTGCCGCCAAATGCATGGGCAAGCAATTGATGGCCGAGACATATGCCAAAAATCGGATTGTCTGTCAGCTGCCTTATGGTTTCATGCGCTGCTGCCAGCGCAGCCGGGTCACCCGGGCCGTTTGAAAGCATTATGCCGTCTGGCTCAAGTTCTTTGATTTGCTTTGCAGTGAAGAATGAGGGTACGATAGTGACGGCAATTCCACGTGCTATGAGCTCTCTTACTATACCTGCTTTTACGCCATAATCAATAAGCACCACGTGTTTCTTGCCGTTGCCTGCTTTTTTTGCAGTTTGCGTGGTTACTTTTTCTACAAAGTTTATCTTGGAATAATCAAAGTCAAGCATCTCGGCCAGTTTCTTGAAGTCTGGGTTATCGTCGTAAGCAGCAATGACTGCTGGCATGACGCCCGCATTGCGTATCTTGCGCACCAGGTAGCGCGTATCAATGCCTGAGATGCCAGGAACTTTATGCTCCTTCAGGAAGCTATTCGCATTCATTACCGCATCCTTGTGCCAGTAATCCTCGCTTACCTCGCCTACGGCAAATCCTTCTGCATGTATCCTATCGCTTTCAAAGTCCTGCCTGTTGATGCCATAATTGCCAATAAGCGGATAGGTCATGAGAAGAATCTGGCCTGCATAGCTAGGATCAGTCAATGCCTCCTGGTAGCCGGTCATAGACGTATTAAAAACAAGTTCTCCGCGGTGGGCAGCCCTTGCACCGAAGCCTTTTCCGTACAGCGTCGTGCCGTCTTTTAGCATTAGGACTGCTTGCATTGTGACATGCTCCCACCCTTGAAAGGTGTGAGCTTCTTGCTTCTCAGATGGCATAGCTGCCGTCTCCACAAGCGTTACTTCCCGTCTGCCCATCGGTAGCTTTGTGTTGTGACTTTTGGCCACAACTATTGCGACTTGAGGTCGCAACATTAAGTATGTTAATTGCAGCATTGAGGTCTCTATCCATATTCAGACCACAGGAAGGACAGTTATGCTGTCGTTCATGCAATTCTTTCCTGACCATTTCGCTGCAACCACTACATTGTTTTGTAGTATTTTTCGGATTCACGAATACCACCTCGCAACCAGCACTTTCAGCCTTGTAGCTTAGGATATTCGTGAATATGCTCCACGCTGCATCACCGGTTCCCCTGCCGTGTTCTTTTGCTATGCCTTGCACGTCAAGTTTTTCCAATGCGATGAGAGAGTATTGTGATAGAAGGGTATTGGCGGTCTTATGCAACCAATCTTTTCTTGTGTTAGCAACTTTCTGATAGATTCTTCCGATGATTATCTTTGCTTTTCTCCTGTTCTTGCTGCCCTTCCGCTTAGTTGATAGTTCTCTTTGTGCATCTGCCAGCTTATCTTCATAAATTCTCATGTGTTTTGGCTTTTTGATTTTCTCTCCGTTGGAAAGGGTTGCAAATGCCATTAAGCCGAGGTCTATACCTATCGACTCACCTTCTTTCATAGGAATAGGCTGAACAGCAGCTTCTGCGGTGAATATTGCAAACCATTTTCCTGAAGGTTCTCTCTTGAGCATCAGCGTCTTTATTTCTCCTTGGATTTCCCTGTGTTTCTTGATGTTGATTTCCCCGAAAGGAGTCACCTTGAGTTTCTTGTTTCCGAGAGAGAAACCAGACTGGGGATAAGTTAGGGATTTTACTCTATCTATATTTTTGAAACGAGGGAAACCCGTGTTTATCTTCTTCTTTCTCCGTGCAATCATACCGCGAATGGATTTGTTTAGACGTGCTTCCACGTCTTGTGCGGTTTGAGAAAATAAGCCACTATTCTTAGCAATCTCTCGTAATGCTTTTGTAGTAGCAAAGTATCCGTATTGATTATACAAGTCCTTCGTTAGTTCTAGCATGTCATTCCAGAGATTCTTGGAGAGCCAGAGATGAGTCTGCATTTCCTGGCGTTGTTCTTTATTCGGATATAGACGGAATTTGTAGGCTCTCATTTTCTCATCCTTGGTTTGTTCCAATATGGGTTTTTACAGCTTGGACACCACCTTGGTTCTTTCTCCATTCTAGATGCCCACTCGTGGTTACACCGATTACAAGTCCATATTCGTATTTTACTCATGGTTATATTATTATACGTTATATATTTAATACTTTCGGTTCGCTTTCATTCCACCACTAAAGCATGCGGGTTTTTCCGCTCACCGCGTTGCTAAAAAAAGCACCGTTGCGCTACAACTTTACTTCGACGTTTTTCTTCTCGTCTTCAGTTGCTTTGAAGTATTCGAAGTCTTTCATGCTAAGCAGCATAGCCACGATTGTATCCGGCAGCGAATGAATCCGCGTGTTGTAGAGGAAAACAGAATCATTGTAGAATTCCCTTCTATCTGCAATCTGGTTTTCCAATACGGTAAGTGTATCCTGCAGCTTCAGGAAGTTTTCATTTGCCCTGAGCTTCGGGTAGTTCTCTGCCACCGCGAAAACTGTTTTGAGTGCCGTACTGATTGCGTCACTGGGCTTTGCCTTGGCCGCCGGGCCCTGCGCCTGCATCATGCTGGTTCGCAGCGTGGTCAGCTCCGTAAGCGTTTCCTTTTCATATTTCATGTAGCCCTTAACAGTCTCGATCAGGTTTGGCAGAAGATCGCTTCTCTGCTTGAGCAGCACATCGATGTTAGACCAGGATTTGTCTATCTGGTTTCGGAGTGTTATCAGGCCGTTGTAGACTGAGAAAAGGTAGACGGCAACAAGCAGCGCTACTACGACGCCAACAAATCCGAGACATCCGAATAATCCAAGAAATTCAAACATAATCATCACACAGTGCCTAATATTGATGCTATAAACAAAAATAAACATATCGCCGATATGATCAAGCCGACTGGTATCTCCCATAGGTAGGTCCAGCCAAGTTTATCTGTCACTTTCTTCTCGGAGGAATCGTTTATGTACATGGTGTTGTCCCTGCCGCGTTTCAGCACCAGGTTTTCATTGCCAATGCTGCTTGCTGCGCCTTTCTGCTGCTCTGCAGTGCCAAGCACGTATATGCTGTCCCCTTCTGCTATGAAGTATTCTGTTACGCGTACGTCCTGCTGCTGGTGTGCCATGAAATTGGATTTTGCAGCAGGCGGCAGCGTATCAATGAAATCAAGGACTTTCTTGTCCAGTTGCTGGTGCTGCATTCCGAAAAATCCCTTTCCAGAAATATATCCCTGGTAAACAGAATCAGACGGGATATCTATCTCCGCATCCTTCGGGTCTACCAGGATTTTTCCGGTTTCATCTTCTATGTAGAACGGGTTCATTGACGTATACTCGTATATCTTTCTCCAGCCGCCATGTTTTCCTGAACGGTAATATTCGCCAACCAGTTTATGGTAAACACATTTTTGCCTTACAACAGGGCTGATCATGTTTTCCTTGCATTTTGCCTTTCCGAAAACCTCAGTTAGGCCGATTGCCACAGACCGCACTTTTGATGTCGGGGTATTTTTTATCTTCTGAAGAAGCAGGAATTTGCCTACGCCATCCAAGAGCAAGCCCATGCCTACAACGAAACCGAAAATTGCGCCGCAACAACACGTATCTGGGCCGTTTGATGCCATAATATCAACTCACCAATATCCTGCCGGTATAGCAATAATCAAAAATAAACAGATGCCTGAGACTACCAGACTTATCAGGATACCATATTTAATGTCGTTTTCAAGCTTCTTTGTCACTTCCCATTCTCTAGTCGTGTTAATGCGCATGACGTTATCTCTACCCTTTTTAATAATGAGATTTTCGCTGCTTATCGCTGATTTGGCATTAGGGAGAATATCCGCGCTTCCAAGTGCATAGAGTTCAGTATCTTCCTCTACGCAATACTCCCCGAATTTCGTTTCTATTTCGTCGCACTTATCAAAGCGTTTGCGCATATTCTGGGAATCGATGTACTCCATAACCTTAGCTGGTGGCTTTGGTTGGGGCAAACCCGCGACATCCCGACCTGAGATGTAACCGCGGTAGGTTTTGGTGGGCAAGATGCCTTCTATCCCATCTTTTGGGTCTATGAGAATCTGGCCAGTAGAATCTTTCAGGTAGAAGGGCTCTGTGGAATTGGTTTTAAAAAAGTCTTTCCACTCGGTCTTGCGATCATAATAGTCATAATATTGTATAGAAAGCGCCCAGTAAACACAGCGTTTTTTGCTTATGGGACTTAGTAATTCGTTCTTTCTTTTTGCCTTGCCAAAAACTTCGGTTAGTCCAATCGCCACTGAACGTGCTTTGGATGTCGGGGTATTTTTTATTTTTTGCAAAAGAAAGTATTTTTTCACATTATCGTAGATTGCCCCTAAGCTTACGGCAAAACCTATTGCGATAAAAACGACTGAACATTTTATGGCATCTGCGTTGCTTGGCATCTTATTCCACAATTTTGAATTTGAAGCCGTAGTGTATTAAACCTTCCGGGTCGTCGCTCTGGATTACCCTGAAGTTCTTCTCCACGCGGGCGCCAATCTTCAGTTTGCCGTCTTTAATATCCACTACCTGGCCAAGCACTCTTGCGCCTTCATCCAGCTCCACTATGGCTATTACATAGGGCACCTGGTCTTCAAAGCCGCTGGGGGCGCTGTAGATAGTAGTAAAACTGTATATTTTGCCGTTTCCTGAGAACTGAGTCGGCTTCATCTTGCCTTTTCTGCGGCATTTCGGGCAGACTACTCTGCCTGGGAAAAAGTTCTGGCCGCAGGTTTCGCATTTGGAACCTACCATCCGATAGCGTTCAGGAATCCTTCTCCATGTTAATGGAATACTTTCTCTCATAGTAAATCAACAGGAATAATATTGTGAATTTTGGTTTTTAAATATGCTGTCTTGGCTAGGAGGCAACTGCAATCGTCGTAATCATGCCTTGCCCAGCTTCTTCAGGTATTCGGCATGGTCTTTCTTGAACATTTCAATGCCCTTATCAGTAAGCGGATGAAGCCATAGTTTCTCAAAGGCTGCAGGTGGAATTGTCGCAATGTGAGCGCCTGCCAAAGCAGCTTCAAGCACATGCTTTTCCGAGCGGACCGAGGCGACGATCACTTCGGTCTTGAAACCATAGTTCTTGTAAATCTGAACAATATCGCGTACAATCGCCATGCCGTTTTCGCCTATGTCATCAAGTCTGCCGACAAACGGAGAAACATAGGATGCGCCTGCTTTTGCAACAAGCAATGCCTGCGTAGCAGAAAATACCAGTGTTACGTTAGTGTGAATGCCTTCTTTTTCCAGCACGCGTACGGCCTTAAGGCCTTCTTTGGTCATTGGCACTTTGATTACCACGTTCTTTGCCCATTTTGAAAGCTCACGGCCTTCTTTTACCATGCCGTCTGCATCTTCTGCCATTACTTCTGCGCTTATGGGGCCGGAAATGATTTTGGCTATCTCCTGGATTGTCTTCTTATGCTCCATACCTGCCTTCATTATAAGCGTTGGATTAGTCGTAACTCCGTCACACATGCCTAAAGCAGCAACCTTCCTGATGTCTTCTATATCCGCAGTATCTATGAAGAATTTCATAATATGTTTTTATTGCGAATAGAATTAAAAACCGCAGCCATGGCCAGGCACCACATATATTTATAACCATTTTTTATCATATATGCTCATGGCATCTTCTAAACAACTTGTTTTTCCTATAATAAGGGCTCACTCAGTGCAGCCCAATAGGACGAGGGAGCTTGGCATAACGCTCGTAACTCCCGGTCTGCTGCGGATACGGTCCAATAAGCCGCCTTACTATGTCAGTACTGACCGCTATAAGGCCTTCAGGAGGGCAGGGCATATAGATGACACTTATTTGGATGAGCTTAACATCAATGCACAGGTTCTCAAGAAAGTGAACAGCAAGAATGATCTGGTCGCCAAGAATCTGCACGATATTGAGACGGTGCGTCAAACCCATACTAATCTAAAGGTGCTTCTTGACTCGCTTCGTTTCATTCGCGCTCCAACAAAACGGCTTGCCATCGAGAAATTAAAGAATGCGGTGGAAATGCTACCGCAGCTGAACGAGTCAACTAATCCGCTTGGCATTGAAAGGATCGGCGATATTGTCTACGGGGAGATCAGCAAGTTCAGCGAGCTCTACGGGAAATGGAGAGCCAACGAAATATCGTCTACGCGGGAAGCCGTGAGCAGGCGCGAACCGGTGCTTATCGAGCTCAGGCGCGAGTATCTGCGTAGTGTCGTGCAGCTCTGGGCAGACGTCCTGTCCAATGGCAATAATGTTATAATGCGGAGTCTCTGGAAACGCGATGTAGATATACGGACAGACCTCTTAACCGTGTTTAACCGGGACTTGGATATGGACGGCTTGATTACTCAGGGGATGAGCCTTAGGGATGTCTATAATGTTTCTCATCTTAGGTCTGCCTACACGCTATTCAAGGCTGGCAGGGTGGAAGAGGGAAAAAGTCACTTCCGCGAATTCGCCCTTGCATTGGGCACAAGGAATCCCTTTTCGGTCATTCCGGAAGTTAGGGAAGATATCGAATTAGCAGCTGCTATAATGCTTGAAGATGGGCTTACTGCGATAAAAGGCGGCAGATTCAATAGGGCAAAAAAAGAATTTGAAAGCATCCTTAGGCTGCCCGAGACCAATCTCTAGGCTGAGATTGGCACAATCCAACTAAGCTTTCCATTGAAATCCGGTTCTTTTAGCTGCACTCTTTCGCTTGCGTTAACCCTTCCGAGTAGTTTCGGGCTGTTGTTCGCAAGCTCATCAAAATTCTCGTGCTTGCCATAGAGGTACAGCGTGCCGTCCTTCAGTTTTATCATGTAAACCTGGCCTGTTTTTGTCCTTGCTTTTTCAGCCGGAACAGGCCTTATGGTTGCTATACTTTCTGCGAATTTGGCTACGTCGAATCTCTTTTGCGGTTCGTCTTCGTTGTAGAAAACCTGGCTGTCTCTGAAATTCCGCCCTATCTCCGCAGCAAGAGTGTTTATCTCCTTTTGTATCGATTCTACCTTCACTTCAGTCGGCATTTCCTTGGCAACCGGTTTTGTGCTGTATGCTTCCCGGTCTGCGTTGGCTACTTCCTCGCATTCGTGCCTCACTTCTTTCAATCCATCTTCAATTGAAGAGAGTTTACCGCAGAACTCATCCATGTCATACTTGAATATGTCCCTGACCACGTCAAAATGAGCAAGCAGCAGTTTTGACCTTTCCATACCTTTCTTGTATTTTTCCGCAATCGCCCAGAATTTTTCATCTGTCTTTGTTCTTACGTATTTGGCAGCCCTGCCAGTAGCTAGTTGGCTTGTCGCTTGCATGGGTGCTTTAGGTTTTATATTGTCTTGCATTGTGGTTGCCATGATATATTATTGAATGAAAGTATATTTAAATGTTTCTTTTTAGGTATTTTTGTGTATATACTTAAAGTTGCACCGAGAGAAGCAAAATCCTTAAAAACAGAAGCCAGCATTTTTTAGCTGCCTGCGGCCGTAGTCTAGCGGTTAGGATTCGGGCCTTCCAAGCACTTTCTTTGCAGGACAAAGAACCTGCGCTAAGAAAGGCGTTGAAAGCCTGCGACTCGGGTTCAAATCCCGACGGCCGCAATCATTTTTATCCCTATCCGTTTAATAGAGGCAGTCAATGATAACTTCTCTTCGGCTTGTTAACTGGCGCTCGCATGCTGACACATCACTCAAGTTCAGCGCAGGCACCAATCTGCTGGTTGGCATAATGGGAAGCGGCAAATCAGCAGTGCTGGACGCAACAAGTTTTGCCTTATTTGGTACGTTCCCGGCATTGGAGCGCAGGCAGCTGAAGCTGGAAGACGTGGTCCGCTACGACGAAAATAACGCAAAGGTAGTGCTGCAGTTTTCCTGGAACAGCAATGACTATCGCGTGGAAAGGCACATCTCAAAGAAAAAAGACAAGATAACTACCAAGGCAGACATATTCCGCGATGGCAATCTGCTGGAGACCGGTACAACTGCGGTAACTGAGCTTATTGAGGAAACGCTTGGTCTGGATTACGATTTATTCACTCGTGCAATCTATTCAGAGCAGAATAACATTGACTATTTCCTGTCGTTGGATCCAAGGCGCAGAAAAGATGAGTTTGACCGGCTGCTTGGTCTGGACAGGTTTGAAAAAGCAAGGTCGGCAGCAGTTGCTTTAACCAACAAGTTTGATTCTGCAGCGAAAATATACGCGGAAAAATACAGTGAAGGCAAGGCAGAAACGCTGCAAAAATCAATTACAGAATTTGCCGAGAAAGAAAGCAAGCTGGCAGCTGAAATCAAGGCAGTAGAGCAGCTGCTTGCCAAACTGAAGATAGAGGTAAAAGAGCTTTCTGTTGCCTACATTGACCAGGAAAAGAAGCGGAAGCGCATAGAAGAGCTGGAGCGGTCAGCAGCTAATCTTAAGGGACAGATTTCCAGCCTGGAAGACGGGCTGAAAAAGGTTGATGCAACAGCGCACGACTCGGCTAAAAAACAGCTGCAGCAGCTGAGGGAAAAGGCAGCAGAGCAGCAGAAGCGCATTATTGAGCTTAAGAAAAAAGAGACAGACTTAGCAAGAACAGCCGCAGTCTGCGATTCCAAGATAAAAGAGCAGGAAGAGCGCACTGGAAAGCTGGAAAAGCTGAAAACATCATTGCAGCAGCTGCTTGACGGCAAAACTGCAGCAGCAATAAAGCAGGAGCTTGCAGAGCTGGAGAAAAAAGCAGCGGAAAAAGCATCCGAGCGTGTGGCAGAGCAGAAGAAAATTGGCGAAACAAAAGAAGTGCTTAAGCACCTGGCAGACGGTCTGAAAAGCTGTCCGCTTTGTGAGTCAGAACTGGGCGCAGACGGCGTAAAGCTGGTGAAGGAAAAGAAGCATTCGGAGATAAAAAAATCAGAGGAACGAATAGTCGCGCTGGCGCAGGAAATCAGCTTAGTGCAAAAAGCCGTCGACGAACTGAAGGAACGCACGAGAAAAATTGAATTTGCAAACGAGCGCATTACTACTTATCAGCAGGAATCAGTTGATGTGAAGCAGCTGGCAGAAAAGAAAAAAGTTGCTGCAGCTGAAATCGAGCAATTAAGCGCAGCAGCAAAAACAGAAGAAACAGGCAGGCTTGCGCTGCAAAAGGAAACCGAGCAGCTGTTGCTGCAGCTGAAATCCATGGAAGACATGCTTAAGCGGGCAGTGGCAGCAGAAGAGCTAAGCAAGAAACTTGCCGCTGCGGTAAAAGAGCGCGCAGAGCTGCATTTCGATGAAAAAAGCTTTGAGCAGCTGAGAAAGCAGCTGGAAGAGAAGCACCTGGAAGAAGGCAGACTAACCTCGCAGCAGCAATACGGGCTGAAAGAGCTTAAGCTGTTAAGCGACAACAAAAAACTATTCGAACAGCAGTTGAATGAAATAAATGCAATCCGGAGAAAGGCAATGGCAACACTGGCGCTGGTGGAAGAGCTGAAGATCTATAAAAACGCGCTGCTGGAAACGCAGATTGGCCTGCGCCGGGAGCTGATAGATGCCATAAATTCAGCCATGAACGAGATCTGGAGCATTTTCTATCCCTATGGCAATTACAAGACGTTGCGCGTGGAAGTCACGGAAAAGGATTATGTTTTTGAAGTGCTGGAAGGGGAGCAGTGGAAGCAGCTGGAGAGTATTGCCAGCGGCGGTGAGCGGGCCTGTGCCGCATTAACATTGCGCGTTACCTTGGCCATGGTGCTTACGCCAAATTTGAGTTGGCTTATTCTTGATGAGCCTACGCATAATCTTGACTCGCAGGCAATAGAGCTGCTTTCTGATACTTTGCAAACCAAAGTGCCTCAGGTGGTTAAGCAGACCTTTGTGATAACCCACGAAGAGGCGCTTATCGGCGCTGATTTCTCATCCACCTACAAGCTATCTAGGGATAAGGGAAAAAGAGGGCCAACTAAGGTAGAGCCGTTCTAATTTGAGAGTTATTTTTCCAGCAACTCGGCGATTTCATCATCGCATTTTGCGTCTTTTTTAGTTTCTTCCTTATACCATTCGCGGCATGCCTTCTGATTGGCCGCAAGATAGTAGCTGACTGCGTAGGCCGTTTCTTCGCTGCTGGCAAAACCCGCAGTTTGCAGTACGCTAAGTACTTTCTCGAATTCGCGCACCAGATAGGACGGCTTGCGCGTTTCCTTCAGCAGCCGGGCATCGGAAAGCATTACTTCATTGTCGTAGAGCATGACGTTATTAAGCGAAAACGTGCCAAGTACCAGGTTCTTGCCATGCAGGCAGCCTATTTTATCAGTGATTTCCTCAAATAACTTGGACCGCTGCGCTTCCTTCAGCAGCTCTGGCTCCAGCAGCTTTAGGCCATCTGCCTTAAGCTCACTGTCAAATGTCCAGGTTTCTTTCTCCAGCTTTGTTATCATGTAGTAATTGCCAAATGCAGTCTTCAAATGGCCGATTACCTTTTCTACGAATGCTGCAGCCTTCTTCGCATTGTCATAAACCGTTTTTACTACGGTTCGGACTACTTTCCGCAAGATGTAGGTCTTGCCGTTGTGGTTGAATGCAGTCCTGTCAATGCCGTCTTTGACTGGCAGCTTGTACAGGTTTTCCAAATCATTTCCGTTCTCAAAACTAATTTCACTAATTTTAAGGCTTGTTTCGTAAAGATTTTTCCAGTTGTAGGTGACGACGACCATGCCGTCTTGCTGTTTCTTTTGGGATGAGGTAGGAACCTCTTTTGAGGAGTAGGACAACTGGCTGTCTTCCTGCTTTGCGGCTTCCAGCTCGCTGCGCATGTCCTGTTTTACCTGCATCTCCAAGTAATCAAATTTTTTCATACTTGGCCACCTAACTATAATGTTGTCTGACAAAGTTTAAAAACGATGGCACAGCTATTCGGTTTCGATTCGCGGTGCAAGATAGTAGACTACGGTCGCTCCTTCGATGTGGTATTCCAGCTTGAGCGGCTTATCAGTCTCCAAATTTATGCGTACGCTTGCACTTGCGCTGGTTGCCTTCATCATGTCCTCAAGATATTGCAGCGGGAAGGTTGCTTTTGCGCCTTCGGCTGTCTTTATCTCGGTGATTTCATCGCCGCCCACTTCGAATTCTTCCTTCACGTCGCCGCTGTCACCGCGCACTTCCACTAAAAATTCAGTAGGAGTCAATCCTAATCGCACATGCGAGCTGACCAGCTTTGCATCTTTGAGTACTTCCTTGAAAGCGTCTGCCCTGTTGGAGACATGGTTTTTGTATTCGATCTTCGGTTCGCGCTGGATGCGCTCGCCTGTTTCTCTTAACGGTATTTTGAATGTCCTTTTGCGCTTGGCTGCGTAAAATTTGATTACCAGCCTGCCTTCCTCAATGGAAATCTCTGCCTTTTCACCGCGCTTGCCTCGGGAAAGCACATTGGACAGCTGGCTGATATCCACGCCTATGCGCGCCTCTTCCTCTATGGCGTACTCTTCGAATGCTGCCTTGGGCATGGTAAATGCTACCATGGAGATCTGCGACGGGTCCATTGCCTTCAATTGCAGGCCATCCTTGGAAATCTCGAATTCGCCTTCTTCAACCAGGCTTACTATTGAGTCTATTGCCGATTTTAATGCTGGAGCATCAGCTACAACTAGTTTCATTTCCCCACCTCGAACGTTATAGAACGAAAGGGAATATAAACCTTGTGCAGCATATTTTTATTCGGTGTATTTATGAGACGCTTAATCATTCTGGGATTGCTTTTTGTTCTGCTATTCGGTTGCATCAACAACCCGCCGCCAGTAGAGAATACTACTAATACCACTAATCAGACGCCTCCGCTGGTAATGCCTTCATTCACTATTGCTACGCCAAGCGAGGATGAGACATTTAAGGTGCAGGGCACGAGCGGTGCAGTTGACATCGTTCTCACTACCAAGAACCTCATACTGAAGCAGAGCGGTGTCAAGAAAATCGGAGAAGGCCATTTCGCCTTTGCGCTTGACGACGCCACTTCCGTTCCGGTCTATCAGAAGACCTACACTCTTGATAATGTGGCAACTGGCGAGCATGTGCTGCGCATAGAGCTGGTGCATAATGACGGCAGCTCCTATTCGCCGAAGATATCCCGCTCAGTGCGGTTCTTCGTGGAAAACGAGATCAAGATATACGTTCCTGTTGAGTACGTCGTTTCCATAAAGGACTTTTCCTACGAACCGGCCACGCTTGAGGCTAATGTCGGGGATAAGGTTACCTGGGTAAACAATGGAGCTTATCCGCGCTCGGCAACTTGCGTTGGCAAGTTCGATACGCAGGTGCTTGGGCCTGGCAAGAATGCCACCATTACGTTGACTGAGCCGCTTGAGTGCGACTATATCGCTTTGACCCATTCGGCAATGAAAGGGCACATCAAAGTTAATCCAGCTCCTGGCAGCTGATTTTTTCCTTTTTCTTCTTTTTTCTAATCCGGTGGTCTCATGATCAATCCAGAGCATCTTAAGAAATTCATTAGTGCCCAGTACAAGCTGGCAGGCAAACATTCTGCTGTGCAGATATGCAGCTGGACGAAGAAAGCGCTGCGTGGCGAAGGAGTCTGCTACAAGCAGAAGTTCTACGGCATTGACTGCCACCGCTGCTGCCAGATGAGCCCTGCATTCCTCTGGTGCCAGCAAAGCTGCGTACACTGCTGGAGACCTGCTGAATGGATGAAGAAAAGCAGTTTTCCCAGCAGCGGCCTGGATTCGCCAGAAATCATAATCGAGAAAAGCGTACAGGCACGTAATAAACTGATAAGCGGCTTTGGCAATCCAGACGTTGGCAATAGAAAGATGTTTGACGAGATGTTCCGCAGCTTTCCTTCCCATTGGGCAATTTCACTTTCCGGTGAGCCGACTATCTATCCGAAAATAGGCGCACTGGTCAAAGAGCTGAGAAAGCATAGGGAAGTGCGGAGCATTTTCATCGTCACAAACGGCCAGGAGCCGGCGCGGCTTGCAGCAATGGCGCGAAGCAAGTGTTTGCCGACTCAGCTTTACGTTTCACTGAGCGCGTCAAACGAGGCTGCATTCAGAAAACTCAATAAATCTACATACAAGGACGGCTGGAAACGGCTGCTTCGCACGCTGAAGATGCTTGGTCGGCTGAAGTGCAGGACTGTTGTGCGGCTAACGCTGATGAAAGGCATAAATGACAGCGAAGAAGCGCAGCAGCAGTTCGCAAAACTGCTGGAAATGGCCCAGGCTGACTTTATTGAGGTCAAATCATACATGTTCCTTGGCCAATCAAGGAAACGGCTGAAAAAAGAGAACATGCCGTTTCATCCTGAAGTTGTTGCCTACAGCAAACAGCTTGCCAAACTATTACCATCCTATAAGATAGAGGCAGAAGACACGCGCTCTTGCATAGTGCTGCTTAAGAGAAAGAAATCAAAAGTCAGTAATATCATTTCCAAGGCATGACTAGAGCCTTTTTGCGTATTGCTCCATTAGCTTGCAGTATTTTTCCATGCGTTTTTTTGCATTATCATTAGGATGCTGCGCATATTCAATAGCAGCCACCTTTGCACGGACATTTGCCCTGTAGCATTTATAGTAATCAAGCAGTTTCAGCAGCTCTTTATCTCCGCTGAGTGCTACGTACTGCTGGACAAAGGCATCAGCCAAGTCGCTTCTGCCAAATGCATCCAAATCCATTGCCATGAATGCTATTTCGCTGGCAACGTCTATGTTGCGAAAGTGCGGGTTGAATTCTATACAGTCAAAAATGTATATTTTTTCAGCAAGTATGATGTTAGCTGAATGCAAATCGCCATGGCATTCCCGTATGAAACCCTGCTGCTGGCGTCTTTCAAATAATGCAGTGTTTTTCCCGTAGAAATCATCGCATTTTTTCAGGCCAAAATCAACCAGGTGGCCAAGGCCAACTGCTTTTTCTATTGTTTCCCGATGATTGGCAAAGTCGTCTACCTGTTTTTTTATCAGCTCAGGTGCGCCGAACTCAAGCTCTTTTACGACCACAATGCGTTTGTGAAACTCAGCAACTATTTCAGCTATCTTCCTCACCTGCTCTGCTGTTACCGTACCTTTTTGCAGCAGCAGATCCATTTGCTTGGCAGCTGGCATCTTCTTCATCTTGACTGCATACTCGTCTGCTTTTTTAGTTTCGAAAATGTAGCGTTCGCCCTGCTTTTCCGCAGCTACAACGTCCAAATAAATATCAGGGCAAAGGCGTTTGTTCAGCCGCACTTCTTCCTGGCAGTAAAATTTTCGCAGTTCCAAAGTGGAGAAATCTAGGAAGGAGAATTTCACCGGCTTTTTTATCTTGTAAACATAATCGCCAAGGATGTAAATCTTTGATATATGGGTTTCAATATACTCTGGTTGGCTTTCCAGGTAAGCCCGTACCAGCTCTACCTGCTTTTCCAGCTGCAGTGAAGTATCCACGTCAAGATGCATTTCCTTTATCTCTTCAAACTGACCCTTCACTTTCTTATAAATCTCAAAATCCGCTTCGCTTTCGCTTGCCTGCTGCTTTCTTGCAAATACGCGTTCTTTTAGCAGCTGCTCATGAGTCATGCATTCAATGATAAGCCAATTGCTGCATGCTTTTGCAGCTGCGTCTTTTGCCTGCTGCCTTAGCTGTTCTGTGTAGAAAGTCGCATCAAGCACGACGTTACCGCGCTGTAGCTGCTCTGTCGCCTCTTCAAACATCTTATCGTAAATCATCTTCTTTTCCTGCTCCGAGTAGGTGCGCTGAGCAAGCAGTTTAAGCCGGATGCTGTCGCTGCTTATGTGGACTGCACCTAATTTCGCAGCAACGGCCCTAGCAAGCGTGCTCTTCCCTGTTCCGGGAAGGCCGCAGATTATAAGTAGCATATGACAGGAACTCGGAAGGAAGTAATTTTAATTTTAAGTGTTATGTAAAAAGCGGTGAAAACATGACAATTGTTCTTTCAATCGGCGGAAGCTGCGTAAATCCAGATGGAAAACCCGATGTTGCGTTTGTAAAAAGCATAGCTGCGCTTATCAGAAAATCAAATGAGAAATTCGGCATACTAGTCGGCGGCGGCCGGGTTGCCAGAGACTATGCAGCAGCTGCGCGTGAGCTTGGCGCATCTGAGTTTGATGCAGATGAAATCGCCATCGTTTCCACAAAACAGAATGCCATGCTTATTGTCCAAGGCCTGAAAGATATCGCTTATCCAGTCGCCCTGAATGACTTCACAAAGGCGAGAAAAGCAGCTCTTTCTTCGCGCGTAGTTGTCATGGGCGGTACGATTCCCGGCATTACAACTGATACGGACGCAGTGCTGCTTGCTGAAGCAATAGGAGCCAAGCGGCTCGTGAACATAAGCAACGTTTCAGGAGTTTACAGTGCTGACCCGAAAAAAGACCCGAAGGCAAAGAAATTCGACAGAATGAGCTATGATGAGCTTGCTGCATTGGGTGTAGCTTCAGACAAGCGCATGGCGGGTACTAATTTCATATTTGACATGCTTGCCTGCAAGCTTATCAGCAGAAGCAAAATCGAAGCGCACTTCGTCTCAAAAGACATGAAAGAAATAGAAAATGCAATAAATGGAAAAAAGCACGGCGGAACGGTAGTCAGCTGATTATTGCCATTGGCATTTTCCGCCAACGCAACCGCAGCTTACACCATACGTATCAGCATTATAGCATTCGGTATATTCGCACGTTGTTATTACCGGCTCTTCATTTTTTGACTGGCACACCTGGCCTGAGCAGCCTCCTTTCATACAGTCGCTATTGCTGCTGCAGCCCCCGTTTGTCGAAGTTCCGCAAAAAGATTGCTCAATTGAAGGGACTGCAGTACATTTGTTTGCTATGCACTGGCCTTTGGAATCCATTATGGCGCACATGCATCTAGGTCCAGTGCAGTTTGGTTGCTGCTGATCGTAGGTATTGACATACTCACCTGCGCCGCAGTCGCAGCATTTGTTGAGCCGCACGCAATCGCCATCCTTCTGGCAGTAATCTTTTACTTCATAGCCAGGCGGAATCACCGTATTGTTGCCCGGCGGTACAGGTGGCTGTATGCATCCGAAAATCAGTAATCCCACTGCCAATAGAACCAGAATCGCTTTCATGGTTGGCTCTCGCAAATCAGATTTAATAAATTGCCTCCAGGCAGGAAAATCCAAGGAACCGCAGCAGGCTAGTTCCTCAGTATTAAGAGGAAACCAACGCCCAGAAGTACGAATGCAGAACCGCAGCAGCCGCCTGAGCTTGGCGGTTTAATCCCTGTCGCTTTCTCGTCATCTAAGCAATTATAGCCCTTATCAAGGCAGGAATCCCAGCATGGGTCATAAACCGCATCATTCTCCGGATCGCCGCAGGTGCTCATGCACGTCTGGAAAGGGCCGCTGCAGGAGTTGCCAGGAAGTTCGCAATTCATTTCCTCCACATTACACTGGATGTTGCAGTTGACGAATTTCGGGTCATCAAAATTATCGCCATCGCAATGATATGTGTCTCTGTTAAAATCTGTGCCGCCTGCTGACGTGCAGCAACTTTGGATGCAATTTGTTTCTGTGTCGTAGCACTGCTGATCGGAGACTGCAGCTGTCAAGGGTGCAAAAGCCAAAAGCGCTAATAAGGCAAATATGTACGTTTTCATGGATTGCTTTCTGCCGTGGCATTTAAAATAATTGGCAAAATTAGAAAAAAAGAAGAAAAAATTATTTTATGAACTTAGTGATCTCCTTTTCGTTTAGGGTGACGTATTTCTTGGTGCTTACCGGAATGTAGGCGATTTCAACTCCAACAGCAGTAATTGCGCCTTCCTGCGTCTTCTTCAGCGCATCAACTGCCAGTCTTATCGTCTCGTCTGTAGTCATCCCTTCCTTGTACTTCTTCTCCATGAACTCGTCCACTTCTTTCTTTGCAGAGCCGACTGAGTCTGCATAATAGGCTGTCATGGCACCACTTGGCTCTGCTTCATAGAGCTCAGGCCTTTTGTCTGCGTCAACGCCGCCGATAAGCAGCGAAACGCCAAACGGTCGTATGCCGCCGTATTGGGTGTATACCTGCATGAGGTCGCAGACGCTTCTTGCTATGGTTTCCACAGGCGCCGGTTCATTATAAGTTATCCTGTGCTTTTGCGCTTCCACACGTGCCGTTTCCACCAGCCGCCTTGCGTCTGCTATCAGGCCGCTTGCCGTTACTGCGATATGCTCGTCTACTTCGAAAACTTTCTTTAGCGAATCAGGAACGACTAATTTAGAGTGTATCGTCTTAGTTGCCACGAAGACAACGCTGTCCTTGGAGCAGATGCCTATTGACGTTGCGCCGCGCTTTACCGCTTCCTTTGCATACTCTACCTGGAACAACCGTCCGTCAGGACTGAAAACCGTAATTGCTCTATCATACGCCTGTGGAGATACACCATACATAAGACTAACACCTCGTAATATCCTGTATTTTCATTATTACTTTTTAAATCATTCCCTTTTAACTTTGTTTTATACTACTATCTTTATAGAATTATTTTATATAATCTTTAAGACGGGTTGAATAAATGGGAACGATTTACCGGTCGCCGATCCTTGTATTTTTGGGTCATGTCGACCATGGAAAAACGAGCATTGCCGATGCCATTAGGGGCACCCGTATTGTCGAAAAAGAGGCCGGTCGCATCACGCAGATGATTGGTGCAAGTTACATCTCCCGCGATTCTATAGAAGAAACTGCTAAAGCCCTGAAAGGCCGTCTTCCGGTTAAGCTTACAATTCCTGGCCTGCTTATGATTGATACGCCTGGCCATGCAGCATTTGTCAATATGCGTGAAAGAGGAGGCAGTATAGCTGACATTGCGATTCTTGTGGTGGATATCGCCCAGGGTTTCCAGCCGCAGACTGTGGAAAGCCTGCGGATTCTCAAGCAGTACAAGACGCCGTTTGTTATTGCCGCGAATAAGATTGATCTGGTGCAGGGTTGGAAAGCACAGGGCACTACGTCACTGCTGGAATCGCTTTCCAAACAGCCACCGCATGTGGTGGAGAAGCTTGACGAAAAGATGTACAAACTCATGGGCGAGCTTTCCGAGCATGGCTTTGATTCGGAGCGGTTCGACCGCATAGCTGATTTCAAGAAGCAGATTGCCATTATTCCAGTGAGCGCAAAGACCAAGGAAGGCATAAGCGAGCTGCTGGTGCTTATCGCAGGCCTTAGCCAGAAATTCCTAGAAGGCAAGCTTAGCATAGACGAGAACGGAGCTGCAAAAGGAACTGTTCTTGAAGTAAAGGACGAAAAGGGATTCGGCTCAACAGTTGACATAATTCTCTATGATGGGGTTCTCAAGAAAGGCGACGACATCATGTTCCTGGCAAAAGACGGGCCGAGAAAGACAAAAGTCCGCGGCCTTCTTGAGCCAAATATCCATGGGGGAAAAGACAAATACACGCAGCTGGAGCTGGTGGCTGCGGCAGCAGGCGTTAAGGTGCTTGCGCCAAACCTGGAGGATGCAATCTCCGGCTCGCCCATTGAAGTGACTGCAAATTTTGACGTTGACAGGCAAAAGCTTGATTTGTTATATAAGGAAATCATATTCGAGAAAAGCGATTCCGGCGTCATAGTCCGCTCAGACAGCCTGGGCTCTCTTGAGGCGCTGCTCAAGCTGCTTGGGGAGAAGAAGATTCCTGTCAAAGAGGCTGGCATCGGCCATGTGACCAAGAAAGACGTCATTTCCGCAAGCGTTGTAGGCAGAGATGACAAATATCTTGGCGCTGTGCTCGCATTCAATGTCTATGCCATGGAGGATGCCTCTGCAGAAGCAGCAGACAAGAAAGTTCCGCTTATCATTAGTGATGTTATCTACAAGACCATAGAGAATTACGAGGCGTGGATAGCAGGTAAGAAAGAAGAGGACAAGCAGCAGGCATGGAAGAAGCTACCCTGGCCTGCAGAAGTCAAATTCCTGCGAGGCTGTTCTTTCCGGGCTTCAAAACCTGCTATTTTCGGAGTTAAGGTGCTGCATGGCATATTGCACTCGGGCATGAGGCTGATGAATGCAGAGGGCAAGGTGCTTGGAGAGATAAGGGAGATGCAGCATGAAAAGAAGGACGTTGAGAAGGCGACCATAGGCATGGAGCTGGCTTTATCCTGCGACGGTTTCACCCTTGGCAAGGAAGTCAACGAAGACGATTATCTTTATACCTACATGACAGTGGACGAGCTGGCAGACTGGGAGAAAAATCTTGCCTCGCTTTCAACAGATGAGAAAGAGCTGCTGCAGAAAATAAAGAAGATGCTTTCCAAGAGCCCGTGGTGACATGCTTTACACTGTTAAATACGCTCCGAAAAAACTTGATGCGGTCATCGGCAATGAGGAAAGCAGGGAAACGATAAAGCGGTGGATGCTTAATTGGATTAATGGCGACGGCCGGAGGCCGCTGCTTATTTCAGGCCCGCCTGGCATTGGCAAAACAACCATTGCCTACGTGCTGGCAAGCCAGTATGACCTGGAAATAATCGAAATGAGCGCCAGCGAGCTGCGCAATAAAGAACGCGTTGAAAAGATAATAACGACTGCTGCAGGAGTCGGCACGCTCAGCGGCAACCTGCGGGTAATACTGATAGATGATGTTGACATTTTCATCGGCCGAAAGGATACGGGCGGTCTGCCGGAAATAGTCCGTGTGGTGAAAGAGGCTAATTGCCCGATAATCCTTACGGCAACAGATGTGTGGGACAAGAAGCTGGCAGCGCTGCGCGCAGAATGCGAGCGCATAGAAATGAAAAAAGTAAGCCGCAGCGCAATCAAAAAACTTATTGCGGAAATCGCAAAGAAAGAAAACCTGCTGCTTGACGACAAGCAGTTGGATGCAATCGCAGAAAACTCAGCAGGCGATGTGCGCTCTGCGCTTGTTGATTTGCAGGCCGCCAGGCCAAGCGCCCGGGACCGGGATACGGACATGTTCACCCGCGTTCGCACGGTTTTCAAGGCGACTACGTACAAGGAAGCCCGCTCTGCTCTGAACGGCGACGTTGACTATGATTTGCTTAAGCTTTGGATAGATGAGAATATTCCTGAAGAATACGAGCGCAACGAAGACCTGGTTCGCGCCTACTTCTGGCTTTCCAGGGCTGATATCTTCCAGGGCAGGACTGGCAACGGCACCTGGATACTGCTGAAGTATGCACTGGATTTGATGACTGCAGGAGTTGCATTGGCAAAAGAGGCGCCCTACCGCAAATTCACCAAATACCAGTTCCCAGCCTACCTACGGCAAATGGGCATGTCTGTGGCCCGCAGGGCAATGGTGAAAAGTATCGGCTTGAAAGTCGGCCATCTGGTCCATACAAATTACAAGGATGCAAGCGCCTATTTCTTTTTACTTTCAAAAATGCCTACGCAAGCTTTGGAAGAGTTCTACCAGCTGGATGAAGACGAGATAAAATTCATTAAGACTTTTTCCCGCGACTAGGTGAAGAAAGAGATTTTCGTCTGGCCGGCAATTTTTCTTTTTACTCTGGCAGCGGGCAGGCCTGCTGCTTTTGCCCGGTCTCGCGCTATTCCTGTTTGCATCGAATAGAGAATCTGTTTCATCTTCTTTTCCTTGTTTAAAGCCGACCAATAGTAGTATTCGTCTCTTGTGCCGCGCGTCATGAGAATATGCACTTCCCCTTCCTTGAGCCGTGCTGCACGGCCGCGGCGCTGGATACTGCGGATTTCGCTGGGTATCGGCTCATAGAAGATTACCGCATCCACTTTTGGAATATCCAGACCTTCTTCGCCTATGCATGAAGCAACAAGCACGTTGAACTTGTCATCGCGGAATTCAGCAATGGTTTCTTCTTGCATCTTCCTTGTGACGCCGTCTTTTTTGCCGACAAACTGCTTTACCGGTATGCCAGCCGCCTTCAGTTCATCCTCTATTTTCTTTATCTGGTCCCGGTACTGGGCAAAAACTATCATTTTCTTGCCAGCCAGCGATTTGACGATTTCAATAAGTTTCTTCAGCTTGGGATGCTCGTCATCCCTGCTATAGATGAGCTTTTTTACTTCCACCATCTGCGGCGTGTGCATGAGCATGGTTGCCGATTTACTGTCCTTTTCGTCTACCTTTTCCATGTAGGTCCGCAGCGCATAGGTGCCCTGCGTTTCCAGCAGCTCAGACATGTGCAGCACATTGAGCAGCGCGTAGTATTTTATCAATGCGGGAAACTTTCTGCCATCCTGCATATTGCGCAACTTTTCGCCCATCTTGATGAACATGCCCTTGTGTTTCACAGGAGGCGGAAAACCTAATGCGCCCAGGTCTCGCGCATATCTGGAACTCAATGCGTCAAGATTTACCTTGATGTCCTTCAATGCCGGCGTCAGGTCAACGGGTATCCATTTTATGGTGCTTTTCTTTATGTACGGGGCAACGTCTGCATCTTCGCTGGTGCGGATTTCTATGTTCTTCACATTTATGCTGGTAAGGACTTCGTTTATCCGTTCTCGTTTACCTCCGGGCGAAGCAGTCATCCCCACGATAAGCGAGTTTTTCAATGCGGCTGCAATCTGTACGTAAGCGTAATCACCTACGGCCCGGTGGCATTCGTCAAAAATACACAGCGCAAAATCATTTGTTGTGATGTTGTTTTCCAGGTCATTGCGCACCGTCTGCGGTGTTGCTATGATGACGCTTTTGGCATAAAGCTCCTTGCGCTTTTCAGGCGTCAGGTCACCAGTCATCAGCTCCACGTCTGCTTCGTCCAGCGGCAGTAGCTCCCGCACGCTTTCATAGTGCTGCCTGGCCAATGGCTTGGTTGGCGTTAGCAGCAGGCAGCGGCCTTTTTGCCGCAGCTTTTCAATCAGCATCAGTGCGATAAGTGTCTTGCCCATGCCTGTCGGCAGTACCACTAGCGTGTTGCCGTTTTCCAGGACGGAATGGTATATCGCCAGCTGATACGCTCTGGGTTGCATTTTCACGATAGTAATTTAATGCAGAAAGTTTTTAACCAATTATGAAAACTCTTTTGGCGCTGGACCTGGCAGGCAGCGAACAGAGGGCAACAGGCTGGGCAGCGCTGCATTCAGGCCGCGTGCTCTACGGCATTGCCTACAAAAACAGCGAGCTGCTGATGCTGGCAAAGGCAATGGAGCCTGCTGCTATCATTATTGATGCTCCGCTTACTTTGCCTGCTGGCCGGAAGAGCATTGACAAGCGAGATGGCAATCATTTCCGCGAATGCGATTTGCAGCTGCGCGCCGAGGGCATAAAGTTCTTTCCGATTACGCTTGGGCCAATGAGGATGCTGACAAAGCGCGGCATGAAACTGAAGAAGCAGCTTGCGCTGCATGCTGCAGTGTTCGAAGGATTTCCAGGCGCCAGCTACGATAGGCTTAGGCTGCCGCGGAAAAACCAGAAAAAGATAGAAGCATTCCTGCGCCGGCTTGGTTTTCCTGCTGCCACAGGCGCTTCGCAGGATGAGTTTGACGCCCTCATACTGCTGCTTACGCTCATGCTAAAGCAGAAAGGGCTTGACAGGACTTTCTCAGGAAAAGACGGGGAAATCCTAGCTCCGCTGCCGCTAACTGCATTAGGCAATAAAATAAAAACAGTTAAACTCCAATAACAGCAGGTAATAACATGCCAAATAAGATCCTGGATAACTACCGGCGGGTATTTGAATTCCTGCAATGGTGCGATATTGCGATAGAGGTAGTGGATGCCAGGAACGTGGAAGGCACGCGCAGCAGCAAGATGGACAAGCGCATAAAGGACAAGCTGCTGATTGCCGCCTGCAAAGCAGATTTGCTGCCGTCAGATGCCCGCAGAATAAAGGAAACCGAGGGCATTCCGATAATCTATTTCTCCACCAGGACGCGCGTTGGCATACCTAATTTGCTGCGCCACATCAGGCTGATGCGAACAAAGAAAAAGGTGGAGCGGATAAAAGTCACCATATTCGGCATTCCAAATGTCGGCAAATCAACGCTTATCAACGTCCTCAGCAGAAGGCACGCGGCCCGGACCGGCTTCATGCCTGGCATCACCCGCGGCGAGCAGTGGGTGAAAATAGGGGATGACATACTGCTTTGCGACACGCCAGGCGTTTTCGTGCTTAATAACACCGAATCAGAGCTTGCGGAAAAAGGCGCAGTGGCAGTGGAGAAGCTGAAGAATCCGATGGCTGCAGCCACAAAACTCATTGATAAATTCTCCTGTTGCCATAATAATTCGCTGTTCAAGTTCTACGGAGTTGAGAAGGCCAAGGGCGATGAAGCGCTGGAAGCGATAACCCGCAAGCGGTGCATGCTGCTCCGGCGCGGAGAGCCTAATCTGGAAGAGATGGCAAAAGTCATCATGCGCGACTTCCAGAAAGGAAAGTTCGTGCTTGTCAAAAAATAGTTATCTTTTTATCTTTGTTTTTCCTGAGGGCAGCAACTCCATCAGGTCGTTGAATTCAATGCCAAGTGCAGTCGCAAGCTTCTTTGCCAATTGCCCCTTTTCATAGCCTGCCTTGCCTGGTACGATTGTGATTTCCTTGTCAAGCTTTTTGCCATAGTTTGCCGGCACTGATCTGGGCGTGCCATCCTGCAGGCCGACTTTTATTGCAAGCGGTGTGCTGCGGAACCACTGCCTTTCGCCTGTAATTGCAAATGCGCCTGTTGGTATGTAGCCGCCCTGCGCATGTTTTGCCACCTGCTCTTTTTTCACTGCGTAAACATCAACAGCAGCATTGGCGTTCTTCCAGGCATTGGAAAAGCTTGCGGCGAATTGCGCCACTTCCTTCAGTTCCTGCTCCGGTGCAGTAGTCCCATCCTTGAGAATCATTGCAGAACCGCCCTGGATGTCTGCATGAAAAAACAAATCCACATCATCCATATGCTTTTTGAAGACCAAATCATTCTGCTGGGCTGTCTTGCCGCCCACTGCCAGCTTGCCGTCAGATGTGAAAAACCAGTGGAATGCCTCGTACCATTCCTTTTTGCGCTTCACGCGCACTTTCTTCTGCTCCTGTTTCTTATTGCTCAGCCGTCCCATCTCTTTTTTGGTTTCTACAATAGCTTTCTCTGCGCCGGCTGCCTTTTTCCTGGCTTCCTTTGCCTGCTCGTAGTAATACGCCGCATTGTCGTGGATGGACTTTTCAATGAAAATCTTTACGCGCATAAAGAAAATTGACATGCAAGGTTTTAATTCGCTTGCGCTCAGCTGCGCAGCGCTTCAACCGGGTCAAGTTTGGCAGCCTGCTTGGCAGGAAGTACGCCTGCTATTATGCCTACAAGCAAGGAAAACAGTATGGCAAATGCTATTATCCTAAGCCGCAGCCACACAGGAACTGCAAATGCTACGGCCACCTGCAATAGCAGGAATCCTATCAAAAGACCAAGCAAACCGCCTATCAGGCCTATGAGTGCGCTTTCAATCAGGAAAATCATCACAATGTCATTTTCCGTTGCACCCATGGCTTTTAGCACGCCTATTTCGCGCGTGCGTTCAAGCACTCCCATGAACATGGTATTAGCAACGCCCAGTGCGCCTACCAGCGAAGCTATCAACGTTATCAGGACAAGGAAAGCGCTAAGCATGGTAAGTATGCTGCCAACTGTTTCCTGGATGAAGTCTGCAGTTATAACTGAAAAGTCTTTTTCATCCAAAGCAACGCGGTGATAAGCTGCCAGTTTTTCTTCTATCCTGCTTTTCAGTTCCTTTATGTCATAGCCGTCATAGGCGTCCAGATAGATCATGGACACTTCGTTTTTGGAAAGCTGCTGTGCGAATAGCTGCTTTCCATCGTCATAAGGTATAAGTATCATTGCATCATCATGTTCACGGAACGAGCCTTCGAATTTCTGCAATATGCCAACAACGCGGAAATTTTCACCGTTGATCACAATCGTGCTTCCTACCTCAACACCGCGCTTGCCAAATGTTTTCGTCTTTGCATCATAGCCCACTACTACTACGTTGCGTTCTCCGTCGCGGAAATAGCGTCCGCTTTCCAGCTTGAAATCGTCTTTGAATATGTCAAACATGGAATCATCTGTGCCTATAACCATGCCGCTGGTTACTGTTTTGTCCTTGAATTCAAGCGTTGAGCGGCCCATGTTCACGCGCGCAAGGCTCTTTATGCCTGGCATGGCCATTATGGCATCTGCATCGCGCTCCGTAAGTTTGCCGCTGCTTGCTGGAGATGTAAAGCTTGAAAAAGATGCTGCGTTTTGCCCCTCCATATTGATCGGCACAATGAACATCATGGTAGGGCCAAAGGCTGAGAGCTGCTGCTGTATGTCGCGCTGCACGCCTTCACTTACTGACATTATCGTAACCAACGCAACTACGCCGATGATGACGCCTATGATTGTCAACCAGGAGCGCAGGCTGGACGTTACCATGTTGCGCAACGCATAGCTAAATGCATCCTGGAATTTCATTATTCATACCTCAGTGCTTCAACCGGGTCAAGCCTTGCTGCCCGTCTTGCCGGGAAATAGCCGGCTAGTGCGCCCACCGTACTGGAAAACAATATCGCTGCCAGTGCCACCCACGGAATAAACGTGGCTGGCACGCCACCAAACGTTTTTATAAGAACTATCAGAACGAATGCAAACGCAAGACCGATCAGGCCGCCAACTGATGCAATCATTATGCTTTCCACCAGGAAAAGTTTTTGTATGTCTTTTTCATTTGCACCAAGTGCTTTCAGCGTGCCTATTTCCCGCGTGCGTTCTATTACACTCATGAACATGGTGTTGGTTATGCCAACTCCGCCCACAAGCAGGGGTATGCCTGCGATGGCACCCATAAAAATGCTCAATATGTTTGTCACATTATCTATGTTCTTGTTGATGAATGAGGCAGTTATGATGATGAAATCCTTGTCCTCTTCCCTAACCCGGTGTGATGCCAGCATGATGCTGTTTATCTCATCTGCTACTTCATCTGGGTTTTCCCCTTCCTTGACGGTTATCCGTATGGCGCTTATTTCGTTTTCCGCAAGCCTGTCACTGAAAAGCACTCTTGCATCATCCAGCGGAATATACATCGAATCATCAAGGCTCATGAACGAGCTGCCTGTTTTAGCTATTATCCCTACTGTTGAAAAGCGCTGGCCTTCAAGATAAAGCGGTGATGAAATTTGCAGGTCCTCATCAAATTTTTCATAAGCTATATTTTGGCCTATGACCACAACATGCCTGTCACTGTCAGTAAGAAATCTGCCCTTTTCTATATTAAGCGTGCCTGCAGTCTGCTTGAAAAGCTCAGGCTCTATGCCAAGCACTGAAATCGTCAATTCCTTGTCCCGGTAGCGCGCGTCTGTTGCGCCTGTTATCACTGGGGTTATATGCTCTATACCACCTAAACGCTTCACACGCTCATAATCAGTCAGGTACAGCTTTCCTTTTGTGGTTGCATAGGAAGAGCCTGGTCCCGTGGTGCCTGAAGAAGAGGCAGGAGATACTACAATCGTGTTTGCGCCAAAACCCTTTATCTGCTCAGTTATATCGTCCTTCAGGCCCTGCACTAGGCCGATAAGAACTACTATCGTTGTGATGCCAACCACTATGCCAAGCACTGTGAGCCAGGAGCGCAGGCTCCTGTAGCGCAGCGCATTAAGCGAGTAGTTAACCATCTCAGCAATGTTCATCCGTTACGCCTTTTTCTTTCTAATGAAGAAATACCACGCAGCTATTGCCAGCACTACAATCCCTCCGATTAAAACGAAGGTCATGGTGCCGTCTGCCTGTGGCGCGTCATACACCTTCAGCGGCTGGGTCAGCGTCTTTTCCTTCCATTCGCCCGACTGGTCGCGGTAGTGTATCCTTATTTTCATTTCATAGTCGCCTGCAGAAGGTGCAACGACTTTTGTCTTGAACTGCACAGTGCTGAAATCATTCGTATCGAGCTTGCCGATGTATTGCTTGCTGCTTATGTCCATGCTGCGCAGCGAGTCAGACTCTATCTCCACATCCACATTATCTATGGAGTACGAACCAAGATTGGAAACAAGCACTGAAAGGGTGTGTTCCTGGCCAACTGTAAGCGGAGCCGGCTTGGTTTCTATGTAGACTGCTACGTCCGCATCAGACGAGATCGTCAGCGGTATGAATGAGGTCCCCTCTTTCTGCACGTTCTTTTCAACCCAGGTTATCCTGACTGGTATGTTATTCAGGCCGGGCGTATAGGCCGCGAACACGGTCGTCGTGACAGTTGCTTCACCGCCTGCTGCGATGGTCCCGAAATCCAGCTTGTCCGTGTCCTTCAGCCTTATGGCCGGGTCTGTGAAATAGATTTTCAGGTCGCTGATTGGATCATTGCCGTTGTTCTTCACACGCAATGTGAGTGCGCCTTCTTTGCGTGTGAGTATCGGGCTGTCCTGCATGAATGTCAGGTCCAGCTGCTCTTTCTTAACTGTCATTCTTACGTTAAGCGTAGTGCTCTGCTGGTTGCCCACTTCATCATAATAAGTTATCAATAGAGGAACTGTTCCAGGGCCATCTGTTGCTGCTCTTGAGTCAAGCGTCGTCTCAATCGTTACATTGTTGGTTATATCGCCGATGTATACCTGGTTTCTTCCGTAGAGTGCAACACCTGCTGCCTGCGTTCCGTTTGCCACATTAATGGTAAGCACCGAGTTCTTTGCTATACCACCGTTGTTTACAATCGTGAATTTTACGTCATCTACTCCGGTTAGTATGGTCTGGTCGGCTGTGGCCGAGAATACAGCCAGGTTGACGACTGTCACCGGTACGCTTATGCTCTGCGAGTAGAAGCTCTGGGAGCCGCTCTGGCTTGTCTGGCTGTAGCCGCTTATCTTTACTGTCACCGAATAGAATCCGTTCTGGGCATTGCTCTTTACTCTGAACGGGATTGTGACGACGGTGGAAGCGAGCGGCGGTATGTCGCCGATACTCTGTGACCCGGTCATCTCCAATTCAGGCGATGCCATTACTGTCGCGCTTACCGCAGTCATCCCTTCGCCGCTTGCGCTTGACGGGTTGTTTATGGTCAGCGTTATGTAACCCTGGCCCCCCTGCCTATAGCTTGTCTGCGAAGTCGAATAGCCGCTCACAGACAGGCTTGCGAACACTGCTGCGAAAAGCAGCAGCAGCACGAACATTCCCCTAAATCCAATCGATACGTTCATTTTTTCACCCTTAAACATCAATCTTCAATCAATCTTCCATCTATTATTCTCCACACTTCCTTTGTCATTTTTGTCAGAGAATTATCATGAGTAATGAATATTATCGTCCTGCCTTGTTTGTTCAGGTTCTTGAATATTTCCAGCACTTCCTTGCCGGTTTTTGAATCCAGATTGCCCGTGGGCTCATCTGCCAAAATCACTGCCGGGTTGTTTATCAATGCCCGAGCTATGGCAACGCGCTGCCTCTGGCCGCCGCTTAGCTGATTTGGATAATGGGTAAGTCTGTCGCTCATGCCTAGCTGCGTTAACAGCTCCTTAGCGCGTCTTTCACGTTCTTTTGGATCGACGCCACGTATTATCAGCGGTATGGCAACATTTTCCCAGGCCGTAAGCGATGACACCAGGTTAAACATCTGGAATACGAAGCCTATTTTTTCCCCTCTTATGTGAGCCTGCTGATCTGAGGTCATATCTGTTGTCTTTATGCCATCTATGTAGACGTCTCCTTTTGATGGGCTATCCAGCAGCCCCATAATATGCAGCAGCGTTGACTTGCCTGAGCCGCTTGGACCAAGCACGCAGACGAAATCCCCGTCATGCACGACAAAATTCATGCCGCAGATGGCCGTCACCTGAATGCTCTCGCCCATATTGTAGGTCTTGCAGACATTGTCCAGTCTTATGACTTCCTTAAGGCCTGCCGGGTGTTTCATGCCATCATATCCTCTATGAATTCCTTCATAAGGCCGCTTTTGAAGAACTTTTCCTTTACTATTTTTATTTGTTGTAAGCCTTTCGCTGTAGTTTTATAAAGTTTTTTAACCCTCTTGCCATCCTTTACCTTGCGGCAGCTTATCAGCCCCTGCTTTTGCATGGCATTCAGCACCGGATAGAGGAAGGCAGGCGTGACGTTCTGCTGCACTGCGTTTTCGTGCGGCAGCATCTTGATTATCTCGTAGCCGTGCATCTCTTTTTTTGATAGCAGCCACAGAAGAAAAACCATCGATTTTTTTCTCATCATCGCCGTTGCCAGCGTGTGGAGCTTTTTAGTATCATCCATGATATATCTATTTTCTGATATATTTAAAAACTTTACATGAGCCGGCCTGGCCAGGGTCCGATGCTGTTGCTCAGCTTGCGGCGGCGCTTTTCCCGCAGCGGGCAGGTGATGCCGCCCTTGCCGTCATGGATGCCATAGCCGAGCACATGGCATTTGTGCACCAGCAGCACTTCGCCGCGGGCTATTTTTATTTTCTTTTTCAGCGGTTCGCCTGCCGTGTATTTCTTTGCATCCTCTTCGTTCACAGCGAGCACGTTTTTCGTAGCCAGATGGCCGAACAACTGCATGAAATAGGGATTGATTCCGGCCTTGTTTGAATAGGCCATGTATCCTTCCAGGCCGAAGATGCGGTCGGTGCGGATGCCTTTCCTATGCACCCGTATGCCGTGGCCCTTTGTTTTCGTAAGCTGCACATTCTGCGGCAGCACCAGGCCGAACTGCTCCAGCAGGTATTTCCTCAGCTCCTGGGCATTGTCGAAATTCATAGGGACCCCTTGCTTATCTTCGCGATGTAAAATCCCTCGCTTCCGATGTGCTGCGGATAGACGCGCCACGTTTTCGCTATCTCACTGCCGTATTCAGACAGGCCGTTCTCATGTGGCATGTCCAGTGCTATATTTTCCACGTGTGCTTCTTCCCGGCAGTGCAGCAGGAACTGCACTACCTCTTCGCATTCCTGCGGTGCTACTGTGCACGTGGAATAGACAAGCGTTCCGCCTTCCACCAGCGAATCAAATGATTTCAGAATTATTTTTTCCTGCGCAGCTGACATCCGGCCTGCCATTTGCAGCGAGAACCGTTCGCGCGCATGCAGCTTGGAGCCAAGCGCAGTGCACGGCACGTCTGCCAGCACCTTGGTGAATTCGCGCTTCAGCGGGTATTCCTTAGCGTCTCTATTAGTCACTATGACGTTGAGGACGCCTAGGCGCGCAATATTCGGCACTATGGCCATTTCCCGTTCAGGCAGGTCGTTGGCTACTAAAGTGCCTCCATTTTTCATCAGTGCGGCAATCTGCGTTGCCTTGGAGCCAGGCGATGCGCAGATATCTAGCACATAGTCGTTTTCCTCCGGTGCAAGCACCAGCGGAGGAATCATCGAAGATAAGCCTTGCGGGTGCAGATAGCCGAGGAAATATTCGAAGGTATTGCCCAGTTGGATCGGCTGCGGGCAGATACGGGCGTCTGCGTACCAGCTAAGCTTATGGCACTTCAGCTGGCTGACCGTATCGAAAATGTGATTGCTTATCTTAAGCGTGTTCACGCGGAAGCTGTCTTTTTTGTGCAGCAGTGACTCTAGGAATAGATTTGCATCCGTATAGGTGCCAAGCCAATCAAGAAATTCCTGCTGTTCCAAATTTCCTACCTCTCTTTGTAATTTCTTTTCCTAATGTATTTTTTTCCTAACGTATTTTATAGTTATACTTTAATATATTGGCGATGGGAAACCGATTTTGGGAAATTGATTCTCTTCGCGGCGTTGCAGTAGTGGCAATGATAGTATTTCATTTGACCTTTGACCTTGCTTATTTTGACATCTATCCGGTGAAAATGGATGGAGGCTTCTGGTGGCTGTTTGCCAGGGTCACGGCAAGCGCATTTGTTTTTCTTGCAGGCCTGGCGCTCACGCTTAGCTACGCCCGTGCAAGCAAGAAGCTTTCCGGAGTTCAGCTTGCGGCCAAATATTTTGGCCGTGGCGCGTTTGTCTTCTGCCTTGGTCTGCTGCTAACCGCATTCACATTTGTTTTCATGAACAGCGGCGTAATCTGGTTCGGCATACTGCATGAAATCGGCATTGCCACCATACTTGGCTATCTGCTGCTCAGGTACGGCAATCCGCGGCTTACACTACTACTTAGTATTGTGATAATAGCAGCAGGCCTTTACCTGTCAACTCTTCGTTTTGATTTTTCCTGGCTATTCTGGCTTGGTTTTGTGCCCCAGAACCTGGTCAGCTTTGATTACGTTCCGCTGCTGCCCTGGTTCGGCGTATTTGCGCTGGGAATGGTAGTAGGCAGCTGGCTCTATCCAGACGGCAGCCGCAGTTTCAAACTGCCTGAGCTTGGCAATGCCCTGCCAATACGAATCCTCTGCTTTCTCGGCAGCAACTCACTGCTTATTTATTTCTTGCATCAGCCGATTCTGATTGCTACGCTGTATCTGCTTTTCCCAGGCATACATCTATTTTTCTAGGCTGGCAAGTGTACCGAGAGGTAAATAAACCTGTTCGCAGAAGACTAGCCATGAGATTGCTTTTTATCATCGTGATTCTGTTTTCATTGGCTTTCGCTTACAATGCGATTGATGATTCCTGCCTGGCTGGCTGCTGTGCGAAATACAACGGCATGCTTGGTGAATTGGATAACTCTCAAGTGCCGACATGCCTAAACAGCGCTGGCTGCATGATAGTTTACAACGGAGCGACAAAAGGCAACGTGGATGTCGCATGCCTAAAGCTATCTTATCCAAACACGCAGACCCCCTATGACAAGGGGGCGATAGGAAGTTGCATAGCTGCTACCTGCGGAAGCACTTATACGCCTACTTCGCCATCTCCATTCAATGACGGTACAGAGGTTCCGCTGCCGCCATTCCCACCCTGTGCTGATAAACTTGGCGAAATATACCAAATATCGGGCGAATCCATTCTCATCAGGCAAGGGAAGGAAAAGAAGATAGCAGTAGGCGATACGTTCTGCGATGATGACACGGTTCGCGCCGGGTCCTATGCCAAGGTGTACATCCGCTTTAGCGATGGCAATGTACGCTTCGTTGGCAACATGGCGACGTTGCATATCAAATCCGACCCGGAATGGCGCATGAATGAAGTGGACGGCTATGTCGAAGCTAAGACTATCCAGAATGCAGTGGACGTGTTCAAGAGGCTGATAAGCACTGGCGATGAGCGGACATACTACGATACGATAACCGGGGGCAGGTGGGCTGAACCTATATACAGGCCGCACTCCACTGTGATATTCGATTTTGGGCCTTCATCCGAGAAGGTGACAGTCATCGAGGGGTCGGTGGATGTGATAGAGCTCCCGACAGAGGAGACAAGGACCATCGCCGCCGGCGAGCAATATGAGCGGCTGAACCAGCAGAGGGTTTCCGAAGGCACGATAACTCAGGCTGGAAACGTCTCAAGCGAACTGGCCAATTCCGGCTCCTGCTGCGGCAGCGCATTCATTCTGGGGCTTGTGGGAATGCTTTTCATCAGGCACAACTTTACAAGCAGAAAACCGCTTGCCTAATGAAACCGCAAGCTTTTTTAACTTCGAGATTCAATAAAAGACATGGTCGAAAAGAAAAAGATAGATGAAATACTAGCAAAGTACAAAGATTTCAAAATTGCGACAATATGTTCGCACTCTTCCTTGCAGATTTTCCACGGCGCAAGAGCCGAAGGCATAAAGACAGTAGGCATAGTGCTGAAAGACCGCAAAGCATTGTATGAATCATTTCCCTATGGCAAGCCGGATGAGTTTCTCGTAGTTGACAACTATACGGACATTCCGGAAGCAGAGCTGGTGGCGCGCAACGCGATAATCATTCCGCACGGCTCATTTGTGGAGTACACCGGGCCGAAGTTTGACGAGCTGAAAGTGCCGATCTACGGCAACAGGAGAAGCATTGCCTGGGAGCGCAGCCGCGAAAAGATGTTTGAATGGATGAAGAAGGCAGGCATAAAGACGCCGCGCATTCTCACGCCTGAACGGATAGACGGTCCGACGCTTGTTAAGTTTCCAGGCGCCAAGGGCGGCCACGGCTACATAATCGTCAACTCACAGAAAGAGTTTGAGAAAAAAGTGACCAAAAAAGAATACATGCTTCAGGAATTTATCATCGGCGTAAGGGCCTATCCGCATTATTTCTCTTCGCCCTTTGGCGATATCGGCTACAAGACCAAATACGGCAGGATTGAGCTGCTTGGCGTTGACAAGCGCGTGGAAAGCAGCGCAGATGAAATCGCGCGTGCCGTATCAGCCGGCTTGAAACCATCCCTTTCATTTACCGTAGTTGGCAACGAACCGATGGTACTGCGCGAGTCGCTGCTCTACGACTACATGGAAATCGGCAGGAAAATCTACGAAACATCGCATGACCTGTTCGGCGGCATATTCGGTCCGTACTGCGTCGAGACCATAATCAACGAGGACATGGAGATATTCGCCTTTGAAGTGAGTGCGCGTATAGTCGCAGGCACAAATGTCTACGTGCCTCGTTCGCCCTATTCGTCCTTCTACTATGAGGAGCCGATGAACATGGGCCGGCGCATTGCCCGTGAGCTGAAGATTGCGAAACAGAAAGGAAAGCTAGCCGACATAATCTATTAAATATTAATCTTCCATTGCTAGCCATGGAGAAATCTATTCCAAGGCATATCGCTATCATCCCTGACGGTATTCGTTCCAGCTTTTTCTGAAAGCCGGAAGATCGTAAACAGGAGATGGGCGGAGAAGCACGGCAAGAGCAAGCAGGAAGCCTATGCTGTAGGCATAAGGCACATCGGCGACGTCATGAAATGGTGCAAGCAGCACGACGTACACATGCTTACCATGTGGGGCTTCAGCCTGGAGAACTTCCAGCGGGACGAAGACGAAATCAAACAACTGTTCGAATTGTTCAAGCAGAACCTCAAGCAGGCAATTGAAAGCGACAAGAAAAACAAGGACGAGCTGCGCGTGCGTTTTTTCGGTCGGCTGCGCCTGTTTCCAAAGGAAATCCAGGAAATGATCAAGCAGGCAGAGAAGCTGACTGCGAAAAATCACAAGTACCAGCTTAATTTATTGCTTTCCTACGGCGGCCGGGCTGAAATAGTGGATGCCATAAATGAGATGCTTGAGGAAGGATACGAGCAGGTGGATGAAACCATTGTCAGCGAGCACATGTACACTGCAGATGTGCCTGACCCGGATTTGGTTATCCGCACTTCTGGCGAGCAGCGGCTTAGCTGCCTGCTGCCCTGGCAGAGCGTCTACAGCGAATTCTATTTCTCAAAGAAACTATGGCCTGACTTTGGCAAGAAAGACTTTGAAGACGCGCTGAAGCAGTACGCAAAAAGAAAAAGACGGTTTGGAAAATGAGAGTCGTAGCCGATTTGCATGTCCACAGCAAGTATGCACGCGCAACCAGCGGCCGCAGCGACGTAGACGGCTTGGCAGACGGCTGCAAGGTAAAAGGCATTGACGTTGTTGCCACAGGCGATTTCACCCATCCGACTTATTTCAATGAGCTTAAACTCAAGCTTAAGCAGGAGCAGGACGGTCTTTTCCCGCATAAGGGAGCATTATTCATACTGTCAACAGAAGTTGCCCTGTTCTATTCAGTCAACAACCATTCTATTAGAATCCATAATGTAGTGCTTGCGCCAGGCATGGAAGAAGTGGCACAGCTGAATGACCGGCTTGCAAAAGTCGGCTCGCTGATTGCAGATGGCAGGCCCATGCTGAAGATGTCTTCTGCTGCTTTGATTGAAGAATGCGAGAAGATTTCCAAAGAGTTTTTCATTTTTCCTGCACATGCCTGGACGCCGTATTTTGGTATATTTGGTTCCAAGACAGGAGTGAACAATGTTGAAGATGCATTTGAAGACAAGGCAGACCGTGTATTTGCATTGGAAACTGGTTTGTCGTCGGACCCTTTAATGAACTGGATGATAAGTAAGCTTGACAAGTACACGCTTGTTTCCAACAGCGATGCGCACAGTCCGGAAAAGCTTGGTCGTGAGGCAAACGTTTTCGACTTGGAAAAGCCAAGCTATGCCAATATCATTAATGCAATCAAAACCAGAAAAGGTTTCACCAAGACCTACGAGTTTTATCCGGAAGAAGGCAAGTACCATTTTGACGGTCATAGGGAATGTAACATCCGCTGGAGTCCCTGGGAATCAATAAAACATAAAAACATCTGCCCCGTTTGCCGCAAGCCGGTAACCATAGGCGTGATGCATCGCATTGCAGAACTTGCAGACAGAAAAGCAGGTGAGAAGCCTGCCAATGCAGTTCCATTCCAACATATAATTCCGTTGCAGCTGCTGCTTTCAAAAGTCATGAAAAAACCAGAGACGGCAGTTGCCGTTCATGAAGAATACAACAAGCTAATCCGCTACTTTGGCAATGAATTCGCTGTCTTCGAAGCAGATGATGCAGTCATCCAGCAAGCTGCGCCGGATATGGCAAAGGCAATCCTGAAAGTTAAGCGCGGGGATGTGAAATGGCTGCCTGGTTATGACGGAGTTTTCGGAGAGTTGGTTCTTGATGACCGGGCAGTGGCAGGAACCGAAGAAAAAAAGCAAAGCAAGCTATTTGAGTTCTAATAGAATTTTTTCCACTATTATTTCGTTTAGTTTTTCTGTTGGGTGGCAATAATCAACAAAATATCTGGAGACTTTTTTCTCATCTATGCTACCTTGTGTATCCACAAGTGCAACAGCCTGTTTTTCTGTGGCCCTTTTCAGGGCTGCCAGGTAGCCAGGTTTTATTCTTGGAATGACATTGTCGAGTTCATAGGCTTCCAGATAACGCTCTTGCTCATAAAGCGGTATTGCTTTTCTTAAGTCATCCTTTATGGCAGGGGATACCTTAGCCCAAGCAAACCAGAATTCTTCTTCATGTAATTCTGACCTGAGGCCTGGTTTCCAGTGATAGCGAACCGACGGTACTATCACAATGGGCCGCGCCCCATAGGTTTTTGTGGTCATTATCATTTCTTCTATGTTTGTTTTGAAATTCTCTTCACTGACTCTTTTGACTTGATGCAGCAGGTCTTTGAATACGCCATAGGCATAGGATTTGGGTTCGCCATCGTTTATTTTGTATCTGTCCTCCAGTACATTCCAGGTAGAATCGTTATTTCCAAAATAAATGGTTACGTAGTCAACTTTAATTCCAGCATTCTCAAGTACTGCCAATAACTTCTTCAAGTAGAGTTTTCCCTGCAGGCTGGTATAGCCTGGTACGCCGGCGTTTATCACATAAAAATCAGACTTTTCCGCAAGTATATCCGAATAGGTCCTATAGGTAAAGAAAGGCTTGGAATTCTTGTTGTTTTTTGAAACGTTATTGCTGTTCCAGCCTGATGTTGAAGAATCTCCGAGGTTGAGAATGACCTTTTTCCCGCTTGATTTTATGTTTTCGATTACCTGTTCCATACTGACAAAGCCATCCTTGCCTATCATCTTTCCTTCTGGAAACCTAAAACCCAAATCTTTGTCATACTCGAAAAGATCACAGTCATAGCCGATCATGAAAGGATTATGCGAAAACCCGCTTCTTGATTTGTCGTCCTGCAATTTTTTTTCTACTGAATGCGCCACGTAACTGCGAGTTCCCATCTCTGCAACCCCAAGCGAAATGGCTGTGCTTAGAAGCACGGCCCCGAAGCTTTTCAGCAGCTTTTTCACCGGTTTTCTTGCCTCAGTTTTCCTTTTGTTTTCAGTTATCAACATATCAAACCACAATAATACATCACCGAACTTTTATTTAACAATCAACTCTCCAAAATTGGAGAGTTAAAGAAAGATTTATAATCACTTGCGGCGTATTTTCTCCATGGATGTCTCAGCATTGGAGTATCTCGGGCTGACTGCGCTTGAGATTAAGGTTTATACCTCCCTACTGAAGCTTGGCTCAGTCAAGGTAGGCGACATAATCAGAACCAGCGGTTTGCAGAGCTCGTCAGTCCATAACGCCCTGCAGTCTTTGATCAGCCGGGGTTTTGTTTCATTCATAAAGAAAGGGAAAATACGGCGCTATGCCGCAGCCGACCCATCTCTTTTTCTGGTGCGCTACGAAGATAAGAAAGAAGAATTGCAGCAGGTAGTTGCCGAGTTGCACTCATTGCAGGTACCGGCTGAGGAAAAGGAAGATGCCGAGCTTTTTGAAGGTTTCAAAGGTATCTCAGCCATGCTGAATGAGCTTATCAAAGATGCCAAGCAAGGCGATTGCTATTACTTCTTCGCTATGGACGTAGGCGGCATGAATAAGGAGATACAGGATTTTTTCAGATGGTACGATGCCAAAAGAAAAAACAAAGGATTAACTGTCATGGGCATGGCGCCAACCTCCCAGCGCCATCTTTTTGAGAATAGAAAATACCTGAAAATGAAATACGTTTCCTATCCTATTCCAGCTAACATAAGCATCTGCAATGACAAGATGGCGATGATAAGCTGGGGCGAGAAACCAAAAGGGATACTGCTTCGCTCAAAACAGCTGGTGCAAAGCCAGGTTGGCTTCTTTATGACCATCTGGGGAAAAAAATTCTAATCCCGGTTAATCAGGTTCATTATTATCGGTATTATGTACCAGGTCGCAGCAACGCCTGCGATTACGCCGGTTATCGTACGGATAAGATTGGTGCTTTCATAGGGCGCAACCAGATTAAGCGTTCCCAGCAGCTGCCAGGCACCGTCAATTCCCAATGGCACTATGGCAAGCACGAAGTAGATTGCAGGAGGCACATGCGGGTCATCCCATTTTTTCACAAACGGATAGATAAATGCTGCAAGCAGCATTGCCCCGTACAGTGCAACATCTCTGGCGCAAATCGGCACCTTGTAGCCTATCGTTCCATCCCTAACCGAGGTTATCTGCCGGCCGTCATTTTCCACAAAGACCCCGTTCTGCGGCGTGCAGTCCCCGAATGAATAGGCCCCGTTCGTATCGCGGAAGATGCACTGCGAGCGGGAAAGTTTCTGGTGGCAGGTTGGTGCAAACATGTCGTAGGATTTGTAGGCAAGCTCCTTGCTCTGGAATGCCAGGAATGGCGTTGCCAGTGCTGCGCCGACGAATGCGACAAGCAGCAGCACGTAAAGCGCATAGGCTACTAGCTTGATTTTTTTCGTGGTTATTTCCATTCACAGCACCATTATTTTCTTGCCATTGTGATAGGTTGTTTCCTCAAAGCGCAGACCAAAGCCGCCGTAATAGGCGCCTGGTTCTATGGTGAATGTGCAGCCTGCTATTTTGTCCTTGTATTTCGCGCCAAAGCGCGGATACTCATGCACTTCCAGGCCAATGCCATGGCCGATTGCATGAATCGGTTCTGGCAGGCCCGCAGCCTTATTTTCCTTAAGATAATACTCTCTTATTTCTTTTGTCGTTCGCATGCTGGCGCCCGCATCGATTATATTGTAAGCCAGCCTTTCCAGCTTTTCGTATTTCTCTTTTATGGCAGCTGCCTTTTTGCTTTTGAAGAAAAAGCAGCGCGTGATGTCAGCGCAATACTGTTTGTATTTTACTCCGTAATCAATGAGCACGTAATCTTCTATGCGCTTGCCGCTAATCAGCGCATGTGGTGTTACTGCGTTCTTGCCAGTAGCCACAATCGGCGCATAGGCTGGCTCAAGACCGCGTTTATATGTCTCTGCCAACAGCTCAGCAGCAACGTCCATTTCGCTCCGGCCTTCTGTAATGCGCACTGTGCGCAGAATATCCTTTGTGGCATGGACTGCTTTCCTGATTTTCGCCAGCTCTTCAGCGGTTTTCTTCATCCGCATGAAGTAAAGCTCATCAGTGGCGTCAGTCATTTTTATCTTGTTCTTAAGCTTGAGATAAACGTGAACGGGCATTTTTCCGTCTATGCCAGCTGCTTTCACTTGCCTTGCGGTTTCCTTGAAAACGTCTTTGGCAACAATGTACTTTCCGCTGAACCGATTCCCTAATCCCTGATTGACTGAATTGGTTATTATGGTCTTATGGCGGCCTTTTAGCAGCAGGAATGCGTGCGTTAGCTGCAGCCCTGAGTGATAATAGAAATCCGGGTTCGGTTCCCTTCCCGCGTATATGAGAAGATTGCTAAATTTCATGGGTTTTCCTTCCGCCATCTTCCATTTCTACGACAAGCGTAGCCGGCGCAGTTGATGCCTCATAGGCAAACTCTATACGCTCCCCTTTTTTTATGTTCTTGCGTTGGAATTTTAGTTTCTCCTTGCCGACTGTTGCCTCCAGCTCTATGCCCTTCAGGTCCTTGCCTGCTTCAAATACGAAAACAGTGCCGTCGCTCTTCACGGTCTTCTGCCATTTATACGGTTTTCTCATGAAGAAAATCAGCAGCACTATTATTATCAGGGCCGTGATTATGATTGCGCCAAGAATTATTTCCCATGCCATGCTATACAAACCCCACCTGGTTTTTTCCCCTTCTCGCTATTACCCTTATGCCGTTTTTCGCAAGTCTGTTTTTTAATTCTTTGTCATTGGTGCATACGTAGGCGCGGTTTTCCACTGCGTATTTCTTTATCCAGCTGTCAACCGGCATGCCGCTTGCCACAACCTCTATCTTGTCCTTGTGCAATTCGTATATCTTGAGTCCAAGTTTAGCTTCCGCTCCTGTTTTGCCATGGTTCTCCGCAAGCTGCTCCAGTTCCGTGAGCATGCGCGAGCTGATGACGTACTGGTGCGGTTCTTCAATGACGCGCAGCAGGCCGCCAAAGATGTCTATGTTGTACTGCGCAGGCAGAAGAAAAAAATTAGTGTCAAGCACAACTTTCCTCGGTGGCATGACGTTTCTTTGAAAGAAAGGTTTTTAATTCTCAACCTCCATAACGCAGCAGGTGATTAGTATGGCGACTAGACTATCGAAACTATACGGAATGGAGATCTTTACCGACACCGGTAAATACATTGGCAATGCGCAGGACTTCATCCTTGACTTTGAGACAGGCGAAGTACTGAGAATCCTTACGGAAGGCCTCCCAGCTGGTAAGGATGACGTCAGGAAAGCACTGCGCGAGAAAAGCATAATGTATAAGAGCGTAAAGTCAGTGGAAGACGTAATCGTGATAACGAAACTCGCAAGTGCAGTCATTCCCGAGTAAATCCGGGGGACACACATGGCAAATAACGTCCAGAAAGCATTTGCTATAATTGGCGGCCTAGTGATAGGTGTGGGCGTTACTTACCTGCTGCGCGACCTGCTCTCAGCGCTTGAGTTTACCGATGAAATGTGGATAGGCCTGGGCGTATTGCTTACGATTTCCGCAGGCACCTCATTATACTTCATGACCAAGGGAAGCGGCGGCTAACAGTTTTCTTATTTTTTTCTTTATCTCTTTTTCCGGTTTCACAGCAACCAATCCTTCATCCGGCTGGCCATAGAGAATAAGGTGCGAGCTGCTGCCGTAGAGGACATAGGCCAAAGCAGTCAAATCTTCTTCGCCGTCTATCAAAATCAATCCGCCGCGCTTGAGATGCTTCTTCGCGCTGCTGAGGATTGCCGTGGAAAGGGTGCCGGGAGGATTTTTGTAGCGCCCAACCAGCTTCAGCGATTTTCTTATGAACAGCTGTTTTTTCTTTTCCAGTTTTTTCCGCTTAACGCGCGAGTCGCACACTGCCAGGTGCGGCTTCAGCCCTGCTTTTAGCACGTTAATGGTAGTTTCATCGCCAATTGCAATCAGTTTGCGGCCGGTGGCTGCCGCTTTTTCAACAGTGGTGAATCTGCCAAGAGGCCTTTTGAGCTGCCTTTTCAGGTCATCCGAGAACTGGATTAGCACCGAACCGCCTTAAAATAAAAAAAGAAAAAATTATTTTGCGTATTGCTTTGCATATTTTTCCGCATATTCGCCAATGTACGGAATGGAGTATTTCTTCCCCTTGTAGGCATACACAAAAGCAATGTACAGGCCGTAGAGCCAGATGAACGGTGCTACCAGTACGCCGATGAGAACAAAGCAGAGCACAAACGAAACCAGGCCGAGGATAAGCGATTGCATTGCGTGGAACTGCACGTACTCGGTGTCCTTCGCCTTGTCCTTTGCGATAAAGAAGACAATCGCACCGCTGAGCCAGCTAAATACGTAGGAGACTGCCGCAAGCGTGTTGTCGTCCATGCCGCCGCCCGTTGTCTCTTCTGTCTTTGTTTTGACTTCAGCTTTCTCTTCAACCGGGTCTGCCGGTTTTGTTTCAGCTTTTTTTCCTGCCATAAAATCACTGCTGCTCATTCGACGTTAAGCTTTTTAAGCCCTGCTCCCGGCTACTCCTTGCCGACAACGTCCAGCCATTCGCAGTTGTGCACTTTCATAACCACTGGCGGGTTTACCGGGTTTACCTCGTCAAACCGCACTTCGCTTATGTTTGCGTTAGTATCCAGCGGTTTCACGGAAACTAGGACTCCCCCAAAGCAGGTTTTGTCGCCGTCTTTCAGTCTGGTCTCATGGCCGCGCGCATCCCTGAATATCACTGCCCTGTCCGTATTCCGACACTTGGCAGTTAGCTGCAGCTGGGCGATGCATCCGTTTCCGGACGTTCCGTTGCCCAAAAAACTTTCCACCAGCGGCGCTTTCGTGCTAAACAATACTAAAGCGGCAACTGATGTGGCCAAAACTACACCTATAACTCGATTAGTAGTCCTTTGCTTCATAAACATCCCACGTCTTCTTCACAGCCAATTTATTTAAATATTCTCTTTTTTACCTTTTCAGCGACTTTGCTGCTGCACATTAACCTGTTTTAAACATTTCATAACGTAATCAGCTCATGATTGAGAATAGCAAGACTGACGCAGACGAAGTCAAGAACATGCACTGGTCAGAGATACTCGCAAAGAAAATCGCAGCAGAGCGCAAGCCGCCATTCGTGGTAGCGGCAGGCATAACGCCCAGCGGTCCGGTGCATCCGGGAACGCTCTGCGAATTCCTTTTTGCCCAGGCAGTTGCAAAAGAGCTGGGACCGCATGGCAAGGTGCACTATGTTTTCATATCAGACGACATGGACGCGCTGGATTCAGTGCCTGAACCATTGAAAGAATACGCAGCAACTATCAACGAAGATATGGGCATGCCGCTTTGTCTGGCGCGGGATCCGAAAGGCTGCCACGCCAGCTTCGCCGAGCATTTCATCGCAGAGACGCAGAACATCATGAAAATATTCGGCGTTAAGGTTGAATTCCTCCGCGCAAGCGAGCTTTATGCAGCAGGCAAGTACGATGAATATGCAAAACTGCTTTGCGAGCGCAAGGATGAAGTGAAAGAAGTGGTGCGTGCCAGCTCGAATCGCGATGTGATGCCTGCAGACTGGTTTCCCATCATGCCGCTTTGCGAAAAATGCAAGAATGTTGAGAAAGTAGATGCCGCATCTGGAAAGAAGAGGGGGAATACAGTACTTGAATACAAGGACGGCGCTTACAAGTACCGATGCAGCAAGTGCGGTTACGAGGGCAACGACACCATTGCAGCGCATCATTACAAGCTGCTTTTCAGGCTTGACTGGGCGACAAGGCAGAAATTCTTGAACGTAGTTGTGGAAGGCGGAAGCGTTGACCACCATTCGCCAGGCGGTACGTTAAGTACTGTTATTGCAATCCGCAGGAAAATCTACAACGAGGAGCCGCCGTTCCTCTACAAATTCGGTCTGCTGAAATACAAGGGCAAAAAATACAGCAAGAGCAAGGGCATTGGCCATACGGTCAACGAGCTGCTTACGCTGGCTCCTGTTGCAGTAATCAAATACGTTCTGCTCAGGCCGGATGTGCAGGAAGACAAGGAGCTGGTCATAGACAAGGATACGCTTTTCGTGCTGCTGGATGATTTCAAGAAAGCTTCGCAGCTTGCCAAGAGCAGCGAAAGCATGAGCAGGCCTGACAGGAAAAAGGCAATTGCATTCGAGCTGTGCGATGCAGGTGCAGTGTGGACTGCAGACCCAAGCGACCTGGTGCTTTACTATAATATCTACGGCGACTGGAAAAAAGCAGGAGAACTTGCAGGCGATGCAGCAGGCGTGAAGATGCTGGAGCCCTATTTGAAAGTATGGCTGGAAAAGCAGCTGGTGCCTGATAAATACATGTTCAAGCTGGCCTACAATAAGGCAGCGGTTACGCCTCTAGTGGAAAAATACCTGGCGGCGCTGAAGCCAGGCATGAGCGCAGAAGACATTCACAATCTTGCCTTTACCGTGGCGCAGGAAAGCGGCGCGCAGGGCAAGGACGTTTTCAAGCAGATGTACAACTGGCTCATCGCAGCAGACATGGGTCCGCGGCTGGGTAAGCTGATATTTGCCATCGGAGTTGAAAAAGTCAAGGCAGCAGGCGAATAAATGGTAAAAATAATGAAGCTGGAGCAGGGCAACATCCGCAAAGTTCTTGCAGAGGCAAAGAAAATCATAAACGAGCGCGGCGTCATTCTCTATCCTACTGATACGGTGTATGGTCTGGGCGGAGATGCGACTGACCCGGGAGTCGTCGAGCGTATCCGCTTCATAAAAGGAAGGGAAGAACACAGGCCTTTTTCAGCTATATTTTCAGACATAAACATGATAGAGCAGTACTGCGAAGTTGATTTCTGGTGCGAGGTGGTGCTGAAAAAATACCTGCCAGGCCCGCACACATTCATTCTCAGGATGAGCAGGCCAATGCCCGTATCAACTGACCTTACGCTGGGCGTGCGCATTCCTGAATTTGATTTCTGCAACCGGCTAAGCGAGGAAGTCGGCAAGCCGATTGTTTCCACCAGCGCAAATAAATCCGGCCAGGAGCCGCCGAAAACCTTTGCAGAAGTCGATCCGGAAATACTTAAGGCAGTGGATTTGGCAATAGACGGCGGGCCCACGAGGAATCTCGGGCCGTCTGATGTGGTTGACCTGGTGAACAAGAAAATAGTGCGCAAGGGAGTGGGCACAATCGATATCAACGAGCTGCTTGGGATTTGAGCTCTTCATAGGCAATGCCTGCGCGCTCGGCAAAGCCGCGTATCTTTTCCTTCTGCTTAAGATTGGTTTCCTCTGCTAGCACCAGCACTTTGGCTATTGGTTCCAGGTTTTTCTTAATCGCCTGCTGAAACATTTCATAGTCAATTTTATCAATGCTGTATTTTGGCAGGATATGGCCTACTGCATAGTCGCTTTCCAAAACAAGTTTGGTGAATGCCTTTGCATAGTGCCCGCCGCCAACGCCTAAAACTGTCTCATACTGTTTGCTGCTGCGAAGCATGGCAGCAGTTGCCTCGGCGACGATTTTAGCAGCTGTTTTATCCTGCCATTCGTTTTCACTGCTGCCTATCTCAACGAATATTATAGGTTTGCCTGGCGTCGGCCCGTGGTGGTCCGCCTCAAGCACTACTGGCCAGCTCACTCCTGCTGCTGCATTCGCAGCGCGTATGAATTCCTTTATCCTGCTGCCGCAGGCGATGTTCAATGTGCGCGGTTCTCCGCCCAGCTCTGCCGTATCCCAATTGCCTGGGAAATGCGCAGTTATCATCGGTCCTGCGGTCTTGCTTTTGTGCGTGCTGAGAACAACAAAATAGTCTGTTGCCAGGTCAGTGGGTACGTCAAGTACAGTTGTCGCCTTCGTATCTATGACTTCAACAGTTGGTTTGAGCTTGAGCAGTTCTTCTGCTATGTTTTTGCTTGCGATATTATTCGAAGTATAGAGCACAACTGCCATCACAGCACCATGAAAAAGAGCACCAGCGCAACTGGTATGCTCAGGTTATCGTCAATCGGAATTGGCAGGCCTTCGATTATTGCCGCGATGATTGCTGCAGGGATTATTTCCGGCCCGATGAAGAACCAGCCAAGCAAAGAGACTGCGAAAAGCGCAAGCGAGCCTTCCACGGTCTTGTTGCTGTTGTACGGCAGCTTTATTTTTCCGAACTTCCTGCCGATAAGAGTTGAAAGGCCATCTCCTATGCCGATGATTATTATGGCCGCTGCAATTTCAGCCTGGTTGTTTAGGAATGCACTGAATAGCAGTACGCCGGTTGCATAGCATGCCGAGCCCCAGCCTGGAAAACGCACATCCTCGCGCTCAAAGTTTTTTATGAACCAGTCCACTGGTCCTATTCTTCTGCCAAGGTAAGCCTGGTTGATTAGCAGCAGGCCGATTATAAGTATGAAAAATGTTACGCCCATGAGAATGCCGCGACCCCAGATAAGCAGTACTGCCAATGCACAAATACCGATGATTATGTGGAAAAGCTGCCGCTTAATCTCCCTGCCGTCATCCATGCGCTACACCTCTTGCTGGTTTTTTTACTTCGGTTTCTACCGGCCTTGGCCAGAACATGTCGACGACGTAGTACACTATGATGGCAAGCGGCAGCGCGGCTGCCAGGTCCCTGAAAGTATGCGCTGCTATGGCCATGCGCGTGAATGCAACGAATAAAGCGAGCAGCATGTAGTAGGGAAATGACTTCTTGTTGAGGAATGCCATCATGAGCGTGAAGGCGGCAATCGCATGTATGCTTGGGAACGAATAGCCGTCCGGGCAGTACAGGTCCATGGTCGTGCACGGCCTGGCAACTGCAAGAACAAGTTTAACCCCGTAGCCGATAGCTATGGCGAGGATTGCGGTAACCAGGATTTTTGCGATCTTGCCTTTTCTCTGCTCGCCCAGCAGCATGGCTGCCAGTAGCACAGTCGCATAGACATAAGCATTATCCAGCAGATTGCTCACGGTAGTTATCCAATCGTTGTTCAGCGTGAAAGCATACTGCGTTATCGGGTCCATACGGTCAGGATTAGAACGATATAAAATTAAAAACCGCCATGCTTGCAGCCACCAGCAGCAGGAAGTAGATTGCTGCGCTTGATTTCTTGCCTTCTATGTCTGCCACGTAGAATGCGGCTATCAGCGAATAGACTACCAGGTAGGCGGGGATAAGCGAGATTATGTAGTTGACCATGTCTGCTGCGGCACTGCCATCGGCAAAAAACTGGATCAGGTTGCCGATAAGCGCTATGGCGATTTTCAGTATCATCGGGATGATCAATCCGCCGAAAAGCACGGTGTATTTTTGCATGGACATGAGCGTTGCGCGTTCACGCTTTATCTCGAAATTCTTTAGCAGGTCTTCGGCGATGAAGTGCAGCTGGTCAAGCGAATTGGTATTGTAGGCATGCTTGAGCATGGTGCATACCTTCTTCAGTGCGGGCGAATTGTTCCTGCGCCACAAGTCGTCCAGCACCAGGTCAACTTTCACATTCATGCTAATCTGGCGTTTGGCTGTTGCCGCCTCCTGGGAAAGGGCGCCGTAGCCGCCTGCGGCAATCACGTCGAATATTTTTTCCAGTTTCGTTGATTTTGGCAAGGCGGAAACGGAAAATAATGCGTCAGGCAGGTACTGCTCGATCTCTTCGCTGCGTTTTTCCTTTTTGTAGCCGTCATAGATTACATACAGTATCGCAGCAGCACCAAGCACCAGGCCCGTAATTCTGATAATCTGGTCTTCAATGAGAAATGCGGCAACGAATAGCACGGCCGCGGCCAGCACCCGCATATCCAGTACATTTGTTTTTGCTGAAAGCGGCGTATAGGGCATGGTTGCCTTGCTGATGAAAAGCAGCAGCACGCTTAGGGCCGGAAAAACAAGCAGCAGCATTACTGCTATGGTTTCGCGTGGCAATAATCCGCCAACTCCGAAATTGCCAAGCAGCACGTATACCAGAAAGAAAGTGGGCAGCACTGCTGCGGTCACTATGAAAAGCATGCCGAAGATTGCGCTTTTGGACGCGTATTCTTTCATTTCATGCTGCTGTACGGAAAGCAGCTCATCGCCGATGCGGCGCATTTCTGTTCCGGCGCTGCCAAGCTCGTAGGCAGACATTATCTGCGTAAGCGCGCGCTTGATGTTGAAAGATGAGAACAGGGCTGCGAATTTCGCAAGTGATTTTTCCAATGT
>JAZDDV010000062.1:0-7040 GCA_043809425.1 Microcaldota archaeon | reverse complement strand
GAAGCTTCTTCTTGGCTGTTTTATGATTTCAATGGCAACAAGGCGCTTTATCCGATAGTGCGTGTCGATGAGCTAATCGAAACAGTAATACAAACATCTCTGTGGTTCTACGAAAAGATTGCGTATAATCTATACCTAATGATTCCAGAAAGAGGGTTTTATCATGTAGATGAAAAAATTGGATATTATGTCTGTCCTGATCCTCAGGTTAAATGCGCAGGCAACGGAGCATATCATTTTCATTATACGAGAAAAGAAAGGGCTGAAGAGATCAAAGAGGCATTAAGGAAAATTACTTTAGATAAATTCGATGATGAAACACTTCAAGCAGCCAGTGAGATTATTGGGTTATCGTTATACTACCAAAATTGCTCACAACACGATGTGAAACTCCTCAAAAGTCATCCTTATAGATATTATTTTATTCTTGGTCGTCTGCTTACAAAAAAAGGCTTGAAAAACAATTCCTATCTGTTCAATCGCACAATAGAAATTGCTGAAGACTTAAAGCCACAAAGTAACGAAAAAATGCTTTGTTCTAAATGCAATTCTCAGTGTAGATACGATGCGTATTACCATTATTATTGTGAAAAATGTGAAAAGTATATAGGTGATGACGAGCTTTGCGTAGATAAAGAAATACTGGCATTATTGGATAAACTCTACATCGATGCTGGACAGAAAAAGCTCGTGAACTCCTATCGTGAAAAAATAAAAGAAGATAAAGAGAAAGCTTAGGGGGCTTCCAATACATTGATCTCTTTTTCAAGCGTTGAAAGCAGCTCCTTTCTCTTGCTTTCATCCTTGAGCATTCCGACCAGCAGCTCTATCACGAACTTTTTCTGCTCTTCCTCTTCCTTTGCATAGCGTACATCCAGGAGAGCATCACATCCAGTGCATCTTTTCGCATCATCACTGTTCTTGATCCCGCAGCTTCTGCATACCTTTTCCTTTATGCTGGCTTGCGAACGTAAAACAGCGTTGTCCGCAGCATTTCCGTTTCGATGGAAGTAGCGCTCAGAGGTTGCTATGCTGTGCCCGTGATAACTTGCGCTTTCGCCAGCTGACCAGCCATCCCGTAGTAGCTTTCCAGAAACCGAACTGTGGCGAAACCAATATTGATTATGCTTCCGAGTTATGCCAGCTAATGCTGCATACTTATTGAGTCTTTTCCGAATGCATTCATAGCAAATTGGACGACTGGCATCATTTTTATTAAAGAAGAGATAGGTGTTTTTATCTCCTCGTGTGGGATGCATCTCCCACCATTTTTTGAGGTATGGACTGATAACCAGCACTTTTCGGCTGCCCTTGCCACCGCTTACTGCGATCCTCGCTGCGCCGTTCTTTTCCCATGATACATCGCCGCAACGAATTCTGATTCCCTCGCCTACCCTGAAACCAGCTAAAAATAAAATTTCAAGGTAGCAGCGCATCATCAGGTCAGGAGTCGCATCAAGCAGCTTGCGCAGGTCGTCTTCGTCAAGAATTTCTTCAGCAGGCTTTTCATTGTTTGGGGGAATACCAGTTTTTATCCAGTCACTGGCTTCTGGATGCTTACTGCCCGTCACAAATTTATGAAATAATTTTGCTATCTTAAGATTATCGGAGACGGTGTTAGGCTTATACTTCCACTGTTTTAGTTTCAGGACTGCGTCAACAAAATCCTGCTTTGTAAAATCCTTCCAGCTTTTATCTGGTAAGAAACGACGCCAAGCAGCGACAACGCTCACCAGTTTATGCAGCCGTTTGGAGCTGTTGCCTTCAGCCTTCTTCTGGTCAATAAATGACCTTACCAATTCCACATCCCGTGCATCCAGTTGTTTCATCTTGCGCTCTCGTTGCGCATCCCAGTCGCTTAGATATACCATATCTTTCATATTCATCTTTCTCCACTGGGATGGTGTTTGACCTGCTATTTATAGGTCGATTACGGGAGTCAAAAAAAACAGATACGCCCCTACAGGGATTCGAACCCTGGCTACAAGCTTTTTCCCTCTTTTTCCGTCAACGCTTTTGCGAGCGTAGCGAGCGAAAAGGGTTGTCCGGAAGCTCGTGTCCTATCCAGGCTAGACTATAGGGGCTGCTGGATAACTAATCGGGATTCCAATTTAATAATTAGAAAGAGTGCGGTTTCAGAGCTTTCCAGCTTTAGCTAGTCTGATAATCTTTTTGACCTTGGATAGTTTACTTTTGCCGCTCGGATTTCTCCCTGCGGGCTTGGCTTTAGATCTAACTTTGGGTTTTTTGACTTTTTTGGGCGCTGCTTTCTTTTTAACTATTTTCTTCTTAACCTTAACCATTTTTTCACCAATCGACTCCACGAACTCTGATATCTGGACTCGGTGAGGAAGTTCCTTAAGTGATTACAGGTATCAATCTTAACCCATCCGTTCGCTTTAAAGGTTATCTTCTTCGCGCCAATGCGAGCTTAACAAGCACGGGTTTCGTGTGGTGAGTTATAGTCCAGCCACCACATTAATGGCCAACTGCTTGACAGAGGCTGCTACGGTCGCATCCTTTTCAGGACAACCGAAATGTCCTCATCAGAGTTCGTCAGAGGGGCAATACTATTTATAATAAGATTTATAAACATAACTATAAAAAGTGGGAATAACTTGTTAAAATTGCAGAGAATAAAACAATTAAGTGCTTATTTTACCACCCTGAAATCAACCACGACCTGCACAATCTTCGGAGCGTAGGGCCTCACTATTTTTTTGTTTATGATTTCTGCTTTAGCACCTGCTTTTTCCGCTTCTTCTGCTATTCGCTTTTCAATATCTTCATAGGGATTTTCAACAGGGGCGAAATGATAGATATGCACTACGCATCCGTCCCTTGCCCCTGCAAATGCAACGTCCAGGAATTTGTCTGCGCTTTTTGGCAACGTCATAAGTATTCTATCTGCATATTTCCTGTATTTTTTCATGACTATTTCGCGCGCATCGCCTTGTTCTACGACGACGTTTTTGAGCTTATTAAGCAGCACGTTCTGGCGCATGTATTCTGTTGCAGCAGGATTAAGTTCCACTGCGATTATCTCTGCAGTAGGCTGCTGTTTTGCAAGCACTATAGGAAATGGGCCAACGCCGGCAAACAAAGCAAGTATTTTCTCTCCTGGCTTTGCAAGGTCTGCAATCCGCTTCCGTTCTGTGCTTAGTCTGATGGAAAAGTATACTGCTGCCACGTCCAACTTGAACTTGCAGCCATGCTCCTTGTATATTGTTTCAGTTCTGTTTTCTCCTGCAATGACCTTCAGCGGCCGAACGCGAAATTCCCCTTCCATGCCGCCAAGCTTTTTTGCAACGACCTGAACAACAGGATGGACTTGCATAATGCCCTGTGCTATAGCCGGTTCGTATTTTTCCATGCCTTCAGGCACTTCTATTATGGCAATATCGCCGATAATATCAAAGGAAGTGACTACCTTGTCAATATTTTCCTTGCTGAGAACGCCTTCCAATGCAGAGCGTAAATCGCGGGGTTTTGTTTTTTCCTCTTTTTCAAGCTCCACCGTAGCGTACCTGCCTCTTGGCTTTTTCGTTATTGGTATGAATACGAAATCTCCTTCTGAAAATGCCCGATAGCCCCGGGCGTAGTTATCAGCGGCAATCAGTTTCTGCCGCACAGCCTCAGCCTGCTTTTTTGGCACTTTAAGAAAAAGCATAACCTTATTCCTCTGTCCGCAGCTTCTTCAGATAGTCGTCCATGTACTTGCGGTGTTTGGCAATCTCTTTTTTGCCATTTGCCGTATGGAATCTGACGTAGTAGAAATGGTATTCTTTCACTGCTTTCCCTATCCCTTTTTTTCTGCCGACCTGGTCAATCCAGCCTGCAAGCAGCCGCCGCCTGAATCCATCCGGCGTCATGACCTGCAGCTTGTCCGCATCCCAGAGAATCTGCCGTTCAATCGACCCATCGTCAAAATCCTTATTGTGATAATAAATTGTGTCGTAAACCGCATTGGCAAACTGCTTCGGCAGGCCAATGCTAAGCAGGAATTTTTTTGATTCCTCTGCGCCAGTCACGGCATGATCGCCTGGCTTGCGTTTGGAGATGTCATGCAGTATGGCAGAAACCCAGCAGATATCCAGAGATGCGTTTTCAGCGACTGCAAACTCCAGCGCAACTCGTGCAGTTTCCTGTGCGTGCTGCAATTTATGGTACTTATCATTTTGGGATAAATGCCCGTCTGCAAAGTCAACGATTGCCTTTTTCTGTGTAGCAGTAATCATAATATCAGCAGCTCAGAATAAAGCTTAATTTTCCCTTTTTATCAAGCCGGCAGAAGCCAAAACGCTCGAATTGGATTATATCCCCCTCTGCCAGTGAAGCGCAGTTGCTTTCACAGTAGCCCTTGACAATCTTCATGCTTTCCGGATTGAATTCTCCGTCGTCCTTCAGCAGGTCGCTTACAACTACAATTTCACAGTCAAGTTTTTCGCTTATCCACTGGATCTTCTTCTGCGGAAGATCTCCTGCCACTACTTTTGCCTTGAGCGGCTTAGCGCTTGTTATCTCAATGTTTGCCAGGTCTTTCAGTCTTAACTTGTCCCCTTTTTTCAGCTCTTTTGCATCTGCCTTGGCAATGTAAAGTTTATCCGTAATGATAATCTTTCTTGTGCCCATATCCGTCCTTGGATGAAGCTTAAGCTCCACTTCTTTCTGCTCTAAACCGGAAACTGCAATGGCCGTAGGCTCAGCCACAAAGAAATAGTGTTTGGCAACAGGATCAAGAAGCTTGCGGTTCTCTGAAAGCAGTATTTCCCAGCCATGCTCGCTTTCGCTTTTTGAAATGCCGCTTGCCAATACGAAAGTCCTGATGGCCTCAGGCAAAATGCCTCTTCGCCTCAGGCCAGCCAGCGTCGGCAGACGCGGGTCATCCCAGCCCCAAAGCTTGCCGCTTTCCACCAGCGGCCTGAGCAGTCTTTTGCTAACTGGCGCATTCTTTATCGTTAAACGGGAAATGGATATCATTTCCAGAACGTGAAGCTTGAGTTTTTTCAAAAGATAAACGTACAACTCATCGCGGAGTTCGTATTCTTTGGAACGAATCGGGTGTGTAATATTCAGCAGCGAATCCATGACTGCACCCTGGAAGTCGTAGGTTGGCCATACGCGGTACTTCTTGCCTTGCCGGTAATGCGGAGCAGTTAATATCCTAAATAGCGTAGGATCGCGCATAACCGTGTTTAATGCAGCCATATCTCCCTTGAGCCGTATAGTGCCCCCACCCTCTGCAATGCTGCCGTCAAGCATTTTCTTCCAGCTTTCAAGGCTATTAGAACCGCAGGCGCAGCGTTTCATGTTTTCCCGGCCTTTTGATATCTCTTCCTGCTTGCAGCTGCAAAAATACGCATCATTTTGCTGCAGCAGCTGCTCACAAAGCTTGTACATCTGCGGCAGGTAATCGCTGCAATAGATTTCACTATCCCAATCAAGCCCGACCCACTTAACGCCGTCTTTGATTGCTTCCACAAACTCTGCTTTCTCAGCCTCAGGATTGGTATCATCCCAGCGCAGAATAACCTTGCCCTTATATCTGCGGGCTATTGTCCAGGAAAGGCAGAATGCCTTGGCATGGCCTATGTGCGGCCAGCCGTTTGGCTCAGGCGGATAGCGTGTTATGACTTTTCCCATCTCTGCGTTTTCAACGTCAATCTCTTTCTTTTCCTCTTCCTTTTTCACATACTCAAACTGTTTCATCTGCTCTTCCAGCTGTGCCTTGGTAAGCTTGTTTACCTCTGCTATGATGGAGCTGATTTCCTTCATTGTTACCTTCATATCTTTTTTTGCATCAGGATAGTCTGCAATTACCTTGCCCACGACGCTACCTGGATTGGCCTTGCCGTAATCAAATGCATTCTTGAGAGCGTGTTTTCTGATGATTTCCTTGAGTACCATGTATCCACCTTATTCGTTCCTGCCGAAAGTCTTGGCCAGCTGCGCAAACAGCTCACGGGACATGACTACAGACACTTCACAGCCGCATTTGGGGCACTTGAAATGCTTGCCGTCAGGCGCTGCATCTGAGCCCACCTGTCCGCAATTGGCACAAACCTCGAAGAGCTGCTTTTTGTTTTTCATGCCAGCATCATCTTTTTTGGTTTTACCTTGAATGAATCTATTACATACTCAAGGGTCTTTTTTAGCCTATCGTAGTCGGCGGCATGACAGATTAGAAGAATGGAGAAAATGCGGTCGCCGGTGTAGAAAAGAATCTTCTCTCCGTGCATGTGATTATTGCCATCGGTGAATTCATATTTCGTGCCCATGCATTCGTAGGGCGTCAGATTCATCTTGCAAGCAGTTGAGATTATGCCTGCAGTGGGCTTCTCAATCTCGTCTTTTGCATATTTTTCGAATTTCTTGCTGCTGAAGCCAAACGGCAAGCGCGTATCAACTTCAACGCGCAGCGTAGCTCTGGATTTGGTGGAGCTAAAGTTTATCGCATAGGCACCTTCAATTATTGCAGTATTCTTTTCGTATTTCCAGTGCCGCGGATAAAACATCTGGAAGTTCTGCAGCGAATCCTCGAATTTCTCAAAATCCGTATGCTCGAAATCAGGCTCTTCTTTGGAAAACAACTCTTTCAGCCCGTCAAGCAAGCTCATTTTTCAGCCACCCAGATAACTTCACGCGCAGCCGTAGTATGCGTGAATTTCTTTTCAGTGAAGTCAGAATAGGCATTCGCATTGCTAAAACCCGTATCTTCAAGCAGCTTCTTCATCTGCGCGTATTTGACAAAATAGAGCTTCATCTTGAACTGCTTTATCCTCTTATTTTTCTTATGCAGTTCTATGAGATATTCGGCTTCATCTGCAATTGGAACATATCTCATGTACCAGAACGCAGTCACCTTCTCTCCGCCAAGCTCAAAATTGTCAATGTCAATCGGCCTAAACTCAGTTCCGGTGTTGTCTTCTTCTGAAGGATTGTAAACGTGAATTATGACACGGCCGCCTTTTTCCAGATGGCTGTGGATATTCTTCAGCGTGGCCGTCCGCTCCTTATCCGAAGAAAGATGAAGGAAACTC
>JAZDDV010000061.1:0-37376 GCA_043809425.1 Microcaldota archaeon | reverse complement strand
AAATAATTGTTGATGCAATTAATTTAGAGCTCACAAGCGAGTAAAATTGCTGTGGGTATCTAGAAATTGAAAAAATAGGTGAATATAAAATGAGTGAAAATGAAGGCTCCGGTTTTGGTGGAGATAGGAAAATGTACGACGCAGTTTGTTCCAAGTGTGGACAGGCATGCCAGGTTCCTTTCCAGCCAAGTGAAGGAAGACCGGTTTATTGCAGGAACTGCTATAAGCCACGAAGACCGAGATACTAGAGTTTTATACTTATCTTAATAAGTATCTAGTAAGCAGGAATTTTTTTTATTTTTTGTTTTTTGATTTTGTTCTAAGGAATCTTTTTAAATTAGTTGTAACATATATACTATCATGGGCTTTATTGCCAGACGACTTGAACATAAATATGCTTCACGGCTTAAAGAAGCCTCAGACTTTGTCAGGAAGTACTACGGCCTTCCTGAAAGACCTTTACCTAGATTAGTTATCGGTACGCCCACGAATGAAGAACTAGAAAGATCCAGAATGGAATTTCATTGCAACAATCCCTGGGCAGGGCCATATACAGTACTCTCCTGGTCACAAAAATTAAGGCGCCGCATTTTACACAAAAAAGCTGAATTTACTTTCAGTGGGGAATACAGGTATGCAGATATGAGTATTCATATTCCTTTCCGTAATGCTTTATTTGGTTTAAATACCAGAATTCTGCCGCTGCTGATTCACGAGACAACGCACCATTATTCAGCCGGAACTCCTCTAAGAAGAGCTGCGATTGTGGCAGAGACTTATTATCATGAGGCAATAGCCGAAGCCTGCATAGAAGGACTGGCGGTAATGTGCGAAGTAAACGCGTCATTAACTGCAAAAGAACCATTTTTGATTGCGGATTTAAAAAGAACAATCAGAAACTGGAAGAATAGCCTGCAAACACTGCTTGAAACTATTTCAAGCCCATATGCTAGTTTTTTCAGATCAATCTATATACCTTATCTGGTCAAAAGATACGATGCGCTTCGATTCGCAACTTTTATTGAGAAGTATCCTTCGCTGACTAGATATTTAGACGAATATATAATCGGGTACAAATTTGCGAAAGCAATGGTTGATAAAATTGGTGATCCTAAGAAAGTTTTCAGATTGATTTGTGATTATCCGCCAAAAATGATTTCAGAAGTGCTGTATCCAAAATTTTATTGGCATGGACGCCAAAAAGAGATGGAGAAGATGGGCATCACGCTGCAAGCTGATTCAGATACTAAACAATCTTAGAAAATCTAGAATAGTTCTTGAACGCTTTATCATTAGATACTGTTATGGTAAACTAATTGTGTTCTGCACATGTAACATGTTCATATATACCAACTAAGTAAACCATCTTTGCATAGCTCCACAATGCTTTTCGCATGGCGGTTTACTATTACAATATGGTTTGGATAATCTGGAAAGCAGAATATGGCTTACACGCGATGCACAGACTGAAAGAATGGAAAACAGCATCATTGCATGAATTTTCTTATTGCATCAGTAAACCAGGCCTGCTAAAACCAGCCATTATGGCGGGTCAGGTATACTGCATCAGTAACTGCACATTACAGTACTATAATAAGGTGGTCTTCAATGTAATATCTTTTATCCTTTTTTCCCTCGAAGATGTGGCCTAACGGTTTCATAAACACTAAAAGAATATTTTCTCCGTCGAAGAAAGTTGCTAAGACGCCTGGCTCAGGGTTCAAGACCAAGAATATCTTAGAAATTCTAAGTTATTTTTTGAATAGAGCGATTAATTCCTTTTTCCAGAGTAAATATAAGATTGCGATTAGTATGGCCAACCCGGCAATTAGACAAATTGGTTCAGGTCCAGCCAAAAATACAAAAAGTTGGGCAACTATTAAACTAGCTAAAAACTTAAGCCAGAACATGTATTTGGTATTAAGTTGAAATGGTGCATCAAGCATCTTCCATTTTGAAAAATCGATCTTCTTGTATTCTTCCAGGGTTAGTTGAAGCGGGAAACCACCATAATTGCAGCGGTCGCAAATAATTCTTGAAGCAACTGGATCTTGAGCCAATCCATCGCTCATGGCATAGCCATGAACATTGTAATACTGAAACGCTTCGATTGGCTTTCCGCAGTTCGGGCAGAACAAAATTTTCTTTTCTTTATCCTTCATATACTATTAGTAGTGTATGAATATCTTTATTTAGTTTACTCAAAAATTAGCCGTATCTAAAATGATGTTGGAAATTCTAAAAATCTTTTGAAAACATGATTTCCAGGAGCTTTTCTGCGAATGCAGATTGCAATTCCTTTCCGTTTATGCCGCTGGGTAATTTCTCAAGGAAACTTTTAAACCCCTTTAATATTTCGTTAATTTCCGGTCCCGTGATAACTGCGTGTATCTGTGTTTGAACCTTGCCAAAATGTTCTGCAGGCAGTACAACCGAAAACGGTCCTGGGCTTGTTGCATCGCCGAAAATACGGCAAGGATTATCTTCGCAATCCGGCTCCAAGAATGAGAAATCCTTTTGCCTGACTCTGAAAACCGCAATCCCAAGGCCATCTCCTTTTGTGGAGCCTTCGAATTCTAAACGGTTGTCAAGATTAACTAGAGAATAAGTAAGAGCTTCATGCACCGCACCTTCAACGGCACTAATCGTCTGTTGCGGAGTAGTAGGCATTTTGCGGACTGTTTTGACATATCTGATAGTTTCCCTTGAACCAAAGTAAAAATACAATCCAACTTTGTAATCCGGCAGCTTTACCGGATAACTGTCGGCTATCTGACGCACCATAGATGCGTTAAGCCCAAAATTTGCAAGCTGTTTTATCTTCTCAGCAGTATTACCAACCACGCCGTAGTATGTTGGCAGTTGGCTTACTCGATCAGGCGGCAGAAGGTCTGCCATGGTCTTTTGCTTTAGGTCTTTAACGCCGATAGTAACTATTCTTTGCTGCTTCACGTATATTATATAGGATAGAAGCTATTTTAAACACTCTTTTTTATGTTTTTTAACACACTTAATTCAGAATGAAAATGTAGTAGTTCAGGGCGGCGGCAATGCTTACCCAGATAATATACGGAATAAGTAATGCTGCAGCAGGTTTTGAAATCTTGTAAAACAGGTAGATTGTTGAGACTATGGAAATCCACAGTGTTAGGATACCGGCAAGGCCAAGCAAAGGTGATTTCAAGCCGAAGAAGAGAAATGACCAGAGTGCATTAAGTCCGAGCTGCAAGGCAAACATCGTCATAGCAGCAGGCCTATCTTTGTTTTTTGAATTATAGATTATATAGGCAGAAATTCCCATCAGCGTATAGAGAGTGAACCAAACTGGGCCAAAAATCCAGTTGGGTGGGGCAAAAGCGGGTTTTACCAGGTCTGCATACCAGGTAGTAATAGCAGAAAATGTGAAAACCGAGCCGATAAGTCCGGCAAGCTGGCAAAAAAATATTGCTGCTATCACTTTCACCATTTCTTTTCCATCCATGTTACTCCTCTTTATCGACGGAAAACACTATGAAGAACAGCACGAATGCCAAACCTGCCCCAATAATTGATTCATTTGCCGAGCGCATAAGGTAGTTGCTGTCCTGAACAAGCCCTATATAGGAGAACAGATAGACGTTGACGATCATAATAAGTAAGTTGATTAAGAATACGGAAAATGCAAGGCCAAGCGCGTCGCTCTTGGTGAATTGGATCTTAGATATTTTGGAAATCAGTATTACGAAAACGGCAAGCACCAATATGCTTGCAATGTGGCCGTAGGGCATAGCGACGTAGTTGACATGCGTAGCCAGATAGGAAATTGCAGCAATAATGGTAAACAGAATCGTTGCCACAAGACTAACGTAAAAATAGGATGTTTTCACTTCAAATATCTTCTCATTCACCACGGCCTGCCTAGGCAGGAAAACGATGAACAGAGCTATGACAAAACCCAGGATAAACGGAAGGACTTCCGAATGCTGATCTATGCCAAGAACGTAGACGAATAAAACGGCAATCAGCAGGCCGAATGCGCCGTAGATTAATTCTGATTTGGATACACCCATGGACTTGTGCAAACCGCCGGCGTATTTCATGGATAAGAACATCTTTTCAAAGCCGCTGACCATGCCCATGAAACCTACTATGAGCGTGCCTGCAAGAAAATAGGTTATTAGACCAAGCTGCTTGTTTGATGTGTCTAGAAAAATTAATGCAGATACGAATGCCAGCACGAATATGCTGCCAGTCGTTATCAGCGTGCTTGCGCTTGCCATGAGATAATTTGCCTTTTCCATGTCCACTATTTCGTTGGCGGTACATGCCTCTTTTTTCTTTGCCATGAAAAGCTATCTCAGTTTGATTTTTAAATGTTTGATACGCATGAGTTTTATGCGAGAAAACAAATTCTTTTTGGTTTTAGGGCTAGTATTGCTTATAGCAATGATCACCCCAGTCTATGCTGCTTCAGGTGATGCAGATTCGGACCAGGACGGTTTCATAGATGCAACGGACAACTGCCCGTTTGTTTACAATAATGACCAGGCAGATTACGACGGAGATCTGGTGGGCGATGCCTGCGATAATTGCCCCTACGAATATGGCGCGGTATACAATTACGGTTGTCCAGAACAGCAGGAACCAGATAATGACAAAGATGGCATAGCAGACAAACAGGATAACTGCATGTACATTTACAACCCATTCCAGGAAGACAAGGATCAGGATGGCCTTGGCGACGTCTGCGACGAATGCCCGTATGATTATGGCGCAGCAAGCAACTATGGTTGCCCTGAAGTGATAATAGAAGATACGGACAAGGACGGCTTTGTCGATGGAAAGGATAACTGCATTGACGTTTACAACCCAGACCAGGCAGATATGGATAATGATGGCGTAGGCGATGCCTGCGACCAGTGCGATAACCGCGATCCAGATGGCGACAGCGTGATGAATTGCGAAGACAAATGTCCCAATGAATATGGCGAAGTATATGATTATGGCTGCCCGGTAGAAAAAGACCAGGCGCTTGATTATGATAAAGACGGGATTATTGATAGCAAAGACAACTGTGTTTTGATTTACAATGTTGACCAGACAGACAGTGATTTTGATGGCTTCGGCGATGCCTGCGACAAATGCCCAAAAGAGGCTGCAATGAATACAAAAGAAGGCTGTCCCGATACCACTAGTCAGCAGAAAGACGGGCCTGGCCAGAACCAGACCAATGGAACAACTACCTACAACACGACTGTAATGCTACCTGGCGGCTATGTTCCAGTTGAGAATGGCACGCAGATTTGCCGGCAGATAAGCGGCATGCTTAGTGCCTATCCTTACGAATCCAATTCACTGCGCCTGAAGATTGTGCGCATGGACTCGACCCGCTGGTCAAAAGCGCCTTTCAAATCCAACGCACTTTCCTACACAACTAGTGAAAGCTACACTGAATATCCCACACGGCCAACTGGTTCAAGAGATTTCACTTACCTCTCCCGCTGCATTGGCAGCGGACTATGGGTGGTCTACCCGGAGTATAACCCAACTGGAAGCAGCTGCGAACCTGCGAACAGCTGGAACGTGCCCTATCTCCTTGTGGACCTAACGCGCAACTACACTGCAACCAATGTAAACTTTGTGTACACTCCAGAAGAGATGAGCGCGCCGCTTGTTTCCATGAATATAAATCCGCGCACGCCGTCTTCTTCAATAAGATTTAATGTCACCATCACAGGCAGTGACAATGATAGCGGAATCCGCGCCACAGAAGTAATCATTAGACGGAATGATGGCACAGTCCTCACGAGCGCCACATGCCTAACCGCGAACTGTACCGTTCCGGCCGGGCCTTTCCCAGGAGTGGAAACCGCTGAAGTGACAGGCAGCGCCTATGACAACGCAGGCAACAAATGCAGCCTAAGACGGTGGCTTGAACTCTCATCTTGCTTTAACCTTATTCAAGACGGCAACGAGACTGGCGTTGACTGCGGCGGCCGCTGCGGCCAATGCATCCCCTGCACCTGGTGTGGTCGGGACGTAACGCCACTTGCAATTCATGGCAGGCCTAACGAAGGCTACATCGACGTAGTTTTCATGGCCGGCCACAGCTATACAGGCAACCATACTTATTCTGGTGATCATAATTTTGCAGAGTTTCTGGAAGACGCAAGAACGACCGTGGTAGACGGGCTCTATAAGCTGGATACCATGACAGATCCGCCTATCTCTTCGGACTACAAGCGCAAATTCAACTTCTACTATTGGAATACGGCCATCACAAGCGACACCAGTGAGACGTGCGCCTGGCCAGTGGCCAGCAACTTCTGGGAATCTGCGCCTTTCACAGATAACGTACTCATCCTGGACGCGGAGATGAGCGGCGGCTGCTGCAATCACGTTCCCCCGCGCACACTTTGCCATGCGCCAGGCAGGTGGTCGCAGAGCACCTACGCCTGGCTTGAGAGAAGACGGCCCGAGTGGCCCTATGACGTCAGAACGCCACTAGGCCTAGCACTTCACGAGGAAGGCCACGGAGTCTTCGGGCTTGTGGACACCTACTGCGGCCCCACCTGGTATGGCCAGCACGATCCAAGCTCCAACGTTTGGAGTTCCATGGACAACTGCCTGCGGGACACGAGTGCGCAGGGCTGGGGTGCAGACAAAGGACAGTGCCGCCAGATAGTTGGCGATTACGCGTTCCAACACTGCAACAGGTCGTTCTACAGCTTTGACTACACAGCCCCCTTAATCCTGGACATAATGCACACGGCCAATCCGCCGTTCGGAGTCGCGGGCACGCGGCGCATAAACCTGGTGCTTGACACTATGCACGAAATTAACTGAGGCGATTACCATGAATACAAAACTGATAACATTGTTTGTTTTTCTCCTGGCTACGTTTTGTTTTGCGCAGTCCGGCGAAGTGCAGGAAACTGGAAAAGTGCTGGTAGTGCACTACAAGTTCACAGATTCAGGCCTTGTGGAAACGCGCTCAAGCGTGGTTTACGGCCTGCCGTCTGACCTGCAGGACGCAGGCGCTTACACGGCGCGCGTTCTCGACACGTCCGGCGCTTCATTGCAGGAAAGCCAGTTCTCAGACCCGCGCGTCTACTTCGGCGATGAGATGGGTGAACAAGGCCTGACTGGCCTGGGCGGCGTCAACCCGGATGCCGAGCTCGTGCTCATTCTGCCTTTCAACACAAGCATGCAGAAGATTGTAATCTCCAACACAAGCAGCGGACAAAAGCTGTTTGAGGCAGACTTAAGCAGCACGGTAGTGAACTTCTGCTCAGCGCACCCTCAGGACGTGGACTGTGTGAAAAGCCAGCCGAAAGCAACGGCCATGGACTTGAGCGGCCTATTGCTACCGGCCATTGCGCTAGTACTGGCAGTAGCCATCATCGTGTTCTTTGTTTTCGGCAAGAAGAATGCTGAGGCAGGCGAGAAAAAGAAGAAATAACATAAAACAAAAATAAAAAAGCAGCAAGAACTTTACTCTCTCCGGATCACTAGCAAACCTATTGCCAGTATGAACCCGGTTGAAAGATTGCAGCCTGCTGGCTCTGGCCGCCCTGGCCAGTTGTACGGTATTTCCTGAAGCTCGCTTACACCGGAATCGCTTGCAGTTACGAACTTAGTAGGACTTACTGTAACAGGCGTTTCACCTAGCTCGCTAACCGCCACAGTTCCTGCCTTGCCATAGACGTCCATGGAACCTGCTGTGCGGTCATCATTTATCTGGTATTCGCCATAGTCGGAAGTGATTTTTGTTTCTACGTAGGCAGTACCGACTTTTGAATAAACCGAAACGTGCGTTCCATTTGTAGTCTCTTCATACACTGAAAAGTCTGCATCTTTTGGTGGCATAATTACATCCAAAACAGGCAAACCTATGGTAAGTGGGAAAATTAATATGAAATCTCCGCCGCCGTTTATGGTGCCTCGTACGCTGCTATGTTCAGAACTTGCAAAGCTCTGCGCAGTAAGGCATGGTTTTCCTTCGCATAGAATCACTGATTGCAAAGTCTGCAGTCGGCCCAGCGTTTCCCTGTGTACGCCTGTATCATCTGGAAACGTCTGTTCCAGCGTTATTTCTCCGTCTTCACTTGTTGCCAGAATGTCTCCGACTTGAAAGCTGTCACCAAGCTTCAAAATCTGCCTGGGCGGTTTACCGCCTTTCTTTATCCAAACCGTTCCTTTTATTTCCTTTACAGTCATCATTGCCTGCTGTTTCTTGTATAAGTATTCATGCTCCGGAATAGGGCTAACACAGCTGCAGTCTGGCGCAGGCAACTGTTTCTGAAAGAACTCGCAGGTTCCTGTGCATGTCGCAGGTGCGGTCTCATTTGGGCATTCTGCAATGCACTGATCGAGCGTGCCTTTTGAATTTTCTTCCCAGCTGGCATAGCAGCACTGCTGAAAAGCATTATTGTTAAACGGGCTTTCATAGCAGAGCGACCAGCAGGGATCAGCCTGGCCTGAAGGAACACTTTCCCTTGACGGGCAATTCGTCTCTGTTGTACCGCAGTAGAAGTCTTTTGCATTAAGATGATTCTTGCCATAGCCAATCCAGGTATCGTAATCAGCCTGGCATTTATCAGTGCATTCGGTTGCTGCGGCTAAAGAAAAAAGAAATATAAGAGAAAGAACGAAAAGCAAGCGCATTTACTCTTCCTCCGCGAATTTTTTTATCTCTTCAAAGTTCTGCACTATGAGCTTTGCCTTGGTCTTTCCAAAGCTGAATGGGTATTTGTCATCTTCGTCTCTCCTCAAAATAATCAGTTTGTTTCCCTTATATTCTCCGAATTCCACAGCCATATTTTCACCTGCCCTATAGTCAACGCAGTAATTTATAAAATTTATGAATGACGAATTTCGGTTACTTTTATTTACTAGAGCAGCAACTAAAGCGCTTCTGGGAAAATAAAAAGAAAAATCAGAAAAAAATCAGATTTTCTCAATGGTTCCGTTCTTTCCTGGAGACAATTTCATTTCTCCCTTGAATTCGGAAACCCAGCCGTTTGTGATGCGCACATTGTCGCCCTTGGCGAAGCCCTTTGCGTGCTCATTCCACAGCGCTATCTTTATCTCTCCGCTGTCGTCCTTCAAAGTGCCGTTTGCAACGGTAAGTTCCTTGCCGAATTTTGACTGAATGTTCTTCGGCTCTTCCAGTTCGCTTATTTCGCCTTCAACAGAGCCGCTAAAGGACCCCTGGCGAAGTTCTGATATTTTCATAGTTTCACCTAAAATGTTTAATGGATAAAGATTTACAAAGGATAGATATAAAAAACATGAGGTGGCCGCAGCGAAGGCAAAAACCTAACAGAGCATTCAAGTCAGTCTCCTTCGTATAGCGGAACAACCTGTTCTTGCGCGCACGTTTATAAACATTAAATAACATAATATATTTATGCATATTCACTATAAAAGAAATGAAGTTGGAAGTGTTAAACCTGATTTTTCTCAAATAAAAAAAGCAAAGGTTGCTGCTGCTTGTTTTGCAGTTCTACTTGCCGTGGAAGGCCTGATTGGCCTGCCAAAGATGGCCCATGCCCAGACGGCGCAGCCTAAAGCAGCACAGACGCAAAAGATTATAGACAACGAGTCGTCTGCCACGGAACTGATAAAACAGGCAGGGGATGAGAAACTTTCTCTTAAGGAAAGAAAATCTCTGATTACGCCGGTTATTGCGTACTATGAAAAAGAAGAAAACGGACCAGCGCTCGAGCTCATTGCGGAAAATATAAAGCTGCCTAAAGATATGCGCGCGTTGGCGGGTAAAAAAGCCATACAGATTTACGTAAAGAACGAAGATTCATCGACCCTTGTTATTATGGGAATAACTGATGAGCTATTGCCCAGCACCAGGATCGCAGCAGGCAAAGGAGCAGTTGTTATTTTCAAAAAAACCAAGGATGCTGAAAGTTTGGCCAGACTGGCTGATGAGTCCAGTTGCCAGATGCCTCAGGTGCGGACTGCGGCTAAACAGGCTTGCATGCAGGTTGTTACCAAAGATGAGCTTAATGGCGACCCAAAAGGCAAGTGGTGTAAAACCAACCATGAACAGGGCGAAGTAACACCAGGTACTCGTTGACGACAAGCAAAATAGCTGGTAAAATTCCCTGCCGGCTGTAATCTATTTATATCTTGCTTTCGAGAGCTTAGTCATGAAAATGATTCTTGTTTTTCTGGGATGTTTGGTTTTGCTTGGGCTGGCGGCAGCAGTCTGCCCGGCTGGAGCAGCAGACTGTTTTAACTGCGGTGCCGGTCCGAATGGCATCGCCTGCAGCAAAAACTGTACTGGCAAATGGAGCGAAAGCGTCCATGACTACGTATCCTGCGAATGCCCGCAGGGCAAGGCCTGCGCCTGCTACTGCCCGTATATGCCAAAACTGGATGACAAATGCTTACTCGACCCGGCTTGCGTAGGAGAGCAGCTGCCGGCTGTCAACGGCGTCATGGGCTATGCGGCAAAAATAAACGGCAAAGCCAAGCTGGTGAAAGCAGGAACCGGCGCCACATTTGATTTGACTGAATTAACTGTGATAAACCCAGGCGACACCATTGTAATTGATGAGCGCGAGGACAGCGTAACTATGGTATTTCCGGGAAAAGATGGAACAAATATACGAACCTATCATGGCATGGGAGATATTACTTTTAACATTGATAAAACAGATGAACAGATAGAGCGGTCAATGCAGGAGATGAACGGCCATCTGTGGTTCTACTACCTTGGCAAGCGGATCATTAATCAGATTGAGCAGAACAAAGCGGCTCAAACCACTCCGGGGATGCAGGCCTCCACGATTTGCGGCGGCGGTTTCAGCAATCCCGATTTCACAGATAAGATGGATGAAATACGCTACATGCGCTCCATCAACTGCGTAAAGTACGATATGCAATCAGAAGTGCTTTTTGAAGTGGATAACGGCAGTCAGATAGTGAAGGTAATTGAAGGAAAAGTTACGGCAACAGATATGGATGGTAATACGGCCGTAGTGCGCACAGGAGAGCAGCTTGCGATTAAAAACGGCAACGTAAGCGCTGCGACCAAGTCTGCATTTGATTTCACAAAAGAGCCGCAGTGGTGGACCCTGGGCTACAGCAGCAGCTGCGACAGCACCTGTGCAACAGGAGAAACGCAATCACCTTTTCCCGGCTGTTCCTGCATACCCAAATCAAGCAGCGGATGCTCCTCTGCATTTATCCTTGCGTTCGTCGGAATAGCAGCTTTGTTACCGTACGCAGTAAGTCGCAAAACATAATACCGTAGCAATGCAGAAGCTGAAAAAAATGCGGAAAAAGAAGACTACTACAACTACGTCTCTGAGCTGGTCAAGGGCCGCTTTACCCTACTTGAGTAGCTTTTGCCTTTTCCCATTTGTCTGAGAAATCAAGGAACATGTTCGTTAGTTTAAGCAAGTAAGTCTTATCGCGCACCAGGCCATAGTCAAACAGCACTGCCTTGTCCTTTCGTGCAGTGAACTTCTTCTCGCAGGTTTCAACCAGCTGGCTTGACAAGTTCATCACTCCGGGCTTAAGGAATATCAAAGCTTCGAGCTTGCTAACCACTGCTTTTGTAAGCGCTTTGCGCGTTTCATCTGTCCTGTTCTGAAACTCAGGCCTTATCTGCAGTTTACCAGGATTTATCGGCTGACCCCCTACGAAGAACAAATCCATGGCCATGCCCTGCAAATGCACTGGCGAATTGGTTACGACGTCTATGGGCAGCAGGAAATTGCCTGATGCTTCCAGCTTGGTGACAAGCGCATCTCCTGCAAGCGCTGCAGAAATTGAGAAATTCCGTCCATTCACCGCGCCTGAAAGCAGCCTTAGCTGCTTCTGGCCTACAAGAGCCAGGGAAAGCTCGCGAAGTGATGTTGGGCGCGTACCATCAATTAGTTTGTATTTATCCTTTAGAGCATCCAGCGATTCCTGGAATTCGACATATTGTTCTTCAGCATTGACTACTGTTGCTACGTCAGAACGCGGCTTTGAGCCAAATGGGTTTTTCCCTGCACCGAAAAGCACGAAAAGAACAATTGCAATGAAGCCTATGCACAGCGCTGCTCCGCAGCCAATTCCGATAAGCTGCATAACGTCAAATGCCATAAAATAGCTACTCCTGGAAGGCATTTAAACGTTGCTTAAATTACTGCTTTACAATCCGAATTATCTCTTCTATCTTTCCGTCCATAGCCGCAGTGCAGGCGTATTTCTGTCCGGCTGCCAGCAAATCATCGCGGCAGCCGCCTTTTTCTTCCTTGAATTCCTGCACGTCAAGACCGAATGAATCTTTTATCTGTGCTACGTGCTGGCCGTAGCCATGCAAACCGCAGCTGAAGCGTTCATTGCCTACTAGGCAGCCTGTTGCGATGTACTTCATACCCGGATAGATTACTGCTTCCGGATTGGAACTTGTTGCCAGCAGCAGTGCTCTTTCAGAGCCTACTGCGCCTGCTGCATGCAGCGGGAAACTATCAACGGTTATCACATACCCGCCGCGGTTTTCCACTGCTCTTATGAATGCCGGAACGGCGCGGGGTGTGCCTATTCTGATGGCTTCGCAGTATTCGGAATGTTTTTCCTCTCTATCTGTAATCAGCTGGAAGATGCGATGTTCGCTGCTAAGCTCTCTAGTTAGTTTATTCCAAAAATCAGCTGAAAGCATCCTGTTCCTAGTAGTTGCATAGCCGAAAACGAATATTGTTTTTTGGTTGAAACGCAGCTCCAGATGCCGCAAATCTCCGCATTCCCAGGTCGGCGCCAGGTCCTGCGCTGAAAATTCTATGGCCGTGCCTGCCATCTTGTTTATGAGCTGCACCTGGTAGCTTGCCAAATGGCAGCTATTCTTGACTGGATGAATTGGACTTTCAGAATAATTGAAAAGATCAATGATACCGTTTTCTGCATTTTTGATGTGTTGCACTTTCAAGCCTGTCCCGTAACTGACAAGTACGTCTGCAAATTCTTTGCATTTCCTGCCGTACACTTCAAACTGTACGCCAGAACGCAACGCTGCTCTCTGCACATTGCGGAACATTATCCTGTCGCCGAGTGCATCTGGCAGCAGCACTTTTACTGTTTTCATATGTTATAAGTTGTAGATAAAAGAGTATTTAAAACCATCGCTACAGAGATTATAATATGCAGCAAAAGGCGAACAGCGAATGTAAGGTTTCTATCAGGTTAGATGCACGGAGTGTCACGGTTAATAGAAAAAATATTGCACTTACGCCATTGGTGGAACCGCTTATACCTGCACTTTTGAAAGTTCCTGACGACGTAGGCAAATGCATGGGCGTATCATTTATCCCAAAGAAACTGGATATCGTAATAGTTGACGAAATGGGATTGAAGAAAGTCAGAGCAGAAGAAAGAGCGATAAAAGATCCCGACGTTAAGAATATAACTGGCAGTTTCTTTTGTGGCAAGGAAGCGATTTTCCTAAATCCTGAAGGATACACGTTCACTACGAGCATGGATGAGAATTCAGAGAGGTATGCAAACGCCCTTAACAATTCTATCCGTACCTTTATGATAAATACGGCCTGGCACGAGGCCGCCCACTTTAACCATTATGCGTATGCTCCGTCTTTTTTTACACTGGACAAAGGACTGACCATGACTGAAAGATTCGAGAGATTGAAGAAAGAACGGGATAAAAAAAGCACTTTGCAGCAATATCGGGATATGTATATACTGATGAAAGACTTCCCAAAACTGCAGTTGCATTCAGTAGTCTGGGAAGGCGTGGCCAGATGGGTTGATAGAAAACTGGCTGAAGCGTATTTTGGTTCGGAACCACAATTAAAAGAATTGTGGGAACGTCCAAAGGGTTTTTCACTTATTGGAAAAATCAACGGCGTATTCAATGAAAAGCATGAGCTTGGCGATTCATTTATGGATATGGTCGAAGGAATGACCGGTGCCAATCCGGTCAAAATTGTGCTGGACAACCCGCCAAAATCTTATCTTGAATTGTTTTATCCGATAACCTATCTGATGAGGCTGAAAAAAGAAAAAGTAATTTGAGTGCGAGCATCCCGGTTTGCCGCTGCCTGAAAGACGCAGAGCTTCTGCCGTCAACTCAACCCGGCTGGCTGCAAGCATGGAACTTAGTGCTTAGGGCTGCTCCTTCCGGCCTGACCCGATTCACAATAAATCCCACCACACAGGGCAGGATCTCAACGCTTAAGGCAAAAGATACGCTCTCAAACAGAGACGCGCCGGGCATTCGGTCCGCCTGAGGGGATTGACGGCGAAGGGACCCCTAGACCCCACCTAGCCCGCAATATGAATAGACGGAATGGGATATTTAAACCTATTTGACTTGCTCGATTGATTTTGAGATTCGACGAATAACTAACAATTATTCTATAATTTTCAGTTTTTTATGTGTAAATACCCAAATTAACAAATTGATACTAAAAATAACACAACCTTTTTAAATTCTTATGTGCATTATTAAATGTGTAATTATATGATTGATTCTAGAGGGGTAACCTATGCGAACTATATTTCAAGAAAAAAGGAGCGGACCTGCTGGAAAAGACAAGAAGCCGGATTTAAGGGAAAGACTGTTGGATGGTAAATCCGATCCTAATGTTGAATTTATTTTGCGGTTAGCAAGTCTAGATTTTAATCAGATCAAAGACGTCTTGATGGAGAATGTTGCCGGAAAAAGCCTGACAATGAAAATTAGCCAAGAAATCAGGGATATCTTAATGGGCGACCAAACGGGCTCCGGCACCACAAAAAACATTGAGCAGGTTGCTAGGCGGTTTTCAACCTCGGTAGGAGGTAGTGATAATCTTTTAAATTATCTATCAGATCATCGCGACACAATGAACTGGTATCCTTTTTGCGAGCTTATCTGCACCGCTCTGGCTTCAAATAGTAAGGTGGTAAAACGAAGCGCAGAAAGGATCGCGTTAGACACATTATCGAATCCAACACTGGAAAAAGAAAAATTTCAAGGTATGCTGATTAGTTTAACTGAAAATCTCGATATACCGGTTGTAAATTCGACGAAATGGTTAGTAAAATGCAGGCAAGAAGAAAGAAGAGACGTTATTATAAGGGAAAATGAAGCGAAAAGAGAGTTTATTGTAAAGCTAATCTCAAATGTGGAAACAAAGGAGAACGTCATGGCGGCAGCCGAACAATTTCTTACCACTGAAAACCCAAGAGAACTACTCGCGGCAATCGGAATTATCGGGATGCTTCCCGTAAATGAAGTAAATGAACGCTGGACCAATGTTTTTGCAGCGCTCAAGCGCGAGTTCATCGATTTCAAGTATGGTCGTTCCAGAAACGACTGGTACCATCGGGGGCCGACTGGGATTAGAGCGTTATATCTTTATCCTCAGGAAAAGCAGTTAGAAGTAATAGAATATACTCTCTCTTGGTGGCGCTGGAGAACCACGTCTGAAACAAAAATCGGTGCAGTTGAATTACTGTTTAAGCTGCCGGAAGAGCATAGAAAACCGGAGTTAGTTAAAAGGGCGTTTAATATAATTAATTCAATACTTAAAACCGAGAAAGAATGGTTCGTACATGAAGAATTGATTCTTAAATTCCCAAAAAACTATTCTAAGACATTACTAAAGGAAAAAACCAACTACATAAGGGAAAAGGAAGTGACCAGACACATGCTAGAACGCGGCGTAGACGAGAAAAGACAACGCCAACTTAATGCTGCGGCAGCTGCCGCGGCTGCAGAGCGGGCAAGAAATGCTATCCATATACAAGTTGATGCACCAAGAAACGTGGACATAATAGTTGAAAGGAAATAATGCGCTGGCTATTTCAAAATCTTGCCAGTCTCCATGTACCAGAGGTACAAATCCAGCTCGGCCAGGTTGATTTTTGCCTTCAGTGCAAGCTTCTCCAGCACGCGCTCCACTGCCAGATATTTTTTTGGAGTGAGAGTCTTCGGCCTTCCTATGAGCTTATTATCCACAAGCAGATCAACAATGTGAAAATCAATTATGGCAACGTCTTCAAAGCCGATGTTGCGCAGCAAATGGCTTGCCTCTTTCAGGCCCAGGCCTTTTACATTATGAACAAGCCAGACGCGCGCTGCTTTGCCATCGCCCTGCAGGTTCTGCTTCAGGAACGGCATGTGCTTTCTTGCCTCAACTATATATTTTGAGCGCACGTTGGGAAAGCGATAGCCGTGCCTACGAAGCTCTGCTGCCAGTCTTCCCTGCGGCAGGCAGATGAAACCCTCGTCAACTGCCTTTTGTATCCGTATGCCCCCTTCTGCGCTGTAGTTTGCAGTAAGCAGGCAAAAGCACAGTTCCTTGAATAGCTCACGGCTGCTTTTTTTGCCCAGTTGCCTGAATTCTGCTGCCCTTTTTCTTATTTTTTTTCCTGCAACAGAGCGCTTAAGCTTCGCTATTTGCCTGACTAGCTTATCCATGACTGCACCGCTTAGCCGCTGACTGAAAGCGGTTTTGTGTTGTTTATGTCCATACCGCCAGGAATGTCCAGCTTGGCCTTTAGCTCCCAATAGACAGTTACCCCGCCAATGAAGCCGAGTAGGCCTGGCTTGGAAAGCAGATTTGGATTATTTGGAATGTCAAAGCTTACTGGATAGGTGGTCTTGCCGGTGAAAGTTCCTTCGCCTGCCAGCGGCTTCACATCCTGATGCAGTATGACCGTCTCCGTGTGCGAATGGCGGTTCCTGCCGCTGCCCGAGACGCGTGTTGTCTTATAGTACACCAAAAGTTCTGCTGTTATTCCGCGCGCTTTTACCGGAGATTTGAGGTCAAGCGTAACCGTCGCATTGACCTTTTCGCCAAGCTTATAGGCCGGCTTTTCCGGATCAATCTTGATGCTGCCGCTTAGGAACTCAAGCATCCAAACACCTCAGTTCCTGCTGTTGAAGAAAACAGCAACCAGGCCTACTGCAGCAAGAATAAATGCCGGTCCGCAGCAGTTCGTACTGCCTGAGCTGCTGTAGGGCACGCACTGATAGTCGCTGCAGTATTCATCATCAGCGCAGTCGCCGCTGGAAACGCAGCTTTCTGCGAATGCCGCTGATGCCATCAGCACAAACACCAAAGCAAAAATATACATGGTTTTCATGACGCTACCATCGTTGCCAAGATTTAAAATCATTGTTAGAGTAGCAGATTCATGAGATTGATTTTCGTTATTTTCTGCATTCTGGGATTGCTGGGAACTGCATTCGCTGAAAAGGGCTATTACGAGTTCATACCCGGCCACGGTTTCACCTGCGGAGACAACCTTTGCCAGAGCGAGTATAATGAGCATTGCGGCATCTGCCCTGAAGACTGCGGCTGCGCACCCGGTTTTACCTGCTTACCCGGCGCGATAGAGCCAAAGGCAGACGACTTTGGCTGCATTCCCGAAGAATATTGGGAAACGCCACCTGAAAATCCAGGCATCTGCGGCACAGGTTTTGTGCTAATTGCGCTACTAGGAGCAGTCTTTGTAGCCAGGGATTAGTTTTTAAATATTTATAATCATAAATATGTTATGCGAGATATTACACTGCTTCGTGCACTGGCCGATGGAACGCGGCTAAAGATTGTCAAAATACTGATCAAAGGGGAAAAATGCGCCTGCAAATTGCCGACTCTTGTTAACAGGGCGCAGCCCACGGTTTCTCTTCAGCTGAAATACCTGGTCGCAGCAGGCGTGCTGAAATCACGCAGGGACGGCAAGATGAGGATTTACCGAATTGCAAATCCAAAAGTCAAGGAACTGTTGGAGGTCTTTTGATGGAACTGCTTGAACAATTTGCCTACTGGCTTATCTACGAAATAATAAAGATAAAACAAGGCGACGCATTAGGAGAAGCGTTGGTCTTCTTTGTAGCTGATATCATCAAGGTATTCCTGCTGCTTGCGGTTATTTCTTTTCTTGTAGGCGTAGTACGGACATTCGTAACGCAGAAAAGAATAGGAAAACTGTTGGGCGGCAGAAAAGAAGGCATTGGCAATGTGCTTGCCGCGCTGCTAGGCATTCCCACCCCGTTCTGCTCCTGCTCAGCCGTGCCGCTATTCATCGGATTCATCGAAGCAGGCGTTCCGCTTGGCATAACATTCTCATTCCTCATCGCATCGCCGCTTATCAATGAGATAGCAATTGCCATGCTGCTGGGGCTCGTAGGCTGGCAGATAACCGCGCTCTACATAGGAAGCGGACTTGTGATAGCTGTAATCGCAGGCATGATTATAGGAAGGCTTAAGCTGGAAAAGGAAGTTGAGAGCTTCGCCTATGAAATGACGGTTACGCTACCAAAGGAAAAGAAAATGAATTGGAGCGGCAGACTGAAATTCGGCGCAGCCCAGTCTGCAACAATCGTGAAACAGGTTGCTCCCTACATGATCGTGGGCATTGCACTGGGCGCATTCATACACGGTTATGTGCCCATGGGCGCCCTTGCTGAATTTGCAGGGAAAAACAATCCGCTTGCCGTGCCGCTGGTGGTGCTGATAGGCGTGCCGCTCTATTCCAATGCGGCAGGCATGATTCCGGTTGTACAGGCATTGATGGACAAGGGAATGGCATTAGGCACTGCACTGGCTTTCATGATGAGCGTCACTGCGCTTTCACTGCCTGAGATGATAATCCTAAGGAAAGTTCTGAAGCCGAAGCTGATTGCCATATTCGCAGGAACGCTTGCGCTTGCATTCATAATAACAGGCCTGCTGTTCAACGCAATCCTTGGCTAAACCTTTATAGATTTTTTCGTAGAATGATTTGCAAAATGAGGTGCTAAAATGGGAGACTATAAGACTTTGGAAAACCTGGCAAAAGCTTTCATAGGCGAAAGCATGGCAAGAAACCGCTACAGCATGTACGCAAGCATAGCCCGCAAGGAAGGCTACCAGCAGATTGGAGACTTATTCCTGCTTACGGCAGACAACGAGTTTGAGCATGGAGAATGGAACATGCGGATGCTTAACAGCATCGCAGATAAAACCGGCCAGAAGGCAGATGTGGATGTGAATGCTGCGGCAGTACCGCATGTGGTTAAGACAACTGTTGATAACCTGGCTGCGGCCATAGCCGGCGAGCATTACGAAACAACGGAAATGTACCCGGGATTCGCAGACACGGCGCAGAAAGAAGGCTTCCCGGACATTGCCGCGCGCCTAAGGGCAATTGGAAAAGCAGAATCGCACCATGAGGAACGCTACATTAAATTGCTGACGCAGATAAAAGACGGGACTATTTTCAAGAAAAGCGAAAAAGTGCAATGGGTCTGCATGAAATGCGGTTATGTGCATGAGGGCACTACGCCGCCGGCAAAATGCCCGTCCTGCGACCATGACAAGGCCTACTACATGCTCAAGAGCGAGAACTATTAGTTTTTCTTTTTTTCTTTAACTTTTTCCTCATTCTTCTTACTATCTTTCGTGAGCAGCCACTCGGCGATAAAACCTATCACCAGTATTACTGCTCCGTAGATCATCGCATCCTGCTCCACATTGGCCATCATGAATGCAGAGAAGATTAGGGCAGCAACAGGCAGCACCGGCAGCCTACCGATGTTAAATGGGGTTTTGAACGGCCGCTTGAGTTCCGGCTGGTCATAGCGGAGCTTTATCAGCGCTGCGTTAATCGCTATGAATGTCGCAAAAACAGTGAAGTTCGATACGGCTGCGACTTTTTCTATGCCGCCCACAAGGAAGAACAGGCCGGCAAATGCAGTTACAAGTATAATAGCTATCCAGGGCGTCTGCCGCGTCGGATGAATATAGGCAATGATAGCGGGCAAACCGCCTGCTGCGGCCATGCCATATAATATGCGGGATGTGGCCATCATTATCAACAGTACCGTATTGGCCGTTGCAAACAATGCGACTACGGAGATCAATACGAATGCGTCTTTGCCCATGGAAACGCCAACCGCGTCAGCAAGAGGCGAGCTGGATGCCGCAAGCTGCTTGTAGCCGAGAATGCTGACTGCAGAGATGCCGACAAGAATGTACAGGATGGTTGTTATGGCGATGGCAAGCAGCAGGGCCTTGGGCATTGTTTTTTCCGGATTCCTAACTTCCTCTGACATGCGCGTCATTTCCTCAAATCCGATAAAAGCGAAGAATATGAGCGAAGCTGCTGCAAAAATGCCGCCCAAGCCCATGGGCATTTCAAAATAATTCACGCTGCCAAGATACGGCACTGCGATAAAAATAACGATCAGCAGACCGCCTACTTCTACTACGGTGCCGATTATGGCAAACCAGGCTGATTCTTTTACGCCGTACATGAGAAGGGCTGCCAGCACCAGGATCATGGCTATTCCTACTGCTAGAATAGGCATGGCAGTCAATGCGTTAAAATAACCTGCAAAACCCATGGCGACAGTAGTTGCAGAAAATATGCCGCTTATGACAATCATCCAGCCGATGAAAAATGCGATTTTCCTTCCGAATGCGTTTCTCGTATATTCATACTCGGCTGCTGCCTTGGGAAAAGTTGACGAAAGCTCTGCGTAGCTTAGGCCGGTTAGTCCGGCGACTAGGGCCGCGATGACAAATGATAGCCAGACTGCGTTGCCTGCCAGCCCGGCTGCCTTTCCGATTAGTGCGTAGATGCCTGCGCCTATGATTATGCCTACGCCTGAGAGTGCTATCTCCCACAAACCCAACGTACGCTTAAGCTCTGCCATCAAATCAGCTCCTCAAGTTTCCTACCGATCATATTCGCCTTTTTCCAGGATATGGAAAATGATTTTTCATTTTCTTCAAATACGGACATGGGAATGAAAATCCACGGCTCGCGGTTTCTCCGCCAGGCCACATAGGTGGTTATGCCGGTGTTTTCCTCCCATTTTTTATGGCCCAGGAACTGCTCCCGGTCTATGCCCAGATTGTTCTTCTCTATGGCCTTGGATTCAATGGCATATTGCAATCCGTGCCTGAACGCAAGCAGATCAGGGCAAAGCGAAGAAACGCCGCTGCCCGCTGCCCTTATGACTGAAAAACCATGGGACGAGAAGTAGTCTATCAGCTCTCTTTCGGCTCTGCTTCCTTTGGCATAGGTATGGAACATCAAACATAATAGAAAGAAAAGGAATAAAAGCGATTCACTGGCTAACCAGGGCATGCAGGATTTGGGCAACATGCTTGCGCTCATGCAGCGCGAAGCAGTAAAGCGGCATGCGCCGGTATTCATGCTGGAGAAAGGCAGCGCAAAATCTCCGTTTCATATTCTTGTTGCCACCATGCTTTCACCGCGCACAAAAGACGAGGTTACGACAGCTGCCTGCAACCGGCTTTTCGCCGTTGCCAAAACGCCGCAGCAGCTGCTCACGCTGCCTACTGCGGAAATGCATCAACTGCTGAGAGGCATCGGATTTTACAGGATAAAAACCAGGCATTTGAAGACAGCAATGAAAATGCTGATTAGTGAATTTCACGGCGAAGTACCCCACTCGCTGGAGCAGCTGATGAAGCTGCCGGGCGTTGGCCGCAAAGTTGGCAATATCGTGCTTGCAAGAGCCTATAGCAAGCTTGTGCTTGGCGTTGATACGCATGTCCAGCGCATAAGCAACCGGCTTGGCTGGGTGAAAACCAAAAAGCCTGAAGAGACTGAACGGCAGCTGATGCGCCTTGTTCCGCGCAGATACCTATTGCGACTAAACCGCATTTTCGTTGCCTATGGGCAGACAATCTGCGTTCCCGTCAGCCCTTTTTGCACTAATTGTAAAATAAGAAAATACTGCAAAAGAATCGGTGTAAAGCGCAGCAGGTAATCAGCAGGCTAAAGCCCTTCGCATGAATGTTCTTATGACGCATTTGTCAGGTTGCGTGATAGGGTGGGTGCATCTTCTATTTTTTTTATCTTTAAATGCGGCCCTTGCAAAGTCAGTCATCTCTTCAAGCTCGTTCTGCTTGTACACCTTAATTTCTCCGCCGTTCATTCCTACATAGATCCTCTTTATGGCTTCGGCAACGCGTGGGTTGCCGCTATCACGTAGCGCGATTTTGGACGGCTGAGGCGGTAGTGCCGAACTCGGACGCTTCTTGTCAAAGATTTCAAGAGTTTTGTTGGTTATGCCACAGGCCGCAAGCGAATTAAGCGTATAGACGAACGGCCCCCATTCTTCTTCACGCGACGGGGTCTTATTGTCATGATTCTGATACAGGGAAATGTGGGACTGGGAAGTAAAAACGTCTGCCGCGTTCTCCAATGCGAGTACGGCAAGCGGATCCTTGATTTTTATCAGGGCTTCGGAAATGGCGATGGTAAGGAAAAGCCCTTCAAAACTTCCTGCATTTCCGACCAATCTCTTCGCATCCTCGAGAAAAGAGGTTATGACAAATGTGGCGCGCATGTCCTCAAAGAGACCTAATGCCATGATAGACTTCTTGTAATAGCCTAGGGCGGTGTGCGCCTCTTTTTTCTGCGTCAGGTCCATCAGCGCGTCAAACAGCGCGTTATTTTCCAGCCGGCCCTGGCTTAGCGTACATAGCGCCTCTATGGCGTCATCCCGCCTATTCTGCTGTGTGTTTTCGACAATATCGATAAGTGCTGCGACAGCAAGTTCATCAGGAAGTAATTTGGTGATATCAGAGATAGCATTCCGGGCAGGCCCGTCATCCATGCTTTCTACCTTAACTAGTGCGGTTAATCTTTGCATTTCTGCTGCGATTAGTGCTGGATCTGGCTTAGCTGGAACACTTTCACTGTTAGTTCCCGTAGCGACCATAAACCCACAATAGAATTATTGCAGTAACTGTTTAAAAAGAGTGGTTTTTATGTAAAAATATGTGTAAAAAACACAGCGAAGTTACTTGGAAGCCACACTAAGTGCCCTGAGAAGCTCTGCTGTTTCATCTGCGATAGTCCTGCCCGTATCGGTCAGTTTATCATAGTCCGTAGCGCTATTGATGTTGAGGATTAGTTCATTTCTCTCAACCCTGATGCTTCCCTTGTCATGAGGATAAACACGAATAACCTTGCCGTTTCTGCCAATCACCGGTATGAATACTATGGACTTAAGTTGTTCCTTTATCAGCTCTGCATTGGCACCGACTTTAATGACCATTTCCTGCACGCCAGTTCCGCGGTTGTAAATATCCTCCTGGATTATTGCCTCGCCCAACGGAGTCATTACCTTCATCTTGCTCAGCATTGATTTTCCAGATTCCCTGATGCCTGAAACCGGCAGCTCTTTCCGTATGCCGTTTCTGTTTGGATCATCCCGCCTGGCAGTGACCACTTTAGATACGGGCGATTTAAACGGATTTTGAATTGGCTTAGGCGTCTCCGGAGGTTTCTGCGCGTTCTTTCTGAATAGTGCAATGAATCTGTCTTTAAATGTCATGTTATTATATATGTAGATAAGAGATTATAAACATTTCGCCTGGTTTTTCGCTGCGTTTTTGCTGCAAATGCTTCTCAAGGGCGTAGAAACCTGCGAAACCTTTATAAAGGGGTAACATCATATATGTTGCTACGCACTTTTTTGGTGCAGGTAAAACTTCAGTTAGCTATGGGAATCTACGTCTTGTAGTTTCGACTCACGCTTCAAGAGTATATGTGTATCTAAGTAAAGCTAATTCCAAACAACGACGCGATACTTCCAAATAAAAATTCGCTGATGCAGCGATCAACTCCAGTTGATCCTGCTGGAGGGTACTGCTATCGGATTTCGATTAAGCCATGCAAGTCTACGACTGGACCTCCAGTCGTGGCGTAGGGCTGAGTAACACGTGGTCAATCTAACCTAAGGACGGGGATAACCTCGGGAAACTGAGGACAATACCCGATAGGCGATGGGCGCTGGAATGCCTCATCGTTTAAATGGCTGGTGAATTGGAGCCAGTCCGCCTTAGGATGAGACTGCGGGGGATTAGGTAGTTGGTGAGGTAACGGCTCACCAAGCCGATAATCCCTAGGGGCCATGGGAGTGGTGGCCCCCAGAAGGGCACTGAGACAAGGGCCCTAGTCCTACGGGATGCAGCAGGCGCGAAACCTCTGCAATGCGCGAAAGCGTGACAGGGGAAGTCCGAGTGGCGGAAACTTAGTTTCCGTCTTTTGCCGAGTGTAAATAGCTCGGCGAATAAGGGTGTGGGCAAGACTGGTGGCAGCCGCCGCGGTAACACCAGCGCCTCAAGTGGTACCCACGAATATTGGGCCTAAAGCGTCCGTAGCCGGTCTAGTCAGTCTTCTGTGAAATGTTGGAGCTTAACTCTAACGCGTGCAGAAGATACCACTAGACTCGGGAGCGGGGGAGGATAGGGGTACACCCGGGGTAGGGGTAAAATCCGTTGAGCCTGGGTGGACCACCAGTGGCGAAGGCGCCTATCCAAAACGCGTCCGACGGTGAGGGACGAAAGCTGGGGGAGCGAACGGGATTAGATACCCCGGTAGTCCCAGCTGTAAATCATGCAGACTTTGGTGTTACATGTGAGTAATCACATGTAGTGCTGTAGCGTAGGTGTTAAGTCTGCCGCCTGGGGAGTACGATCGCAAGATTGAAACTTAAAGGAATTGGCGGGGGAGCACCACAAGCCGTGGATGCTACGGTTCAATTGGATACAACGCCGGGAACATCACCATAGGCGACGGCAGTATGAAGGTCAGACTAAAGATCTTGCCTGACGAGCCGAGAGGTATTGCATGGCCATCGTCAGCTCGTGGCGTGAACTGTCTGGTTAAGTCCAGCAACGAGCGAGACCCATGTGTTTAGTTGCTAATCTCTTCTCCGGAAGGGATGCACTCTAAACAGACTGCTCGCGTTAAGTGAGAGGAAGAAGTGGGCGACGGTAGGTCAGTATGGTCCGAAACCTATGGGCTACACGCGGCATACAATGGGCAGAACAACGGGCTGCGACTCCGAAAGGAGGAGCTAATCCTCAAATCTGCTCTTAGTTCGGATTGAGGGTTGCAACTCACCCTCATGAAGCTGGAATGGCTAGTAATCGCGGGTCATCATCCCGCGGTGAATGTGTCCCTGCTCCTTGCACACACCGCCCGTCAAGTCACCCAAATGTGTCCTCGGTGAGACCTTGGTTATTGCCAAGTTCGAACCGAAAATACGTGAGGGGGGCTAAGTCGTAACAAGGTATCCGTAGGGGAACCTGCGGATAGATCACCTCCAATATATAATTGCGTTAAGCGAGGAAAAATTACTTAGTACACTCTCTAATTGAAGCGTGAGTCTTTCTATTTTTTAATAGAATTAGCGTCAGCCATTTCGGAATTATCAAAGAATAGAATCACATTATGGCGTATTTCAAATTAACTTGCTCAAGTCTGTTGTTTATTTTCCTAAAAGCCTCTGCTTCGAAAACAAAGACGCCGCCTTCTTTCAGCAGCCTGAGAGCCTGCTGCATGAATTCTTCTTTCATTTCCTTTACTTTTACTTCACTATCAACCCTAGCATCACGTTCCACAACTATTCTCTCAAAGGTAGGTGAGAAAGATGCACAATCAGCGCCAAGAAGAAACCTACTATTTATAGCATCAAAAGAACTTGTTGAGAGAAAATCAAGTGCGCCTTTTAATGAAAGGTCAACTACCTGGTGATTGAACGGTTCACCGTCAAGCGAATTGAAATCTATACCCGTGGGAAACGCACCAAGTTCATTCAACGCACGGCAGAGCCAAGGTTCATACATTACATAACTTACGAAACCTATCATATTATCATAGGTGTAACGAGAACCGCAGCCCAAGTCAAGAATTTTTTTCCCAGAAAGTTTGTCAAAGGAGTCCTCTCTGCCACCGAACAGATCATTTAGAACATTTAACCGGTCTGTTAAACAATAAGAGACAGTGTCATAGTCAACATGGTTCTGGTTAAGACGCCACTTTTTTGTTAATGCTTCAATAAGAGGATGAAACTTCCTCACGGGAAGTTTCTCAGCCTGAGTAGGTTGAACGACCGTTTGTTCTACTGAACCTATGATATTTTTCACCATGAGGGTTACCAGTTATTAATTATATAGAATAATGTTTTAAAAGGCATTGCCTTCTGGAGGATTAGCGTCAGCCATATAAAATTTCCTGTCTAAATAAAACCATGGACAGAAAGAAGGTTCTCAAGGCAACGGAAATAATTCTCGCTCTTGGCGTAGTTATTTTGCTTTTCCTGTATCTTGTGTATCCTTACCTAATCAGCTTACTTGTTGGATCTCCACTAATAGGTGCTTGCCACTATGACAAGGAGGAATCTTTGATTTTCGGCACAGCAAAGCAGACTGCAACCAATTCAACGGATCCAACCGACCTGGTCCTGAGGATGAAGAGTCTCTGCTCCACTGGAGCAACGCTCGTGGGCGACTTGCTGCTGCTTGATGCAATCATCCTTATTATTGTCTTTGCAGCAGACAAAATTCTCGACTGGAAAAAACCAGCTGAGAAAACCGCAAAAAAAGGCAGTAAAACGAGGAAATGATATGGTTGAGAAGAAAAAAGCAATAGCAGATCCGCTGATTACGGATGAATTAGGCAGGCCGATAAAATTAGACGAGCTTGGCTACCGCCTAAAGGTAAAACCTGCGGCAAAGGCAAAAGTCATACCCGTCGGAAAGCCAAAAGTCATCGATTTGTCCGGCAAGCCGATAAAAACAGAGGATGTTGAACCTGCCAGAAAGAAACAACACCTCTAATTTTAAAATGTTTTAAACGTAGACAGATTAGGATGATCCTATGGCTGAAGAAAAAATGTTGGCAAAAGCAGAAGACAGCAAGCTTAAGGTTAAACCGATATTCCTCGTAGCAGGTAACAGGATAGACGACCTGATGAAGAAAGTAGACGGCATAACAGAAAAACTCGAAAAAATAGGAGAGAAGCTGAATGAACTGAAGCCTGAGAAGATGAGGCCAATTGAGAGGATGGCAGAAGCGCGCATAGAAAAAAGCGGTTTGGAGAGCTGGCGCATGGTTCAGCTGCAGAAGATAGAAGCAAGCATAAAGGAGATAGAAAACGAAATCAGCAATCTGGATGGAACAATAAACAGCACGCTTAAGCTGCAGCTCACGGCCGAACTTAAAAAACCAAAGTAGGCGTTTTCCGTTTCCTTTTTATTATTATTAGTTTAATCCTATTATTCATTCACTGAGGGGACTAAAATGACGAAAAACATCCTAGTTGGCGGACAATACGGAGACGAAGGCAAGGGAAAGATTATCTCCTATCTTGCACTTCACGATGATCCAGAGGTAATAGCACGAGGCGGCGTTGGGCCAAACGCCGGCCATGAAGTGAATTACCAGGGCAAGCGCTACCCAATGCGCATGCTTTCCTGCGGTTTTGTCAATGAAAAAGCACGCGTGTTAATCGGCGCAGGCGTAGTGGTCAATCCAACAGTATTTCTCAAGGAAGTGGAACTTATCAACGGCAGCCCAAAACGCTGCGGCGTTGATTTCAGAGCTACGTGGCTAACTGAAGACCATATTGCAAGGGATAAACAGGAAACAGACGGCAAGATAGGCAGCACGAACACAGGCTGCGGCCCTGCAGTCATGGACCGCGTAAGACGCGTTGCGAAAACAGTAAGCGACTGCCCTGAACTTAAGCCGTATCTCACGGACGTAGTAAAAGAAGTTAACACTGCAAAAAACGTACTTATTGAAGGAACACAGGGATTCATGATTTCAGTTTATTACGGTACCTATCCGTTCTGCACTTCAAAAGATACAAGCGCCTCAAGCATTGCTGCAGACGTTGGTTTAGGCCCGACGAAAATAGATGACGTGATAATGGTAATCAAATCCTACACCACACGCGTAGGCGGCGGCCCGTTCAAGAATGAGATGAGCATTCCAGAAGCGGAAAAACTAGGCATTCAGGAATACGGCACGGTAACAGGAAGGCCAAGGCGTTCTTCTTTAGACCTGCACTGGGAAGACCTCAAACTGGCAGCGGAGATCAACGGTGCAACCATGATGGCAGTCACAAAACTGGACATACGATTCCCAGGCAACGCAGGCGTGAAGAAATATGCAGACCTGACAAAAGAAGCAAGGGACTTCATCGGCGACATCGAAAAGAATGTTGGAATTCCCGTTGCATTAGTAGGCACGGGAAAAGATGCTGAGGAAATCATAGACCGCAGGAAATAATCACTTAAGGATTTCCGGGAAGTTTATGGCATAGCAGCTGACGTTTTGCACATCCCAGTGATACGGCCCTTCCTCGAACTTGTTGCCCACGACATAATGCTGGGCAGCCGCTTCGAATATCCTATTGTTGCCTATCTCAAACTTGCTAAGGGCCGCCACCGTATACTCATCCAGCACGAATTTTATATCGCTATCCCGCCCTCTCATGAGCTTGTCCACCGCCCTTGCGAACATTTCAGTTTTCATATAATATTCCGGATAGGGTTTCAGGTCTTCGAGCTTTAGATAGACTTCCTCTATGAATTTGCGCGTCTCAGGATTTATTGCCGCAATGTGGTCACATAGCTCCAGGGTGTTTTTTATGCTCTGCTCCGAAGCCTTTTTCATTATGAAATTGAAAATCGCGTGGCCCATCTCATGGTCCAGGCTTTTGACGCCACGTTGGTTCATTCTTAGCAGCACGACGCTTATGGAGGGTAGGTGCAACCCGACGAATACGCTTTCTGCCGTGTCCGTATAATATATTATATCGCCCAGGGTTGTTTTAAGCACCGGATCCCAGCGGGAAAGCAGCCTATTAAGATGGGGGTTGTTTTCACCGTTGAATTTCTCACAGACAGGCGGAGCAAGTTCCTTGTAATTTGAAAGAAGCGGCTGCTTTGGCACACAGGCGCTGCAGCTGATTACGGCTGCAACAGAGATTGCAATAGCGGTTTTTCTAAGCTGCATGTGAGTATTATGGCACAGGCTGGTTAAAAATGTTGCCTATCTTCTCTGATAAAAAAGAAAAGCAAGCACTCCTAGCAGCACGAATCCGCCGAGGCAGGGCAGCGGCTTCTTGCCGCCAGTTTCTTCAACAGTGGCATTCTGCTGCGGCTCACCGCCCGGCGCACTTAGCGCCGCTTCCTTTGCCAGCTGCGCAAAGCGGTTTGCCTCTTCGTAGTTTTTCGCATTGAAAGAATTTTGTGCTTCCTGCAGGTATTCTTCTGCCTGTGTGGTATTCTTGCCGCTTTCCCTTGCATCCCTTATCGCAAGCGTTGCCGCATCAAGAGCAGTCTTTGCCGTACTGTTCTGCGTAGCAGGCGCACTTGATATCTTGCATACATGCGCCTCGCAGGTTTTGCCGGCTCCGCAATCACTGTTAACGCAGCATTCATAGTCGCTCCACGCCCCGTTGCTGTAGGCCGAACAGGTGGCTGCGAATGCAGGTGCTGACGGATTGCCAACTCCATCAACTGCGACTACTGCATAGTAATATTTGCCTGTTTGGCTGTGCACATATTGCAAAGTAGAGGAATTCAGGTCTGCAACTGAAATTTTATTTGCTATTGACAGGAAACTTGTCGGTGAAACAAAAACCTTGTATTTTACCACGTCGCTTGAGTTGGATGCCGCCCAGGTAAGCAGCACGCTTGCTGCGGAAACATTTGCCTTAAGGTTTGTTGGCGGATTCGGAGTAATGCTGTCAATCGTAAAGCTCCATTCGGTCTGGCTTTCTTCGCCCTTCAGATTCTTTGCCATCACTTTAGCCGTATGGCTTCCTTCGGATAGGTTGGCAGCAGGCACAAAAGAAACTTTTCCTGTTGAGCCTGAAAGCGACGGCGTGACAACGCTGCCGTCAAAGTACATTTTTATTGAAGTGGCATCCACTGCAGAAGTTCCATTGCTCTTTACGATTACTGAAATTTCCGGTTTTTTGTTGGTTACGAATGAGCCGGGCTCAGGGGTTTTTGAAGAATAAAGCGGAGCCGCAGAGGGAATGGTGAAATACCATTTTACATGCCGCTCATTGCCTGCATTGTCCTTTGCCCATAGATCGACTTGGTATTCTCCGCCAGTCAGTGTTACCGTTGGAGTGAAAGTTGCCTTGCCAGTGTCAGAATTAAAATTAACAGAGTTGCTAACATCAACGTCATTAAGATTCATCATTATACTACCCTCATTAACGCCTGTGCCGCCGTCTTCTATGACAGCTGAGATCTCGAAGAAATTGTTTACCGCGCTGTTGTTGGACGGTATGAAAAGACTTATGTCCGGCGCCGTGTTGTCTATTAATACGCTAAATGTCCAGGAAATTGTTTTTGACACGCCGGCGTTGTCTACTGCAGTAACAGTAACATCATAGCTGCCATCCGGCAGGTTTGTTGCCGGCGTATAGGAAACGTTTCCGGTTGTAGCCGAATAGGTTGCATTGACATCGCTGTCGTTGAATCTCATTCTTATGGAAGATGTATTTATGCCGCTGCCAGAATCAGTAATATGGACTGTAATGTTAGGCTTGCGCGTGCTTACGCTGCTGCCGTCTGCCGGGTAGGGCGTACCGAAGCTGACGCCGGCTGATGACACGATAAACGTCCAGCTTACGGAGCCAGGAGTTCCGTAGCTGTCTGTCGCTTCTACTAATACGGTATAATTGCCATTGCTAACTGTTGGCGTATAGGTAATAACGCCTGACGCGTAGCTTGCGTTAACAGATGCACTATTCAGTTTCATGGTCACATTGCCAACGCCATCACTGCTGGTAACGTGCGCTGAAATGGTTGGCGTTACGTCGCTGGTGGTGCTGCCATTCGTAGGCGTTAACGAAGAAAAGCTGACGCCTGTTGAAGTTACGGTAAATGACCAGGTAGCCTGCGTTGCCGGATTGCCTGCCAAATCGCTTACGTCCAGCGAAACATTGTGTATGCCTAATGCAAGATTGCTTGCAGGCGTATAAGTCAGCTTGCCAGTGCCTGAAGTGAAAGTTCCTGTGACTGGTGAGCCATCAAGAGAAAATTGGATTGAAGCGCTATCAACTCCTGAACCGCCCGTATCCGTTATCGTCGCATTTATCGCCGGCTTTTTGTTTGTTGTTGTACCTGTTGGCACGGTTCCTGAAATCGTCGGCGCAACCGTATCTGGTACTGTAGTATTAAGTAGAATAGAAGCAGACGCAACATCGCTCATATTTCCATCAACATCGTCGCAGCGGAAGTAAACGGTTTTGGTGCCGTCATTGCTTGTGAGCGTCCAGGCCATGGGCGTTGTTATGGATGAATAAGGTAACGTAGTAGCGCCTGAGAGATCAGCGTGGTTTGAAATGCTGCAGTTATCAGCATCAATAGCAGTAAGCGTTGTCAGCTGCACTGCAGTAGTATTGGTAGATGGATCTAAATTATTTATTTCGATTACCAAACCAGAAGGTACTGCGAACACCGCAGCCAAAAGCAACAACACAAAGTAAATGGTTTTCATAGCGTCACCTTTTTTCAACTTTTATCCTATCGCCATCTTCATTTAAAACTATAACGTCTCCGGAAAGAGGATTAACAGCAGTCACGTCCAGGGGGCACAGCAAATCAACTGCCATCTCAGTGCTGCCGTTCTTGAAAAACAGTTTTCTGCTGCCCCTATCCAGCGTAAGTTCAAAACTGCGCGCCAAATGCACCGTGCGCTGGTTTCCCGCGCCCAGGGCGCAGGCTTCTTCTATGGTAGAATGCAAATCAAGCGCCGACTTCCGAAACATCACGTTGTCCATGGCCTGCACTGAAGATTTCTGAACCTGAATAAGCGTAGTAATTGATATGGCCAGCAGTGCCAGCACAACAAGGGAAAGGACCATGTACTCGATGGTTATCTGGCCCTTCATACTTCACCTTATGTAGGATACCTTGTGCGGCTGCTCAGGCATTTCCATGTTCTTCTTGATTTCTTCCTCAAGCTGCCTTATGGCCTTCTCGCTTTTCTTTGCGCGCTCGTCTATGCGCTTGAGATTCACTTCGAAATCCAGGTATTTGGAAAGCAGCTGCAGTATCTGCTTTGCCGATGCCGTGTCGATATAGCCGCCGTGAGTCTCTCCTAAAATGCAGATGCCTTCCATGCCATACTGACTTGCAAGCGCAGGCATCAAACCGGCTGCACCGACAATGGAGCCTTTTGCTTCGCCGAAAATAACGCCTAATTTCTTTAGCGGCGGAATGCTTTCCTTGCGGCTGACCACTGCGAATATGCGGCGCGGGTCAGACACCGTACCTGTGCTGTAGCCGCCTATGGTTATCACTTTCTTTATGCCGTGCTTTTTGGCATACTCCAGCACTTTGCCGGCCACTTCATACTGGCCTACGGAACTCAAAGCCTGGATGTCGCCAACCTGCACGAGAATGTCTGATTTCCTTCCCCTGAAAACATAGAACGAGTTCTTTATCAGCCTCATGGTGCCTTTCTTGGACATAAGCACCTGATGCGGGAAATAGGGCGAATAGAGCGATGCCACGTTCTTGGACTTGCTTTCCTTTGCCAGATACTTGCCTACGACTTGACCTATAAGGCCGATGCCCGGCAGGCCTATGATCAAAACAGGGTTTCTCAATTTCTTGATCTTTTCCCTTTCAATAATAGTCGTTTCTTTCATGCTAATCAGCTCCAATGCCTTTTATTTTTCTCCGGTATTCCCCGTAGGGATCATTCGGATTGAAAAGTGGCGGGTGTGCCGATGCAACGGCTACGCCGCAATGACTTGAAGAAAGGGTGTATGCGCCGCAGCTAGTGCACCGCATCAGCTTCTTCATTCATCTTCCCTCTTGAATTCAAAAGTGCAGGAATTTTTCTTTGCAAACTCTTCTATCTTGCCAACCCAGTCAGCCAGCTTTTTCTCGCCGGTTTTGTAATCTGACGAAGTAAGCATAATCTTGTAGCGCGGAGCGCCCAGATACAGAACCTTCATGCTTTTGGAAGGATCGGCAAATGCTTCGCGGATCAGTGCCACGCCATGACCGCCATGGCAGGTGAGCTTCACCGTGCCGCCGATGGTAACCACCGGCTTTTTGATATTCTTCTTTGCCACTTCCACCAGTTTTGTGATGAATATTTTTGGGAACTTGAACTTTTCCAGCGACTCTTCCCCTTTCTCTGAGACTTCCTTAAGTAAAGTATAAACGTCGCCGTATTCTTCCAGTATGGTATCTTTGACTTCCTGGACAGTGGGCTTCTTCAGCTTCGCCGCAGTAAGCGCCACTTCAATGAGCCGGTCTGCGCGCTTCTCGAAATTAACCTGCTCCAGCTTCCGGCGCTTCTCCTCATCGTTAACACGCTTGAGCGAAATGTCGATCTGGCGCTTTTCCTTGTCCAGCCTGTGGACTTTTGCAACCACCCGCTGGCCTTCGGATATGAATTCGTGGATATTCTTTATCCAGCGCGGTGCAACTTCTGAGATATGCAAAAACGCCTCTGCCTCCCCGTATTCGGTAAGCGAGCAGACGGCGCCGTAGGGCATTATCTTCTTTATAGTAGCAAGTACCAGTTCGTTTTCCTCAGGCAACTCCACTGCTGATCACCCAAGCTCTTTAACTACCTGGCCGTGGATTACTGCTTTTCCGCCTGTATGTTCGGCAAGCAGCGCATCGCACTTGGCACACTTTATCTCTTGCGAGGTGTGGCTGAAAACGCGCTGCACATTGCCGCATTCACATTTTACGTCAATAAATTTAGATGCCATAGAATCACGCTTTTATCTCTAGTTTCTTTGTGGTCCTGCCACCGCCCAGCACCCGCTGGTGTTTTTTCTTGCAGACCGGACAAGTAAGAATTATCTTCTGCCTTTTTCCCTGCTTTTTCACTGACTTTTTGCCTGCGCGTTTGCCGCCGTGGCCAAGCATTTTTCTGTCGTGCGCCCTGGTACCGCGCGCCATGCTGCGTGCTGCGCCCTTGCTGGCGACCTTCACCTTGTGAGGCTCATGCTTCCTGCAAAACGGACAATAGGCATTGACTTCCTTTGGATATTTCATTTATTTCACCTTTTTAGCATCACTGCTGAATGACAAGCATTTCAGCCATTTTGGCCTTGACGAGCCAGTCTACTTCAGCCTTGGGGAGGGACATTATTTCGTCCTTTTTGTAGGGCCCATAAACATTCCCGTCCAGACCTTTATATGCCTCGATATCCTTTATAACCTTTACCTTCAGGTCATCGACCTCGCAGGCTGCCGCAGCAGTCTTATCCACCTGGCCGCGGAAATTGCGGAGCAGCGCAGTCAACCGGTTGAAAAGCTCCCGTTCTTCCGAGGTCAGCTCTCCGTTGACCTTTTCCCCGCGGAGCGCCATGAGCAGTATCTTTTCCTCGCGCTTCTCCTTTATGGAGAATACGATTTTCTGCAAGTTCTCGTATTCACGGATTTTCATCACCGAATTGGATGAGAACGCCTCGCATTTTCTTTCGTTAAGGAAGTCGGCAACTGAGACATAGAAATCCGAACTGAGCGAGCCCAATTTTGGTGATGCTAGCTCTTTTCGCTGGATTTCTCTCAGCATGGCATAATCCAATCCTCCCATGAGTTTTAGATTCAGCTGAACAGTATTTAAAGATTTTCTTTCCTAACAGAAGCAGGTGCAACTATGACCAGCCCAACGGAATCCTCTCTAAAAGAGAAAAAAAGAAATCTGACATTGGACGACAAGGTAATCGCGCAGAAGCTGGTAGAGCTAAAAGTGACTCCAAAGAAGAATGGCGCTAAAACTGCAAAGAAGATACGTGAAAAACCAAAGAACATGCGTGAAGAGCTGGAACCGCGTGCAAAAAAAGCAGAAGAAAAAAAGGAAATACGGTTAGCGCAAGCCGCACCTACTGAAGAGAAAAAAGCAACAGCCCCTAAAGCTCCAACTACTAAAACTGCGAAAGCACCGCCAAAGAAAAAAGAGGTAGACTATAGCGACATTTTCAGAGGCGTAACTGATAGATTAAAAGAAAGAAAACTCCCGGATGCAGAGATAGAATGGAAAAAACCAAAGGAGCCGCCTAAGGAAGAAGTTGACACCGGCCGCCGCAGGGAACGGGAACCGGAAAGGATGGCAGATATCGGCCGCGTAATGGAACCCATCGTGATAGGCAACATCGAAGTTACCATTGGCAAAAAGGAAAGCGATTACACAGTCAAATTCCTCTCCACAAAGGTGCTGAACAGCGGCGAGGTTTATGAGGATAAAAATACGGAGCCGATTGCATTTTATTCATTCGTCATACCTATTGAGAACAAGCAACCGATTACCATCCAGCTTGCCTTTGGCAGCGCCTGGATAGAGCAGAATGTGAATAGGGGCGAAATGTCCCTGATAGGCGACATAAAGAAAGCAGTTGCCGCTGAGCTCAAAATGAACAAAGTGGATGAGCAGACGGCTCTTGCAGTAATAGTGAAAATAAGCCCGCGAATGTTCATGGAAAAAGGCGGCAAAGGCGGTTTGGTGCAGAACCTTAAGGGCGCGCTTTCAGCTGTCATGAACAGGCAGTTCAAATTCTAGCTCGGCAGCAGAATATTACTCTATTTAAACATTTTTGTTCTAAATATATCAGGTGTTATCTATGGGTCCAAGACTCTTTGCACAGCTAAAAACAAATGAAGAAGCAGTCCAATCTTATGCCAGGCTTACTTCCGATCCCGGGACAAAATACAAGGATACGGCAACTGTAAAATATATGGTCTGGTCTGAGTTTGCCAAGAAAGCTGCTGGCGGCCTTGAAAAGCGGTGGCACGTCGTAGGAGTGAAGAAAGATTCTTTTGACAAAGCTCTAGCTGCGCAAATCAAAGAACTCAATACCATCGCAAAAACTGCAGAAAACGAAAAGAAAGCAATTGAATTGATGCGGCAAGTGATACGAACTGAAGCGGTAAGACCGGAAGCTGCGCCTCCTGCTGAAGTATCAAAAAAGGAATGGGAGGCGAAACAGGCACCAGCACTCGTACCAAAACCGATAGCTCCGCAAGAAGCAGAAAAACCAGAAGCTCCGAACAGCAGACCAATGAAATCGAATGCTCAAGAAGCAGTAACAATAGGGGAATTGGGAACCGCAGCTGCTGAGGGCAAGGTAGGCGAAGGCGGATTAGGTGACGTCAAAAAAGAAGCAAAGATTACCGGTGCTATTTCATTTATGGCACCGGAAGTAACTGAAGGAAGCAGCAATGATGGTGAAAAAATCAGTTCGACGCTAAAGGTGCGTATAAGATCATTCGCGGACATTTACGAAAGAGAACTTAAGAGAAATCCGAATCTGGCCGGCAGAGTAACTGTAAGGTTCACTGTCACTTCGAATGGCGCGGTTAGTGACGTAAGAATAGACAAGGACACTATGGGCAATCCGGCTGTAGGGCAGGGCATAATTGAGAGACTAAAACACTTCAAATTCCCTATGCCTGATGGAGCTGTAACAGTGGTATTCCCGTTCGTTTTCACTAAAACGCAGTAAAACGTTTAAGGATTGAATAAAGAGATTTAACGTGTCAACTTTTGCAGCCTGGCCACTGCCGAATGTATCTGCTCGGCAGCAGAATATGCTCTATTTAAACATTTTTGTTCTAAATATATATGGTGTTTACCTATGGGTCCAACCAGTCGCTTTGTTGCACAGCTAGAAAAAAATGAAGAAGCAGTCCAATCTTATGCCAGGTTTACTTCCGATCCCGGGACAAAATACAAGGATACGGCAACTGTAAAATATATGGTCTGGTCTGAGTTTGCCAAAAAAGCTGCTGGCGGCCTTGAAAAGCGGTGGCACGTCATAGGTGTGAAGAAAGATTCTTTTGACAAAGCCAACGCTGCGCAAATCAGAGAACTCATTAAAATCGCAGAAACTGCGAAAAACGAAAAAGAAGCAATAGCAGTAATGCGACAGGTGATACGAACTGAAGCTGCGCCTCCTGCTGAAAAATCAAAAAAGGATTGGGAGAAAGAGCAGGCACCACCGGCACTCGTACCGATACCCAGCCCGGACATGACCAAGCAAAGGGAAAAAGAAGAACTTGCAAAAAAAGAAAAGGGACTTTGGGTAGCAATCAATGACGCTAAGGGATTGGAAAGAACCGCTGATAAGACTGCTGAATTGACGGAAAAATTAAGGCAGTATGCAGTCGTGACCGCAAGCCTTACGGAAGCCAAGATGTCTGATAATAAAAAAATCTCCAAAGAAGCAAATGAGATTATGGCAAGAGTAAACGAGAAGGCAGGCGATGCCATAATGAAAGAAGCCAAGTCGCTTGCCAAACAGGGAAAATACCAGGAAGCAATAGACCTTATCCTGAATAATAAGGCAATGGATCGCTACCGAATTGCAGGGGAAGATGAGAAAGCCATTGATGCCATAAAAAAAGCAGAAGAATACAGAAGTAATATGGACGCTGAAAGGAAAGCAAAGGAAACTCCGAAAAAGGAAGTACCTGCTCTGCCTAAAAAAGAGGAACCCAAACCCGTGGAGAAGCCGCCCAAAGCGGAAGAAAAACCAAAACCGGTGGAAACACCTCCTGCCCCTAAACCAGAAGTGTTGGTACTCACGCCGGAAAAAGAAGCTGCTGATGCGGCACTTAAGG